>DGKJ01000018.1 GCA_002387735.1 Bacteriovoracaceae bacterium UBA4573 | reverse complement strand
CCCCTAATCTCACGCGACGAGTGTCTGCTTTTTTTTCGTCACCATATCTATGGCAATAGCTTTTCTGGTTTTTGCCGCCATCAATGTGCCCGTCTCTTCTCAGTGGTTGTACTCGAATGTTGATTTAAGCGCTTTGTTCGTAGTGGTAGCGTTGGTGGTTTCGAGGTTATTTCTTTTTTGGTCGGCTTACAAAACCGCGAATGCCTGGTCGACCGTTTCGGCTTTTAATATGTTAAGCGTTATCGGTTATTTTTTAGTGCCATTGACGCTCGCTTTGGTTTCGCCTGCGTTGTTAGTGGGGTCGTTGGACCTACAGAATATAGCTTTGGCCCAGGGCGGAATGCCGTGGGAATGGATGGTTTTCAATGGTCCGGGCAGCTTTTTTTCTTTTGCTTCCTTTGCGGTAGCGCTTTTTATTTGGCACGGTCGCGCGCCAAGTAATTTGTTCTTTGAAAGCACGTCTGTGAAATCGGAAGTCATTTCGGAATTCGAAGGGCGCAGGTATTTTGTTCTCAAGCAGATAGAGGTGTTTTCCTTATTTCTAGCAGCAGCCTTGATTGTAACGGTTTATTTAGGTGCTTGGCGGGCCCCTTTTTCTTTGGAATCCTTCGGACGGGCTGCCAATATTGTAGAAGCCTGCATTTTCTTTACTAAAACAATGTTCGTAACTTTCGTGATGATTTGGTTCCGTTGGTCTATGCCGAGCGCGCGACTGAAACAGATATCAAATTTAAGCTGGTACTTGTTATTGCCCGCAGGCTTTGCAGGAGTTGCTATCACCTTGCTTTGGTTAGCTGTATCTAGAGGAGAAGGGGTGCGTTGGTGGCTTTAGCTCAAGGTAGAGTATTTTTCGGAGTTAGAAAGAATCTCGCAACCGCGTATCGTGTTTTGCGAGTCACATTTCCCTATCTATTTGGCTATCGGAGTGAGTATCGAGAAAACACCGAACAGTACCCGGATCGAGTCAGCGCCCGAATGCCGGAAGATTTACCCGCCAAAGTTAGGGGAATCTTAAAAAACGATATTGAGAAATGTTCAGGGTGTCGTTACTGCGCCGACGTTTGTCCGGTAAATTGTATAGAAATCGAAACCGAAGTTGGCCCCGATCGCAGTTTGAGTTGGGTTTCAGTCTTTGATATCGATCATTCTAAGTGTATTTTTTGTGGAATGTGTGTTGAGTCCTGTCCCACAGGAAGTTTAATTCACACCAAGGAGTACGAAGCTTCGACGGAAAAACTTGATTCGTTAGTAATGGGTTTTGGGCGCGGCTGGGTTACTCAAAATATGAAAGACGCATGGAACAGAGAACAACAGGCTAAAGAAGCTAAAGCCGAAGAAGCTGCTGTGAATGAGTTGAGCCCGATTAGTGCAGAAATCAAGCGACGACTGGAGGGCTCATGACACTTTTGGGTCTATTGCTCTATTTGTTGTTTGCCACCACTCTTTTTTGTGCGGTTTATCTTTTATTCTCAAAGAATTTATACCGAATCTCCTTTGCGTTATTCGTGTTGAACGTTTCCTTGTCGGGAATAATGCTTTATTTGGGCTATCGCGCCATTTCTTTAATATTTTTTTCCTGGTCTGCTATTGCGACCGTTCTGTTTCTCTCGTTTTCAAGCGCGTTGGTCGGCGATCTTTCCAACGGTTTTCAAAAATCTGAAGGCACTAAAAAGTTTGCAAATTATATAGGACTTTTTGTTGGTGGTGGCTTTGGTTTTGGTTTTCTATGGGCGATTAAGAGACAGGGCTTAGCACTAGATCGAAGTAGTTTTGATCCGGGCATTCCGATGGAAGCCCTAGGAAAGCAACTGCTCGGAGAGCACTCCATCGTGCTACATCTTATTGGGTTTTTGATTTTAATCGTGGTGATAGGGGCCTCTACATTGCGGCGAAGAATTGATGGGCAACGGAGTAGCAATGAGTCCTAACGTAAATGACATTCTAGTTTTGGCGGCAATTTTATTGGGATTAGGAATAGGCGGTGCGCTTTTCAGAACAAATCTTGTTGTGTTGTTCGCGGCACTTCAAACCGCGGCTGCTGGCGCGGTATTGGCCATATGTGCAATTGGAACAGCCAGCGAGACAGCTAGAAATACTGCACAGATTTTTGCGTTAATTGTAACCGTGTCTATGAGTATGAGTTCGGTTTTGGGTTACATTATTTTCTTTTCTAGGTTTAGAGCCGTGAAACGCAGCAATATAAACGATGCCGTGGAGTTAAGAGAATAATGCTATCGACCCCATATTTTTTATCATTAGCCGCTGCCTTCGCGGGTATTCTTATTCAGCTCTTCGCTCCTAAAGGGAAGTGGATTCCTGGATTACCAGCTGTAATCATGAGTGCATTAGGTTTCTCAGGGGTAGTTTGGGCTGTCGTATTGATGTCCTCCGGCGAAGTCTGGAACTGGGAGTTTAGCTGGTTTTCCCCCGGCCCAGATCAAAACTTGTTCATTAACCTTAATTTAGGTGTAGGAGAAAAGTTTTGGTTTTTAGCGTCAGCTGCAGCTGTATTTTTACTGAATATTCATTTCTTAATTTTAAGAATAAGGGCCATTCGAGATTCTAACGAGAGGACGATAGAATCGGGCCCCGAAATGGCGATGCCATTTTTTTCAATGGGCTTTTTACTTACCTCTGCTGCTGGAAACGTGCTGACATTTTGTGGTGGGTGGTCGTTTTTTATTATTGGTTCCCTTTTAACGGTTTATGTAGGGCGGTCAAACCTCGATATTAAATCCACCCGAACATATCGTTTTTTTGTGACTTCGGTGGTTGGCGAATCAATTCTGTGTGTAGCTGCTCTGGCGTTGAGCGGGTTTGTGCCAAGTGGAAAATTGGCGGAGATTACTCCGGAAGTCGCGTCACGAATGCCGCTTTGGGGCAGTATCGCACTTTTGGTTGGCATCATTTTTAGACAATCTTTACTGCCAGTGACGAAAACCGTAGCGCATCAGGCGTCGGCTCGCGGGCCCGGGGTACTAACTGCGATATTTTATCAAATGCTTCCCCTGGGAATATTGTTTCATAAATTCGGGGTACTGTTCACTCATTCACAGATTCAGACCGTCGCAGCGATAGTAGGTCTTGCCTCAGCTCTGATAGTTGTTCTGTCCAAAATTGCCAGCAGAGATGACAGTAGTTTTGTTTGCTATTTACAGACCTACTTCTCGTCTATCGCTTTGGCGATGATCGCGGTGGGTTCGGCGTCTTCCTCCGAAATGGTTATAGCGGCTGCAGGGTTCACGCTGTTAGCGTGGATGGTTTTGCACTGGACTGTAATTTCTACCGAAAGCGCACTTCTCGCATCCTATCCCCTCTGGGCCCAATATTCCCTAGGACTGGTGACTGTGGGTGTTCCTTTTTTTGGAACTGGATGGTCCAAGTTTGAGTGGTATCGAAGTTTGCTGGCTCTTTCAGCGGACCCATTGTTGGGTCAAATCCTTTTGGCTTTTGCTGTCTTTATAGGTCTTTTGTATTCGTTTTCCATTTGGGGCCGAGTTCGTCTGGCGAGTCTATCGAATTCTGAAAACATCACTACGTATCAAATTGGAGTCGTACTATTTTTTCTGCCGGTAGCGTTACTTCCCATCGATTTACTGCAATTTTCCCCAGAGGACATTCTTCCGCTCTCGTTGGTGATTGGAGAAGTATTCGTTGGTTTCGTGGTCGCAATATTTTGGATTTATCGTGATGCCAAAATAGGTACGGCCTTTGTTGAAAGATGGAACTTGAAAGTGAGCAGGCCCATAGCTGGTGAAGTCGGCAGCGAGTACAGTTATTTGGAGATACTTTTCGAAAAAGTATTATTTTTAGGCAGTCGAATTTTAATAGTTTGTGAGACGGCCGGAGAAACTGGTGTTTTTCGAACCGTTGGCAAAAAAGTTTTTAATGTTGTTACCCATGTTTTTCATCGTTTGGAACACGGAGTGCTCGAAAGATTATTTGTTCAAAATATTCTACGCAGTTTAAACGGCGTCGTAACCGCAGTGAAGTTCGTACACAATGGCGCGGTGCAGTTTTATTTTATTCTCGGGGTATTATTGACGGCGGCTATCATCTTCTTGACCAGTAAGTGAAAGGATTCCCATGTTATTCGATAATCTTTTGAGCACCCTAACCCTCCTTCCGATAGTTGGAGCTGCTATAATCTGCCTAATACCTAGTGGGGATCGACCGATTCATAGATTGGTAGCCAGCGTTTTTGCACTCGGCGCACTCTTGTTGAGTGTGGTCTGTTTAGTAGAGTTTGATTTTTCGAGTAACACCTTACAGTTTGTGAGCCAGCATCGTTGGGTATCTAGTTTAAATATTTCATATAACGTTGGTCTCGACGGTCTAAATGTCTTTCTAGTCTGTTTGGTAGCACTCATATTCTTTTTGAGCATTTTTGCCGCGAAACAATTTCGATATATAAAAGGTGGTGCCGCATCTTTTTCGGAGTCCGGCTATCAGATATCGGGGGCTAAAGGTTATTTTGCGCTGTTTCTGCTTTTACAAAGTACGGTTTTCGGAATGTGTCTTGCGCAGGATTTGTTTTTGTTTCTAGTGTTTTTTCTAATGGCATCCGTGCCCCTCTATTTTCTAATCGGTGTTTGGGGTGCGAAAGATCGCGAGCGAGCGGCTACCGAATATGTTGTATACCAGCTAATCGGGGCAGTGTTCATTCTTATGGGTATGTTGCTTCTATATTACACAGCCGAACCGCATACGTTCGACCTCGGAGCGCTGAATGATCAAAAATTAAACGGAACAAAGATTCTATTTCTGGATCGCGAATGGGATCTCGAAAAGAGTGCTTACTTGTTAATGTTTATCGGTTTTGCAATTCGTGTGGCGTTAGTTCCGGTGCACGCATGGTTGCCCAGAGTATTGAGTGAAGCTCCTCCCGCGGTAGCAATGGTGTTAAGCTCTGCGGTTCCGGCCGCGGCGATTTATGGCTTTATTCGGATAAATTATAGTCTTTTTACCGAAGCAACAATTTGGTTCAAAGACGCGTTAGCGGTGATTTCAGTGGTCACAATTCTCTACTCGGCCTTTTGTGCGTTGGGCCAAAAAGATTTACGAAGACTGCTCGCCTATTCGACGATCGGGCAATTTGGTTTTGTTTTTTTTGGATTAACCGTCATATCTCAGAACGCACTTCACGGTGCAATGCTCGCATTGATTTGTTCAGTAATCATTAATGCCCTGATGGTTTACCTGGTTAGTGTGATTGGACAGAGAGTTGGCCACTTTAGTCTTACAACCGACAACGAAAAAGCAACTTTAGGTGGATTGGTCCTACAGTCCCCGTGGTTTAGCGCAATTTTCGCGCTTGTGGTGTTTGCCGCCATAGGGTTTCCCGGCATTGGTCTTTTTGGCCCTCGAACTTTGATTTTCTTAGGAGCGTTTAAGGAGCGGGCGGTTCTAACTCTAGTTGGACTTTTCGGCATATTGTTGACGGCTGGATTTTTGATGGGAGCCTATCGAAGGGTGTTTTTGGGCAAGCCAGGTCATGACTCGGAGAGAGTTTTTGATCTGAGTCTTGGTGAAAAAGCCATTGTGTTGCCAATGGTCGCTCTAATTATTTTTATCGGGGTATCGCCAGGTTATTTAATTCGGGTCTCCGAAAACACTGTGGCCAAATTGGTATCAGCGCTCCATGCGCCAGAAGAAAGTAAGACAGATGTTCAACAGTGATCTAAGTCAGAATTTATCTGTACTTCCAGAGGCAATTATTCTGCTCACGGCAGTTCTTGTGATATTGGCGGATACGTTTTTTGCTTATAAGGATAATTCGACACGGGAACTTTCGGGCTTTTTGACCTTTATCGGAATTTTTGCTGCGCTTGTGGTTTTGGTAATGACCTGGAATTTGGCGCCAAGTCGATTGGCCCAGGATTCATTAATGATCGACCCAGTTAGTCAGTTCCTAAAGGCGATGGCGGTGTTGTGCGGTTTGGCCACCGTACCCATGGTGGCTTCGACTAAAGAGATTCGAATTGAAACCCGAGGCGAATTTTACGCATTACTTCTGCTGATGCTATTTTCGTCTATGATCATCGTGTCGGCGCAAAACCTATTGGCCGCTTACGTAGCCATTCAAATGTGCATATTGTCCGCAACTTTGCTGACGGCATTTAGAGCGCGGCCGAAAACCTCCAGCGAAGCAGGATTAAAATACTTTCTTCACTCACAGATCGTTTTGGCCGTTTTTCTTTTTGGCATGGCTTTGTTGTTTTTTCATACCGACTCCCTCTATATTCCTGAAATCCGCGCTCAGCTCGAGTCGCGCGGCACGGCAGCGGGGTTTTCGTTGGTTACATTTTCCTTTCTGGCGCTGTGCCCGTTGGTATTGGCTTGGGTGTTCCCGTTCCAAATGCTCGCTCCAGATGCAAGCCAGGGCGCGCCGACGGTGTTTTCGGGATTTATCTTGGCAGTACCCTTTATTAGTGGACTTTCGTTACTGCTAAAATTTTGTGTACAACTTTTTGGAGTTCCCCAGGATGGCGGATGGGCGCCTATTCCGAGTGTGCGCTGGGATCTGCTCTTTTCAATTCTCAGTGCTTTAACAATTAGCGTGGGGACTTTGGGTTCGGTTAGGCAGTCCAACGTGAAAAGGTTTTTGGCTTACTGTGCAGTAGCTCAAGTGGGTTACATTCTTCTCGGAATGGCAGTGTTGGACCAAAGGGCGATTGTGGCGATCCTTTCAGGAGTAACTAGTTTTGGGGTGGCGCTTTTTGGGATCTTCGCGGTTACGCACCGCATAATTGAATCCAGTCAGGGCGAGTCCTTCGAGTCTTTTAGAGGGTTAGTTTGGCGTGACGGTCTTATCGGAGTAGCTGCATGTATTTTTTTACTAAGTTTGGCCGGGTTGCCGCCATTCGCGGGGTTCGCCAGCCGTTTTGAACTGCTGGGAGCGGTTGTTCACGGAAAGCTGTATTGGCTGGCCGGCGTTGTGGTCCTGAATTGGGTGATTGGTTTGGTTGCTTATGGGAAGCTGATTAAAGAAATATTTTATCCCATTCGCCAGCTCGAGGAATTTCGCGGGTCCGCCAACGCTGCCCGATTCGTTGTTATCGCCATGTTGGTACCCACCGTGATTTTGGGAGTGGCGTGGAATACCCTTCACGGAGCGTTGGCAGAATCTGTTTCGAAGCTAACTTGGTAAAAATCGAGTTTTTTGTATTTATTTTGTACGCGAACAAAAATATACCAAGTTCATCCATTTATTTATAATATCCATCTAACGATCATAAATTTTTTGGAAAGGGGTTCGATGTGAGTGCATACGTGCCCGTTTTAATTTTAATGGGTGTCGGCATGACAATCGCTGGAGTCGTTCTGGTGATCACCCATATTTTTGGACCGAAGAACCCGAACGTTCTGAAAATGGACGTATATGAATGCGGCGTCCCCCCCGTTGGCGACGCTCGCCGACGTGTGTCGGTGAAATTCTATATCGTCGCGATTATCTTTTTGCTTTTCGATGTGGAGGCGGTCTTTTTTGTGCCTTGGGCCATCGCCTATAAAAAGTTCTTAGCTGTTAATTCATTCATCTTGATAGAAATGTTTGTTTTCACGCTCATTTTGCTCGTAGGGTATATCTACATTTATCGCAAGGGCGTCTTGGAGTGGGATTAGAACGCGAGTAACGGTATGGCGAAAGACGGATCACCAGAAATTATCACAACCAGGTTAGACGCCGTGATCAATTGGGGGCGAAAAAACTCACTTTGGCCCCTGCCTTTCGGGACGTCGTGTTGTGGAATTGAAATGATGGCCAGCCTATCCGCTGATTACGACATGTCTCGTTTGGGAGCTGAGGTTGTGCGTTTTTCCGCTAGG
>DGKJ01000123.1 GCA_002387735.1 Bacteriovoracaceae bacterium UBA4573 | reverse complement strand
GGGGCGTATCGCGCAAAAACGGGCCATAGGTAAGATTATCGGTGTAGATAATCTTAATGTTATTGATTTCGCGTTTTTTCAGCTCGTCCAAAAGAGATGAAGTAAGTTCGACGTTACATTCCGCGATAACTTCGCCAGAATTTTCATCTACGATATCTTCAGCAGTAACGCGGCCAATCACCATTTCTTTTGGAACTTCAAGGCGCTTAAGACCCGAACGCTCAATCTTTTCGATTACAGCTCGGGTGTATTTTCGATTTTTCTTAACAAGCGTCTCACCAGTTTTAGGATCGACGATGTCATCTTCTGCCCTTTGACCCGCAAGAATTTCGAGGTCAATTTTCTTAAAATACTTTCCGCCTTCACAGTTAAGCGTTTCAGCGCGATAGAAATAGGTCAAAAGTTCTTGGGTAGAATAACCAAGAGCACGAAGAACGATTGTCGCCGGCATCTTTCGCTTACGATCGATACGGGCATGTAAAATGTCTTTATGGTCAAATTCGAAATCCAACCACGATCCGCGATGTGGAATTAAACGAGCGGAATAAAGAATTTTCCCGCTTGAATGGGTCTTACCTTGATCATGGTCAAAAATAACGCCTGGAGAACGATGCAATTGGCTTACAATTACTCGTTCCGTGCCGTTAATAATAAAGGAACCACTTTCAGTCATGAGCGGAATTTCGCCCATGTATACTTCTTGTTCCTTAATGTCGCGAATGTTGCGGGTCTGAGTTTCCTCATCTACATCGTAAACGACCAGGCGTACTGTAATTTTCAAAGGTGCAGCGAAAGTCATGCCACGCTGGCGACACTCGAGCACGTCATACTTCGGCTCTTCGAGAGTGTAGCTTTCAAATTCTAAAGAAGCTGTTCGATTGAAATCCTCAATCGGAAACACAGACTTAAATACGGCTTGAAGGCCAATATTTTGACGCTTGTTTAGTTTCGCGTCTTTTTGCAGAAAAAGCTCATACGACTTTTTTTGCAGTTCAATAAGATCTGGAATGTGCACCGGTGTGTGAACCTTTGCAAAATCCTTACGAACCCGTCTATTTTCCGTGAATAATGAGGCCATTCGCACTCCTCTAAAAAGACACGAAGCCCTACCATCGAGTGTTTACTAGTATGAATAAACACGATGGGGGCCCGTATCTTTGAATAATTTTTCAGTTATTGATGCATGTACGACACAAAAGTCAGAAAAAAAAGGAAATACCTTAATAATTCTGAAGCTGCATTGGACCCTGCGTCAAAACTACTTGATTTCGACCTTTGCGCCTTCAGCTTCGAGCTTCTTCTTCATCTCGTCAGCATCAGCTTTAGATACGCCTTCTTTGAGAACCTTTGGCGCACCTTCTACAAGATCTTTAGCTTCTTTCAAGCCGAGGCCTGTGATTGCGCGAACTTCTTTGATCACGTTGATCTTCTTGTCGCCAGCGACAGAAAGAACAACTGTGAACTCAGTTTTCGCAGCAGCAGCACCGCCAGCATCAGCAGCAGCAGCGCCGCCAACCATTGCAACCGGAGCAGCCGCAGAAACACCGAACTTTTGTTCGAGTTCTTTGACCAACTGAGAAAGTTCGAGAACGCTCATGCTCTCGATGAATGAAATAACGGATTCCTTAGTAACAGCAGTAGACATGTTTTCCTCCAAAATTAACGTTAACTTTTACCCTTGTTGCTTCTTTTTTTGTTCGACCGCAGCCAACACCTGAACCAAGCTCCTCGGAACCGCTGCAAGAACACCCACAAAGTTAGTAACTGGTGCGTTCAACGAACCTAGCATCTTAGCCAAGAGAACTTCTTTGCTAGGAAGCTTTGAGAGCTCCTCGACTTGCTGAACAGACATGCGAGCGACGCCCAAAAGACTATCTTTTAGACCAAACGCGTCTGTTTCATCAGCAAATTTCTGGATCACTTTGGCTGCCGCGGCTGTATCGCCGTAAGCGAACGCAACTACCGTTGGTCCGACTACGCTATCGAGAAGCTTTTCCGAGCCTTCGCCGAGTTTCGCTTCTTTTACCGCCAGGCGCGCCAAGTTATTTTTAATAATTTTTACCTGAACATTGAGTGGTCGCAATTTCTTACGCAACTCAGTCATTTGCTCAACGGTAACACCTTTATAGTCCGCAAAGAATGCAGCTTTAGCTTTGCCGAAACTTTCCCGAAGTTCTGCGACCGCTTCGGATTTTGCTGCTCTATTCGCATTCACAGTGCAATCTCCTTAAACCTTAGTTCGTTTGAGCAATAGCCGGGTCTAGAGTGATTCCCGGGCTCATCGTGGTTGATAAAGTAATATTTCGAACGTACGTGCCTTTACTTGTAGCAGGCTTTGCGCGCACGATTACATTCAAAAGAGCATTGAAGTTCTCAGTAAGCTTTTGAGCCCCAAATGATCTCTTCCCAATCTGAACATGTACGATACCGGTTTTTTCGGTACGATATTCTACTTTGCCTTGTTTTTGCTCACGTACGGCTTTGGCAACATCGGTAGTCACCGTTCCCAACTTCGGGTTCGGCATAAGACCGCGCGGTCCCAAAATACGAGCTACTTTTGAGGCAATACCCATCATGTCCGGAGTCGCAATCATCTTGTCGAATTCCAGCCATCCGCCGTTAATTTTTTCGATAAGATCTTCCGCGCCAACAAGGTCGGCACCAGCTTGCTCAGCTTCTTTCGCCTTTTCGCCCTTGGTTAGAACAACGACTCGAGCGGTTTTACCCGTTCCATGAGGAAGAGCAATCGCGCCACGGACCATTTGATCAGCGTGTTTTGGGTCAACGCCAAGATTGAATGCGACATCAACTGTCTCATCAAACTTTGCGTAAGCAACTTGATCTAAAAGTTGAAACGCGTCACTGATAGAATATTTTTTATCGGGATCAATCTTTTTGCGTGCGTCGAGGTACTTCTTACCATGACCATACTTCTTGATTTTTGCCGAAGCAGCTTCGGACATCTGGGACTCCTTTGTGGTGCCAACGAAGCTTGCGGCTTCTCCCACTCAAAAATGATTTTTTACTGCGTAACCGTAACACCCATCGAACGAGCAGATCCTTCGATCGTTCGCACAGCAGCTTCAATAGTAGCCGCTGTCAAATCAGGCATTTTAGTTTTTGCAATTTCTTCAACTTGTTTCTTAGAAACTTTTCCAACTTTATTTTTATTTGGCTCTCCCGATCCTTTCGGAATGCCAGCCGCTTTAATCAACAAAACGCTCGCTGGAGGAGTTTTGGTGATGAAAGTAAAAGAACGGTCCGAATAAACCGTGATCACTACGGGAATAACTACTCCCTTAGCGTCTTGCGTCTTCGCATTAAAGGCTTTGCAAAACTCCATAATGTTCACACCGCGTTGACCAAGAGCTGGTCCAACAGGGGGTGCTGGGTTTGCTTGCCCGCCGGGAATTTGCAACTTAATAAAACCAGTAACTTTCTTTGCCATAAAAAGAGTGCCTTCCTACATCAAGCGTTAAATCTTTTCAACCTGAATAAAATCCAACTCTACTGGGGTTGAACGACCAAAAATTGAAACAAGAACCTTAAGCTTACCTTTATCTTGGTTAACGTCTTCCACTGTTCCGCTAAAATTCGAAAAGGGACCGTCAACTACCCGAACATTCTCACCTTCCGAGAAGGAGATACGATGCTTGGGTTTCATCTGACCTTCAGCTATGCGGTTGGTCATTTTTTGAACTTCGGTCTCAGCGATTGGTATGGGTTTTACCTTGTCGCCAACAAACCCCGTAATTTTCGGAGTTTCTTTGACGATATGCCAAGTTTCGTCGGTCAAAATCATCTTCACAAGGATGTATCCAGGAAAAAAGCGCCGTTTTGTAGTGCGCTTTTGACCTTTTACCAATTCCACAACGTTCTCTTCAGGAACGATAATTTCGCCGAAAAAAGTCTCTTTTTTCAGACTTTTAATTCTTTCTTCGAGTGCAAGCTTCGCTTTGTGCTCAAAGCCTGAATAAGTATGTACTACATACCAATTCATTTCTGATCCGTTCGCTACGCTCACGTTTTGCTCACTCACGCCATTCACTCCGTTATAGGACCCACTTCAGAATTGTCATCCAAAGCCAGTCAAAGGTGGCTAAAATAATCCCAGCGATCACCACCGTGATCATTACTACTACCGTGGCATAAGTCGTGTCTCTACGAGACGGCCACGTCACCTTAGTAAGAAGTTCAGAAGCCACTTCATTCATGAACTGATTAGCCTTTTGGTGCTTATACAAGCCAACAAATACGACCAACCCGACAGCCAAAGAAGCCCCTCGAATGATGAATTCTATGGCCTTCACTTTCGATTCAAGATCGTAAAGGTCCGAGAGCTTCATAAACATGGTCAGAAGTACGAATGCCACTAGGCCCGCAAAAGCGAGATAGGCTATGTTCACTACTTTCTGATGCTGTTGACTTTCCATGAACAGGTCCTTTTTTAAGTTTTCAGGATTCCTTTGGCAGGCCAGGAGGGATTCGAACCCCCAACCTACGGATTTGGAATCCGCCGCTCTACCGTTAGAGCTACTGGCCTAAACACCAAAACGGAATCACTTGCTTTCGCGGTGAACTGTGTGCTTTCGGCAAAACTTACAATATTTTTTAAACTCTAGTTTGTCCGGAGTTTTAGTCTTATTTTTCGTCGTAGAATAGTTCTTATTCTTACAATCCGTACAATCTAAACCAACGATTACGCGCATTTTAAAACCTCAATAATAAACTGGGAAGGGGCTCTTCTACACCCTTCCCAGCCCAAAACTCAAGTGGTTTCTAAAGGACTTATTCTACGATCTCAGC
>DGKJ01000004.1 GCA_002387735.1 Bacteriovoracaceae bacterium UBA4573 | reverse complement strand
GGTGATCAGTTTGTTACTCTCAAAGTACCGGCTTCCCCACACGACGAAGGCCAAGTGCGAGTCACTCATCAGCCAGGAAGACTCACCGTGAGCACCACGCGTCGTTTCGAAGGGAACGCCGAATCAGACGACGGGCGCAAAGTAACAACTAACTCCTACCAAAGCTATTCCGAATCAGTGCCAATTACCGGTGCACTGAACATGAAAGATCTTACCAAAACGTTTGACGGATCAAACGTGATCTTCAAGATTCCGCGCGTTTAACGGGCACAACTACTTTTTTTCAACGAGATCTTCGAGTTCCTTCAACATGAATCGCAGACGCGAGTGAAGGTCTTGCAGTTTTGAAATGTTAGTTTTTAAATCATCAAACGGGTTTACCAAGTCTTTTTGGCGTGCACCATGCGGCGAAGGACTCGCGGCCGACGGCGCAGTAGCGCTTTTAAATTCTAATGGCTTAAAGCTACTAACTTTAGCCGGGGTTAACTCGTCGGTCCGAAATACTTTAGCATCGGGTAAATCTTTGGTCTGCGTGTCTGCGGCAGCCTGGGCCTTTTTGTAGAGTTGATAGATGTTTGAATAGACGAATGCGACTTTCTGGGACTCATCACGGTTAGCCATTTGCTGCCTCCTCTGGCGCTCTCACTCATGCACCCACTACTTTCGCTTCCACATTGTGCCGACTGGTGGGTGACGTCCAGCCTCACGCTCTTATACTAAAGCAAGCGCGATGCCACGATTGAATCCACGAATGGGGGAGAAAACCCCTAAGAAAACCCAGGGGAAACGCCAAGAATTGCCTAGCGAAAATGTCTAAACTTTAGACACCCCTAGGTCGAGGTGACACTGCGCCCCTTTTTAACGACAATGAGCCCGGACCAGCCGGGCTCCTAGTGGGAAAGGTAAACATTTCCGATCAAGGTACCGCTCTGATCTGTCGATATCACTAAGTAGATCCACTGGAAGTTGGCGCGTGCCGACCTACACCCAAACTGTAAGGAGACCTGCGGCAATGAGCAACGCACTTAAGAAATCGACCGGTTCCATGACGCCCGAATCCACTGTTGCTGCCAATGAAAAACTTATTGCCGCGATCGATAAATATTACGCCAATACTAGTCAGATCAAGAGTTCGCACTGCGCAGTGCCCATTGAACTCGCATTGTCAGAAGAAGTGCCCGATGTTTCCCTCTTTCTTGCCACCACCGACAGCAAGAACCACCCGGCCTACAAAATTTTTCGCGAGGAAGGCCTGTATCTCAGTACGGTCGAGGTTCAAGCGCTCATCGATAATGGAGTGAAAAACGTCTACATCCTGCGAAGCGATGTTCCGAAATTTACCCAATATGTAGAGCGTGTGCTAGTGGAAATGCCCACTACTTCGCCCATGGTTGATCAGAAAAAAGTCACACTTCTTCGTGACTCAGCCATCGGCGTGATGACCGAAATTTTTGCATCACCCACTCCGGAGGCAATCGAAAAAGGCGTAAAAGTCGTAAACGGATTTGTTTACCTTTTAATGAAAGACCCCAAAGCCTATGACATTTTGTTATCTCTTTCGAGTCACGACCACTACACCCTTCAGCATTCCGTAGGCGTAGCAACCAATGCCATTATTCTCGGGAAAAAAGTCGGCGTAAACGACGAAGCCGCCTTAATTGAACTCGGCATCGGTGGGCTACTGCATGACATCGGTAAAACCAAAGTTCCAACCGAGATCATCAATAAAAAGGGACCCCTCGACGAATCGGAGTGGGCCGTCATGAAACAACACTCTCTATTCGGTTACGAAATTCTAAAAGACAATCCTAACGTTGGTATGCGTGCCAAACTTGCGGTCCTACAACATCATGAAGAGACCAATGGAACTGGCTATCCCGTCGGGCTATCAGGACCCCAAATCGACCTATTTGCCAAGGTCACCACTATTGCGGACATTTATAACGCACTGACGACTGACCGGTCTTATTCCACTGCCCGTTCACCTTTCGATGCCTTCAAACTGATTCGCGACAAGCTGTCTCACAAAATCGACGCCGAATTGTTTGACTCGATGGTCAAAATCTACGGTGGCAAGGCTCCGTAACAGTTTCCAAAATCGAACAAATTTCGTAAGCTCTCTGTCATAAAGAGGGCGCTCATGTTCGACATCGCAAAACTCGTTCAGGACAATCGGTCTCGTGGCCTCGACCTGCAAGCCACCTATATTAACCCCGCCTTTGCAAAGGTCCTCAAAACGATCGGGTTCGATCGGACCTGGACTAGAGGTCAAGGCGCCTACCTGTGGGATGACAAGGAAGACCGCTACTTAGACCTTCTTTCGGGGTACGGCGTTTTTGGAGTTGGCCGCAATCACCCTACCGTGCGCGATGCTCTCAAAACCGCGATGGACGCCGACCTTCCAAGCCTCATTAAAATGGATGCTCCCGTCTTATCGGGTTTGCTTGCGCGAGAACTTTTAAAGAAAGCCGCTCACACCGAATGCGAGCGCGTGTTTTTCGCCAACTCGGGCGCCGAAGCCGTGGAAGCTGCCATGAAATTTTCCCGTGCCTACACTGGCCGAAACGAATTTCTGTATTTGAACCAGTCTTACCATGGCCTCACTCTCGGCGCGCTATCGGTGAATGGATGCGCAAGTTTTCGCAATGGCTTCGGCGAACTCTACGACGCGCGCGCGTTGCGCATGGGCGATCTCGCGGCGCTCGAAGAAGCACTAGCCACTAAACGGTACGCAGGATTCATCTTCGAACCCGTCCAGGGCAAAGGCGTCTATTTCCCGAATGACGATTACTACCAGCAGGCCGCAAATCTCTGCAAACGACATGGCACCCTCTTTATTGCCGATGAAGTGCAGAGCGGTATGGGTCGTACCGGTAAATTCTTTGCTCACGAACATTGGAATTTAAAACCAGATCTAATTACGATTTCTAAGAGTTTGAGCGGCGGCTACGTTCCGATTTCGGCTGTTTTGTTGTCTAAACACGTTCATCAGAAAACTTTCTCAAGCATGGATCGCAGTGTGGTGCACTCTTCGACGTTTAGTCAAAACGATTTCGCCGCAGCAGCGGGTCTCGCAACATTGCACGTATTAGAAGCTGAAAACCTAATTCAAAATGCAGAACGCATGGGGCAGTTGTTCCTTGATCTATGCCGCCCGATGGTCGATCGGTTCGAGATGTTGAAAGAAGTTCGAGGTAAGGGCCTCATGGTGGGTTTCGAATTCGGCGCACCGAAATCACTTTCGCTCAACATTGGCTGGAAACTGGTACACACGGCTGACAAAAGCTTATTCGCTCAACTCATTGTGTTGCCACTATTTACCAAACACAAAATTCTCACCCAAGTGGCGGGCCATGGAATTGATATTATCAAATTGCTTCCAACTCTGACTGTTGGCGAAGACGACGTTCGCTGGTTTGCCCGTGCCTTTGAAGATGTGATGATCGAACTTCATAAGTTTCCTGGTAGTATTTGGGACGTCGGCCTCCAGCTTGCTAAAGGAGCCATTGGTGGGAAACCAAAACCAGAGGTGACAATCTAAATGCTGCTTCATCCGTCCGGCGGACTTCTTTATCATCTTCGTGCATTAAGGTATCGCAAGCCCCTGTGGAAGCCATTTTCCACCCAACTTGAACCGTGGCTCTCGGAAGCTTTTCGTGGGTGCAGTGAGCTCTTAGTGGTTGGCCCTAGTGCGGGATACTGCCTTTCGTCGCGTTTTTTAAAACAGTTTAACAAAATCTATTTTATTGAACCCGATCCAATTGCCCGCCTTTTGTTTACTGGGCGTTCCCTAAAGTGGCCCCACGGAGCTACTGCCAAATCAATCGCATCGACACACGCAATTCTCGCCCCGTCACCTATGCGGTTCTTGAAAATTCTCGATTCAATGCCCCGAGCCGGAGTTTTATTTTCGAACATACTCGGCCAACTTTCGCTTTATCTCGACGACTTCGACGAAGCTTCGAAA
>DGKJ01000082.1 GCA_002387735.1 Bacteriovoracaceae bacterium UBA4573 | reverse complement strand
TACAAAAATCTCGAATTCATCCCCCCCCACTCGAGCGGTATTTGACTTCAAACTGGCGGAAAATCGCTCAAGCATAAACACGTTGGCTGCGAGTTTGGCGAGGTCCTTTTGATCGGACAAAAAGTCCTTGCGGCCATCCACTTTTTCGGCCACCGGAGCTGGCTTTCGATTTTCCAACTTTTTTAACAAATATCGGTAGATATGAAGTCCACTAAACCCGGCTAGAGCGATGCTGGCCAAGAATCCTACGGCAATGAGCTTGTCACTCAAATCGCCCTTGAAAATTGCAAATGGAATTCCCAAAATTCCTTTAACGATCGCCCAAATGCCGCCGAAAACTTTTCCGGGAATAGCGGCGGCGCTGCCGCCGGCTCCTTTCGCTAGTTTCGTTGCTCCACCTAGCTTGAGTTTTAGCTTCTGGACGAACGAAGGTTTTGCGTCCCCCTCGCTAGCTGGGGCGCCCGCCGCATCAGCAGAGGCTGGCGCCCCCGATTGCTGTGGTGCGTCTTTTTTCGCGGTATCTGGTGGGGTTGCTGGAGCTTCGGCCATATTTCTTCAAGTTTAACGGCGCTTTAGGTTTTTGCAACGCTTTACTCCCCCTTCGGCTTTTGTTAGCTTGTTTTTCTTAAATGGAAGCTGTTTTTGAGTTCGAAAAACCAATCGCTGCGCTCGAGAGACGTATTGCCGAGCTGCGCGCAATGTCACAGACTGACAACGTTAACTTTCAATCCGAAATCAAGGGTTTGGAAGGAAAGGTTCACGCTCTCATAGATGAAATTTATGGCACCTTGTCCCCTTGGCAACGAGTGCAACTCTCCCGCCACCCAGGGCGGCCGTACGCTCTAGACTATATCCCCCTACTTTTTAGCGAGTTTACCGAGCTTCATGGGGACCGCCATTTTGGAGACGATCCCGCTATCGTATGCGGCCTTGCGCGATTTGGAAAAACTCCGGTTGCGATCATCGCTCAGCAAAAAGGGCGCAACACCAAGCAGAAAGTCGAACGCAACTTTGGAATGGGCAAGCCCGAAGGATATCGCAAGTCGGAACGAATCATGGAACTCGCGCACCGGTTTCATTTGCCCATTTTTACCTTCATCGACACACCAGGCGCGTTTCCGGGAATGGACGCTGAGGAACGCGGTCAATCTGAAGCTATCGCATCGGCGATTGAAAAAATGTTTGAAATCGAAAGTCCAATCATCGCAACTGTTATTGGAGAAGGTGGAAGCGGCGGGGCCCTGGCTATCGGGGTGGCGGATCGCGTCTTGATGCAAGCCTATTCCACTTACTCAGTCATCTCACCTGAGTCCTGCGCCTCTATTCTATGGTCAGACTCTTCGCGCCAGGAACAGGCTGCTCAGATTATGAAAATGCTCCCCGAAGATCTTCTGCGATTAGGGGTAGTCGATGCCATTATCCCAGAGCCGAAAGGCGGGGCTCACCGCAGTCTTGAAGAAGCCGCTACATTGCTAAAAAAACATCTAACCAAGCATCTCGGCGAAGTTTTAAAATCGGCAAAGACTCCCGAAACCCTCATTAAGTCACGTTTCGAAAAATTTCGCCGTATTGGTCAATCGGCCATTCGCGAGGCGACCCCAACCAAAACAGGTGGCCGCTAATATGTCCACCTACTCTATGACTGGATTCGGTCGTGCGGAGTACAAAACATCTAATTTGGTGTTTACCGCGCAAGTTCGCTCGGTCAATCACCGATTTCTCGACATAAAAGTTAAACTTCCGAGATCAGAGTGGGTGGCCCTCGACCACCGAGTTCGAAAGATAGTGTCTCAAAAATGTTCTCGCGGGTCTGTCGAAGTGAGCGTTTCCGTTGCCCCTCTCGGGTCGAAACACGCCGCCGCTCAAAGTCTGCAACTCGACACGGTTGATGCCTTCATTCAACAAATTGATCATTGGAAAAAACAAAAGCGTAAAAAGCGCACTTGGCTCAAGGAAACCGTGCAACTCGACACGCTTTTACGCATGCCCGGTGTTTTTGGGAATACCGTGACTTCGGTACTCGACCAGTTCACGGATGAAGCTAAGCTCCTCGAGTGTTTAGTGGAACCAGCTCTTGAGGAACTACAAAAGTCTCGCACTAGTGAAGGCTCGGCACTTCAAAAACATATTCGCTCTCTGTTGGACCAACTGCGTATTCAATTGCAAGCAATCATTAAACTCGAACCATTAGAACAAAGTCGCGTTCGCGATAGCCTTGCGGAACGCATCAAAGCGACGCTCGAGCTACTAGGAAAAACCAACGTTTCCGACGACTTTGCGAAACGCCTCAACGAGGAAGCCGCGTTTTGGATCGATCGGCGAGGCACTGAAGAAGAACGTGTACGTTTTGAAGCCCATCTGGTGGCATTTGAAAATACACTTCAAAAAGAGACGGGCCCTAAAGGTCGAAAGTTAGAGTTTCTCCAACAGGAACTCCACCGTGAAATTAACACCCTGGGTAACAAAACCCAAAATGCAGAAATTGCAGAACACGTTTTAACCATTAAATCACTTCTTGAGAATCTCAAGGAACAACTAGCGAATGTCGAATAAACGGCCAACGGCATCGAATGCAAAACTTATTGTGCTTTCGGCCCCGAGCGGTGCCGGTAAAAGCACTCTCTGCACTTTGCTTCTGGCGAAACACCCAAGATTTAAAATTTCAATTTCTCACACCACTCGTAAGCCTCGCGGGGAAGAACAACACGGCACGCACTACTTTTTTATAAGTGAAAAAGAATTCCAAGAAATGATTAGTCGCAACGATTTTTTGGAATACGCTCATGTTTTCGGCCGATCTTGGTACGGCACTTCGAAACAACAAGTCGAAGATGCGCTCGCCCAAAATTTTCATGTGGTTTTCGACATCGATGTGCAAGGCGCCCGGGCACTAAAACAAATCTATGGTAAACGCTGCGTAACTATATTTGTTTTGCCGCCCTCGTTTGAAGAACTCGAAAAGCGTTTAAGAGCTCGCGCCACTGAGTCGGAATCAGCAATTCAGAGTCGCTTGGAAACTGCCAAGAAGGAACTTCGAGAGGCCACCCATTTCGATCACCAAATCGTGAATCAAGAACTTTCTCAAGCTATGAAAGAACTCGAAACTATCCTGACTGAGGAGGATTGTCTCTGAGTAAGCATGCTGACGTCACTATCGACGACGTTTGTAACGCCGTCTTGGCTTATTACCCCGATGCCGATGTTAGCGTCTTAAAACGAGCTCATGAATTTGCTGAAAAAGTACACGGTGATCAAAAGCGGCATTCCGGTGAACCCTACATGGTGCATCCGCGATCCGTCGCGTTCATTCTGACCGAATTGCGACTCGACGTTGCTAGTATTGCGACCGCTATTCTCCACGACACCGTCGAAGACACTCACGCCACACTAGAAGAGGTGGAAAAACAATTCGGCACCACAATAGCCACCCTTGTAGACGGGGTCACCAAACTCTCAAAAATCACCTTTAAAACGAGTGAAGAAAAACAGGCTGAAAACTTTCGCAAAATGATCATTGCGATGGCCAAAGACATTCGAGTTATTTTGGTCAAATTAGCAGATCGTCTACACAACATGCGAACACTCGAACATCTGCTCCCCTACAAGCAGAAAGCGATAGCTCAAGAGACTCTCGATATTTACGCGCCGATCGCAAATCGTTTGGGTATTTCCTCAGTAAAGATTGAACTAGAAGACCTGTGTCTCAGATATTTACACCCAGACATATATTATAAGCTCGCTTCTAAAGTTCATAAGACCAAACGCGAACGCGAAAAATACATTGAAGAAGTTTGCGCGATGATCCAGGAAAAACTAAAAGAATACGATCTCCACGGCACGGTAGTGGGCCGCCCAAAACATTTTCATTCCATATATAAAAAAATGGAGCGTCGTAAGATTGATTTTGAGCAAATTCACGATCTCATCGCGTTCCGTATTTTGCTCGACAATATTACCGAATGTTACAAAGCGCTCGGCGTAATTCATGCGACCTACAAACCCGTACCAGGCCGATTTAAGGATTACATCGCCATTCCCAAGGCCAACAAATACCAGTCGCTTCACAGCACCGTGATTGGCCCCCATGGCGAACGCATCGAAATCCAAATTCGAACCAACGACATGCACCAAGTTGCAGAACACGGTATTGCGGCCCACTGGAAATACAAAGAAGGGCGTTTTGAATCCCAAGACACCAACGCTGTAGAATGGGTCAATCGATTGCTCGAATGGCACAAGGACCTTTCAGACCCCAACGAGTTTCTTGAAACCGTGAAGATCGATTTATTTGCGGAAGACGTCTATGTCTTCACGCCAAATGGCGACGTCATGGAGTTTCCATTTGGTAGTAGCCCGCTCGATTTCGCGTACGCAGTACATACTGACGTCGGAAATCGGTGCATGGGCGCCAAAGTGAATGGCAAAATTGTTCCACTCAAATACCGACTAAAATCGGGCGACACCGTGGAAATTCTCACCTCGACTACGCAAACTCCCAGCAAAGACTGGCTCAAATTAGTTAAAACCAGCAAAGCTAAGGCCAAAATTCGCGCATACATTAAGATTCAAGAACGTTCACGCGCGCTGGCACTCGGCAAAGAAATGTTGGAAAAAGAACTGCGTCTGTACAGCTACACGGTTCAGAAACTTCTTAAGTTGCCACAACTTGAAGAATTTCTTCGACGCAAAGGTACTAAAACGCTCGACGAGGTTCTTATTTATGTTGGTTACGGGCGCATGCAACCTCAAACAATTTCTCAGGCAGTCTTGCCGCCCGAGGTCTTATCGACACCGAAGCCCGAACCGAAAGCTGACGATAGCGTACTCAAAAAGATTTTCGACAACGCAAAAAAGCGTACCGAGAATAAAAACGCAGTCACAGTCGAGAACATCGACAACATCTTGATTCGATTCGCTCGCTGCTGCAACCCCATACCCGGCGACTCAATCGTTGGTTTCGTATCACGAGGTCGCGGCGTAACGGTGCACACCGTCGCTTGCCCCAAAGCTCTTGATACCGAATCAGATCGCAAGATCGACGTCACTTGGAATTTACAAGTTCCGATTAAACGCCACGTTCGCATTCGAGTACTTTCTCACGACACTGCAGGCATTTTGGCAAATATGTCGCAGGCAATTTCCGGATGCGGAGTCAACATTTCTCAGGCAAACATACGCACAACCAAAGACCGCAAGGCGGTGTCCATGTTTGAAGTCGAAGTGGCCAACACCGAAGAGCTCGCAAAGGTACTATCCGCGCTCGAAGCTCGAAAAGGCGTTATCAACGTCGAGCGTGTTAAATCCTAACGACTATTTTTTCCACTCATCGAGCATTGTTCGCAGGGAATCGCGATAGAATTTTGCTTTCTCTTTATTCGAATCGTTCGCAACATCGTAAACCCATTTCTCTAGATTTTCGGCGACTCGTTTAAATCGACTGCGAGCTTCACTATTGAATGTACCTTTTTGCATACCGGAGCGGGGCACCTGGTAGTTGCACGCAGTAATTCTTGCTCGCCCGTCGTCCAAACGTTCCACACGAAAAAAGGCGTCGAGCCACTTCGGAGAAAACGATGCGTCGTCGGCCGAAACAAGACTTGTTTGCAGGAGATAAAGTTTCTCTCTCTCGGTAACTGTATTCTCGACCACGTAATCTGCGTCGGACAAATATTTAACATCCTGCTGGTACGCCACCCGAAAAACAGGAACTGGCATTTTTTCGGTGAGAATTTTACTCTTCTTGATAAAACTTCCCAACTTCTTTGAGTGTTCGTTGGCCGAGATATAAACTCCCATCACCAATTCCGGGTCAAGCTCCACATCCTGCATCGCATAGCCCATTGCGTAGTCGTTTACGTTTTGAAAACGTAAAACCAACTCACCTTCTTTTAGTGCTTTTTTTTCTTTCTCGTTTAGCCGTTCTTCAGAGAATCCCCGATCACACGTAGCGGGAGAAGCGACTGCTAGGCAGGGGCACAACAAAATAAGCGGTAATACCGCTCTGGCAAACCATTCCATGGTTGTCTCCATTTCTTCTGTGAAAATTATTTTTACTGCTGAATCCTACCGTCGACCGCCGGGGTTCTGCAAGAGTTCACCCATTTCATCGGTAAAATCTTGAATGCGACGCACAACATCGCGTTCGCCGAATTGGGAACACACCGACACCAATTTGGACTTATGTTTCGCACCGAAATCCAGAAGCGCCTCGAGGTCGCCCGACTTTAAGCGATGACTCAAATGAGTTTGGAATTTCGTGCCAATGGTCTGCTCTTCAAGCAGCCAATCCACGGCGGCCTGCACGGCTGGCTCGACGGTTTTACGTTGAAGCTTATTTAAACCGGTGTCGTCTGACATGGCGGCAAGCACATTTGCGAGTCGTGCACCTCGTTTTTTGGCATCGCCATCGAGCGTTAACACAACGGATTTAGTGTGTTGAGCAATCGCCGCACCATTTTCTCCCGCTTCGGTCGTAGCGTCAGAAACTAACGATATTAATTCGGCATAGTGTTTATGTTTCTGAACGCGAGCTAAAAAAGATCCCAACCTTCGATCAACAAGTAAATCTTCTGAGTCGGACCAATGACGAGCGAGAAAGTTTACTCCATCGACTTCGCCGAGCCAAGGCCGCAACGCCTGAGATAGGCGGACCGCGAAGAACTCGCCGTTTTTGGCGCTCGCCCGATCGGCTTTTTCCAGGATTTCCACGAGCGCATAGGCCAGAGCTTTGGTAAAACGCCGATCCTCGTCTTCCCATTCATAACCAGTTTCAATGATCTTCGCTAATAGAGGAAACCGTTCACTCAGCTTCCGACTGCCACAAGCCGGATCGGAGACCCAACAACCATCTTTACGCAACAAGGTCTGCAAAATTTCAATGGTATTGGCGTTGAGTCGATATTGTCCGTTTTCCTTGAAGACGAGAACTTTGACCAACATCGAAATCACGGGAGTAAGATTAGTACTCACGCCTTCGCCCTGGGAATTTACCGACCACATCGACGTGCCAATGTTTCGCAACGTTCCGCTCTTCACTAGGTTGACTATGAAATTTAAAGTATTGTGTTCCCGTCGGTAGGTGTACTGCTGAGACTTCGGAGTCGCCATCAAGACAGAATAAAATACGTCTCTCAAAAACCCGACGTCGTTTCGCAATACTTTTCCGCGCGGTCCGGAAACCCATTCCTGTTGAAGTGTCAAAGCTTCGAGCACAGGCACAATTTGACGCAAGTTGAAAAGTCGTCTTTTTAGTTCGTCGACGAACAGTTCCCCGCAGCGAATTCCAGACAAATCAATCAAGAGCCCACTGCACTTCGCGTTTTGATCAGTAATAAAAGACCAAAACACACCGAGCTCATACTTCAATCGCGCCAACCACTCGTCAATCTTGTCTCCCGACCGCGCCAATTGAGCGAGGTTGCGGATTGCAAAGTTTTCGTTGGGATCGATAATAATGTCCTCGAGCAGGCCAAGAGCAATCTCGCCAACTGGAATCGGCCCTGCATTAAATGTAGTTTGCCCAATTTCTTTGAGCGAAAAGTCCCCCTCGATCACCACTAGTTCGAGTGCATCGAGCTGATTGATCACTCTTACCGTCGGATTGTCTTTCCCGGGGTAGGTTCCAGGGTAGTAATAATGAATTGCCGTACGATTCGAAGATAGCCGTTTAAACCATCCGTCCCACCAAACCGCGTCGTAAGGATTTCGGTCCATCAAATAGAAGAATGTGGCCGCTTGTTCGAGTAACCCAAATTTAGGATCGGCCAAGGAGTCGATCATGGGCGCGACTCGATCAAAGAAATCCTTTTTTGAAGCGTAACGTGTATGGGGAAAGTCCGACACAACCTGTTTCCAATATCTATTGGCCACTTGGTAGACTTCAGCGGGACCTGGTCCGACGTAATCACTAGGAATCGGATTCTTTCCAAGCCAACCTTTCTGCGCATCAACTAGTTTCTCTTCGATTTCAGCAACCAATTGAGCATTTAGCGCCGGCTTCTCTTTCGAACTAACACTAATTCCACCATCGCGAGCATCGATCCATGCATCAACTGCTGCGTCGAGTGCCTCTCGAAAATAATTCTTCCCTACAAGGCGTGCGGCCAATTCAGTAAAGGGCTTCAGGTCGACCCCGTGGTCCCTAACTGCTTGGCCCAAATCGGCAATCGCTTCAATAAAGGTGATTTCATCGCTACGTGCGCATTTTCCCGAATCATTGGCGCACCAACGACTCCGCAGATAATAAGGCAGAGTTTCTAATAGTTCATTTAAACGAGCCCGTTTTCCAGAATGATCTAGCTGCTCTCCCAACACCGCTATCAGCGCTTTTTTCTCGGACACCGACAGTCGCTCTTTAAATTGGGATGTTAAACGCGTTATAAATTCCGCGAGACTTTGCCCATTTTTTACAGGCTTTGTAGGGTCGGTCGCAAGTTCAACGAAATCCTCTACTGCTGCGAGCTGACCGTCAGCGTTCGCACAAACTGCCAACTCAACCAACTCTTCGCGCCACTCGGCATGCGAATAATCGAGCAACCCGACGGCTGGGTTAAGGTTCTGGCAAGCCTTCATTTTTTTGTCACTAGTCGGCCAAAAGGACTTTTCAACCGCTGCGACCCGGCTTCGGATAATTTGAGTTCCAGATTTTCGGCTAAGATTTCGATATTTCGAAATAGCCTCAAGAGGCGCAATACGTTTTGCGAGCACAGGAGTACCCGCGACTCGCTTCAGGCGTCCGTCAAAAATATTAAAAATTCCTCGGGCTAGGTTTTTAAGACTCCCATCTTGCGCCATCCGTGCAGTCAACTCTACCGCGTCGGCAAATTCTGGTAGATCAGCCACTTCGTAGACCGTTTGTACCAAAGAAGAATGCCGATCTGCGTTTTCAAATACATCGAGCAAAATATCGGTCGCAGGTTGAACGTCGTTGAGCAAAAGACCTTTGCGAGCGTTCTCTGCCAAAACTCGCACGAACGGCTTACCGTCACTTTTTGAAATGGCGTTTGCGGCCTTTACGAAGGCGTCGGCGAAATCCGCGGGAGATAGTTTTAGAAATCCATCTACAAATACGTCGTAAACCGACTCGCGTGCCTTAGTGGCCCCGACCGTGCGCACGATCATATCGCGCACTCGAAGCGGTTCACGATTTTCCATTAGACTAGTTAAGATCGCTACGAGCACTTCTCGGTCTTTACTTTGAGGAGCGATTCCGTAAGACAAATAAAAAGTGTTCGCAATCACGTTACGCGCGGGCTGCGCCAATTCGGTAAACAGCGGTACTACCGCTTGTAAGAAAGACGACTCCCCGCCCTGATCCGCTAATAACTCTACCAGTAAGCGCAGATAACGTTCCTGGGCAGAGGTCGATAATCCTAGATCTAAAACTGACTGACTATGAATTGGTCGCGCATCTGCGGCGCGCATGGCCTGGAGAAGTCGCGCAAACGTTGCGCCGTGCAAGTGCTGGTCGTCGCTTACCAGTTTAAATACCGCATCCATCGAACTATCGATATTGGCCGGAAACTCACACGCATCGGCGCCGACTTTGGTAAGAATGGCAATTTCCCTCGCCGTCGAGTAGGCGGCGCGCTCGGGTGCATATTTCGCAATTTTTCCTAGGACGTGCATTGCCCCGTTTGAAATCGTTTTAGTGCCGCTGAAGCAAGAAATCGGCTGATTGAGCGCTGCGAACGCTTCGTTCAACTGAGGCACTACTGTATTTACGTTCTCAACCATGAGGTACTGAAAAAAGGCGTCAAGCGCGTCGATTCGCTCAACTGCGACTTCCGCAGCTTTGGCTTCGACTCGCCCCCATTTTTTGTCACTGGTTCGTTTCGGGCGTTCATACAAATCCTTGCGTCCACCCGAAAAATAGCGATCTGTTAATTCAAATAAACTTCCGTCGACGACTCCCCACAAAGGAACCCGCAGGTATGGTTTTGATTCGCGCGCCTTTCGTTGTGCGAACTTAAAAAAGTTTTCGGCCAAAACTTTCAACATAGGCCGCGGAAGTTCAATCGGAACACTCAATCCGCGACTTATTTCAGCCCAAGAGTCCAGCGCAGAAATTCGCGCAACGGCCGATAAACCTTTATCAAGGTTGGCTCGCGCCCCTTTACCACTACGTATATCTTTAGCGATTTGCTCTAGCGACGCCAGCACCAGAAGATCAACTTTGCCATCGTCTTTCAAAACAGCGGGTTTACTCAGTTTAATGAGCGCAGAAACCAATCCGTTTTCGCCAAGTAAATCTGAAGCTCGATCGAGCATCGCATCGAGAACACCGTGCTGATCGAGATGTTCAAAACTTTCTCGAAGATCTTTGAAGCGACGACCGTTGGTCATTAAGTGCGCATTGAGAAGGTCTACTAGAGGTGTTAGCTGCCGGTCCGAAAGTCGTTCGAGGAGCCGTTGGTAGGCGTCGATCGTGTGATTACCATTGAGGCACGCAATAACTTCACGTAGCTGTCGAACCCCGAGTAGTTCGGAAGATAAATCGACGCCTCGGCACGACGCTACCGTCACGCCTTGGCCGGGGTTGGCGCCGGGCTGGTCACTGCCTTTGTTTTCTTCAAGAACAGAAGACGAACAGCCCGCCGCAGCTACCGCGATGGCGACCGCTCCCAAAAGGCGCACTTTTCGTGCGCATCTGAAAAAAGAAAATCCCGAGGTCGAATAAAAACCCGTTCGCTTTTTCAATACTGTATCTCCACTCCAAACAGCCGTCTAAACGCAGGCGGCGACCTTAGCTTACCTGAGCAATGACGTCAAGCGACCGCCACCCACCCATGGCCAATCCGCAGACTGCAGGTGAAAGCTTGCCCAAACCAAATGAATTCGATAACTTGGCGATATGATTAAAATGGCAAAAGCTGGCTTTTGGATGGGGTTTTGGGCACCATTGCGCGCCGCAAAAATGATTTTAAAAGACCCAAAACTCTTGAGCCTTGCGGCCATACCTCTTGCACTCAATATCGGGCTATATATTTTGTTGTTTCACTGGGGTTCGGGCCAAATCGACGCACTCAATCAGTCTTTGGTCCAATGGATGGCAACCAAAACTCCCGCCTGGCTCACCACCTTGGCGTCCTGGTTTTTGTCGATTGCCGCCTGGGTGAGTTTGGTTTTGCTCTCGGTAATTAGCTTCACATTTGTTGGAAGCATTTTGTCGGCCCCCTTCAACGACGGAATGAGTAAACGCGTCTACGTCATCAAACAAAGAGAAGCGCTTGAACGAGGAAGTTCGCTTGAGGCGCTTCCGGGGTTGCCGCTCGGTACTTCTTTAAGATTAGAGATTCTAAGAACCGGTATTTTACTCTCCGGCGGACTTTTTGCGCTTCTAGTGGGTTTAATCCCCCTGCTTCAACTACCGGCCCTCATCATGGGTGCGATACTTCTGTCGTTTGAATATTTCGGTTATCCGTTCGCGCAAAAAGAGCCGCGCCTTGGACCCGTTTGGGGTTTCGTATTTCGACACCCAATGGTGAGTCTTGGTTTTGGTTCGGCGCTTCTTTTGATGATAGCGTTACCGTTGTTAGGAATTGTCTACCTTCCAGTAGCCGTTGTCGCCGGTACCGCGCTTTACGCCGACCTATCGAACAGTCGTCGGGGATAAAACGACATAAGCATAGAAGAACTTAAAGAATTCACTGGTCGTCACCCAAATTCCATTCCACTGCTTCCACCAGTCTTCTAGGGCAAACGGCTCGCGGTCGAACCAAGACACGTCGAGGTGCACGTCACGTGGCAAAAGTTTTTTGAAAATAAAGTGCGCACGTCGCACGTGATAAGGACTCGTCACCAACAAAACCCGCTCGAATCCATGCGCTTCAACATATCGAGCAACTTGTTCAGCATTTTGAATCGTGTTGGTCGAAACGTTTTCTAAAATGATTCGATTTTCGTCGACCGGCCCCACCCACCGCAATTCCTTTAAAATGTCTTTCATCGATACCGTGCGGTCAGTACCCGAAATATAGAGGGTTCGCCCGTGTCCCTGCTCAAAAAGTTCGAGAGCCTTTCGAATGCGCCCTCGCCCCCCCGTTAGGACCACCACCACATCAGCCGGAACATACAAGGTATCGAGCTTCACCCGGTCGGGCATTTCCGAATAGACCACACCGGCCAGGGAGAGCGTGATTAACACCAGAACGACTAGGGCTGAACCAAAACCGGCTAACCACCACTTGAACTTTCGGCGCACGCGGGCCGCGCTCGCCGCCCGTCCATAATCAGGCCTTAACCTGCTCGCCGCGCCCTTCAAGGGGGGGTTGTTTTTATTTGGCGACATACCAACACTATAGCAAGGGGCCCCGCCCCCCCGCCAGTCTTCCCCCTTTTTTAGTATGGCGCACACCGCTTGCATTTTTTTAAAGCTTCAAGTAGGTTGCCGGCACTACAAATTTTCTTTCGAAGAGGAATCGAACCATGGCACGAGCCTGCGAATTTTGCGGAAAACGCCCAACAACTGGAAACCTTGTTTCTCACTCCAACATCAAGACCCGCACGCGTTGGTTGCCAAATCTTAAGAAGGTAAAACACTTCGCTAAAGGCATCACGAAGACTGTTTACTCCTGCACTCGTTGCATCAAAAGTGGTCTGATCACCAAACCACCAGTTCGCGACCGCGCCGCCATGTTAGCCGCTGCGGCTGCTAAGTCGGCTGCTGCTGCGAAGTAACCCTCCGCTACCCAACAAAAGGTCTTATTCGGACCCGTCCTTTACCTGTCTTTTTTGGTATGTTAAAGAGGCGGGGATGGCTCGTTGTATCCAGCAACTTATTATAGCGTTGTGGTGTGCGCTCACCCTGGCACCGATGACGTCGCTTGAGGCGAGCGAGTATTTTCGGCCGCTAAGACAGGGGCATTCATGCGTGGCTATGATCCACGGAATTCTGCCCCAGATTGCCGTCTACAACTTCAGTGGCTTCACCGAACCATTGGCTCCCTATTTTGATAACCTTCCGATCGACGAACCGTTAGCCGCTTTGGGAAAACCGTTTCGACGTCGCCGCTTTTCACGATTTCGGATCAGCGCGTTCGACCATTCGATAGAACGAATACCGGGTCAGGCACTTGTTCAAAGTCTGGAAAATAATCGATTGTTCGGAGAAGTCGTCCGAGTTTTCGAACCGCTTGAATCGGCTATGGTGGACTCCTCGGATTTTAAAAAATTGGTTCGGGACTTCGCCGGTGCCTTGCCAGGAAATGCTTTCGATTACGAAGTCGGAGTACACCAAATTCGCACTTCTATAGAACCCAAAAAAATGGGGAAAGAAATAACTCCTGTTCCCGAGGGACGTCATCGCGACGGATTTGACTTTGTTGGAGCCCTTGTTATTAAGCGCCACAATATTCGGGGCGCCCAAACTATTCTGGCGCTTTCAAAAACTGCCCCTCCAAAATTTAAAACTACGCTTTTACCCGGCCAACTATTGATTTTTAATGACCGGGAATATTTTCATAACGCGACAGTCATGAAATCTCGCAACCACGAACAAGGAATTCGTGACGTTTTCGTATTAACGGCCGAAAAAAAAGAGCGCCGGTGATTTGATTTTAACGAACCGCAATGCACTCGATTTCTACTAGTGCTCCCTTGGGGAGGGCCGAAGCTTCAACCGTTGACCGGGCGGGCCGATGACCTTTTAAAATTTTTTCGTAAGCAGCGTTCACGTCGGGAAACGCTTTCATATCGGTTAGAAAAATCGTGGTCTTCACAATATTTTCGAACTTCAAACCGGCGGCCGCGAGTACTGCGTCGACGTTTTTCATAAGCTGCTGTAGCTGCTCTACCGGCGTGTTCCCTATCATTTGACCAGATTTGGGATCGAGAGCAATTTGGCCCGAGCAATAAACGGTGCCGTTAACCTCTATCGCCTGCGAATACGGTCCGACTGGGGCTGGGGCATTGTCGGTTCGAATCTCTTTAGCTGCCATTTTTTTCTCGCTCCATTTGCTGAGCCTCGATCACAGTGATCGTCGCCATGTTCACCACGTCTTGCACGTCCGAGTTTTGTTGTAACACATTTACGGGCTTGTTCATGCCCACTAGAATTGGACCAATTGCCTCGGCGCCACCCAAACGCATCATGAGTTTATAAGCAATATTCCCCGACTGCAGATCGGGAAATATTAAAATATTAGCCGGCTCTTTAAGACAGCTAAACGGGTAGTCCGCGCTTAAAATTTCGGGCACGAGGGCGGTGTCGGCTTGCATTTCACCATCCAGCACTAAATTGGGGCGTTTAGCCCGTGCGATTTCTACAGCTCTGGAAACTCTTTCCGCGAGCGGATGACGAGCCGATCCGAAGTTCGAAAAACTAAGCATTGCCACTCGCGGATCTTCGTCGACAAAGTGCTGAGACAAATCGGCCGTCATGATGGCGATATCAGCAAGGTCCTCGGGACTTGGTTCAATATTGACAGTGGTATCGGCGAAAAACAGCACGCGGCGTTTTAGAATCATCATGTAAATACCCGCGAGTTTACTACCCGCTCGCGCGCCTACAATCTGAATCGCCGGTTTTATTGTTTCCGGATAACTTTGTGAGATTCCGTTAAGTAGGCCATCGGCATCGCCCATGTGCACCATCATGCACCCGAAGGTATTTCGACGCACTAGCAACTCCCGAGCAAGTCTAGGGGTCATTCCCTTACGTTCGCGCATTTTGGACCACGACGCTGCATATTCGTCGAGTTTCGATGATTGCGCGGGGTCTACGATCTGCACGCCCGCTAAAGCGGCGTCGAGTCCAAGTTGCGATATTACATTCGTGATTCGGTCCCGACGTCCGAGCAAAATCGGCTCCGCAATTGAATCGTCGATGAGTTGCGCACAAGCTTTAAGAATCTTCGGGTGCTCTCCCTCAGGAAACACCAAAGTTTTAAGGCGTGATCCGCCATCGGTGCCCGCACTGACGGAGCGCTGGCCTTTTTTAACCCGGTTTTTAATCGATCGCATGACAGTAAAAGTCGCGCCCAACAGATGCTCGAGTTGCTGGCGATATTCCTGAACATTGATTTTCTTTTGGGCCACACCGCTGTCCATTGCGGCCTTCGCAACGGCGGGCGCCACCCAAAGCAAAACGCGGTTATCAAATGGTTTGGGAATAAGATAGTCCAACCCAAATCGAAACGCCTTGCCGCCATATGCGCGAGAAACCGACTCGGGCACCTCTTCTTTGGCTAGAGCAGCCAGCGCTTTTACGGCAGCCATTTTCATTTCTTCGTTAATGCCGGTGGCATGCACGTCGAGGGCACCGCGAAACATGAACGGGTAACAAAGTACGTTATTTACTTGATTGGGATAGTCGCTGCGCCCCGTGGCCATGATCGCGTCTTTTCTTACGGCGGCCACATCTTCAGGCAAAATTTCGGGTTCCGGATTTGCCATTGCAAAAATCATTGGATTTTTGCCCATTTTGGCAACCATTTCTTTTGTCATCACGCCTTTAGCGGATAGACCCACGAACACGTCAGCATCTTTTATGGCTTCATCCAAGGTGCGAAGTTTCGTGTCACGCGCAAACTTTTCTTTATAGGGGTTCATTCCCTCGACGCGTTTTTTATGAAGTACGCCGTCGATGTCGGTCATAATCATATTCTCGGGTTTTACCCCAAGTAATAAAAACATGTTCGCACTTGCGATGCAGGCGGCTCCCGCCCCAACAAAAACACACTTAACTTTTTCAGCCTTTTTACCGGTCAACTCGAGCGCGTTTAAAAACGCTGCACCAAGGATGATAGCGGTACCGTGTTGATCGTCGTGAAAGACCGGAATTTTAAGTTCTTTGCGAAGCGTTTCTTCAATATAAAAACATTCCGGCGCCTTGATATCTTCTAGATTGATTCCGCCCACCGTTGGTTCAATGAGCTTGCAGGCCTTGATCACGTCATCGGGATTCGGCGCATTAAGTTCAATGTCAAATACGTCAATATCCGCGAATTTTTTGAAGAGCATGCCTTTGCCCTCCATAACCGGTTTGGCGGCCAATGGTCCGATGTTGCCAAGCCCCAATACGGCGGTACCGTTGGTAACTACAGCTACCAAGTTTCCACGCGCCGTATACAAATTCACATCTAGTGGATTTTTCGCAATTTCAAGACACGGGCCCGCGACCCCTGGCGAGTAGGCCAAAGAGAGGTCGCGCTGAGTGCTCGAGGGTTTCGATGGAACCACCTCGATTTTCCCTTTGCGACCCTTGCGATGATATTCGAGCGAATCTTCGTAGATACCCATGTGATTGAATTATCAAATTGATTCCGCGGTGTTTCAAGAAGATAATCAAGCCATGCTCTTTCGAAAGTTATCAGGGCGATGGCTGCTGGTTCTAATTTCTCTTGCCTCACCTATGGTGGCGAACGCCACTCTCTTCCAGCGCTCTCCACTTACGCCAAACAAGCACCAACGCGGTGACCTAATGGTTCGCATGCTGGGCTCGCACTATCGCACACAGTCCAATTTTGACTCTTCGGGCACTTCGCAGGACCTCGCTTTAAATGGGTCCCTCTCCCACACCAACGGTGGGTTGCTATTTGAGTATGGCTTTCGCGAGCAACTGGCGATGATCGCCGGGGTCGGGCTTGCAAACACTGCAGTCGACACCTCCCTCGTGGACCCCAGCAAAACCGGACTTGACCATTTTTTTCTTGGAGCCCGCTTCGTCGCACCCGAACCGCGTGTCGGATTGTTCTTTGATGCGGGCCTCGAGTTTCCCCTTTACGCCAGATTAAACGCGGCCGAGTGGGCCCGTCTCGACCGCACGTCGGAGGCTCCCCTAGGAAACGGCAGTGCTCTCATCACTCTTAAAGGAACACTTGAGCTTCCGATTGCGCGGAGAACAGTTTTCGGAACAAGTTTTGGTTACACCCACCGCACCGAAGGGTACTCAAGTTTTCTCCCCTACGCCGCTTTCTTCAAATTCACCGAGCCAAACAATTTTTTCGGAAGAGCCGGCATTACTGGAACTTTTCATGCCACGGGAGACCAATACACAAATCAAATTCTCGCGACCGAGCGGGCAAAAACAGTGGTGGCCGGCAGCCAAGCATTCAACGCAATTGATCCCCGTTTTCTAGCCCTCGATTTGGGTGCCGGAATTTATTTAAGCCCGGACATCGAACTCGCAGTCGGTTACCAACGCGAAATTTCTGGCCGCAATTCACCTGTGGGGCACCATTTCTTGGGCGCCTTGTCTTGGAAAATTAAAACAGATAGCGATGTCCCAGCCCCTCACGCTTCCAACACACCAGAACAGCGCGCCGCTTCTAATCGAGGATTCTACGAATACACCGGCCTAGCGAAAGTAATCCGCGTAAATAATGCATTGCGTTTGTTTTTAATTAATCAAGGTCGCACTCACGGGATCAAGGTCGGCGAATACTTAGACGTGTTTTCGCCGAAAGAGGCGACAGGCGATGCTCCAGGTGACACTATAGGAAAAGCTTTTGCTCGAGCTCGCGTTGTTGAGGCGGGGCCTACGCGGTCAAAACTCGAAATTTTAGAAACCTTTCCGACAGGAAAGGATAATAACGGAAATCCTATTCCTTTGAGAGAAGGATTTGTAGTTCGCCGCCCTCTACCTTAGAATGAAAAGAGGAGAACATCGCCATGGATCGACGTCCCATTCTCTTTTTGCTATTCGCCTTTTTTCTTATCGTTTTGCCGTCCAATTCCCACGCGCGCAAATTTACAAACCAATTTGTCGAATTTGAGCTCCCGCTCAAGTGGGACTGTGTGTTGGAAGGAGCTGAGTGGGTGTGTCAAAGCACCGACGAAAATAAACGAAAAGATGCAATTGTGGTTCTCGCTGCCAAACTCAAAGGCGACCAAGACAATTTAGAGAAATATCAGGAATACCTCGGAAAGCCCCGTCAGTTCACTCCTCCGAGCGGAAAAACCGTGACTTCCCAACCGAAGTACAACCGAATCTCCCAAATCAATTCTCACTCTTGGGTTGATGCTTTGCACATGGAGTCCGAAATCCCTAACTTTTATACGCGCTATTTAGCGACCGTAAAACAAGACATTGGCGTGCTCGTGACGTATTCCATCAACAAATCGAAATACCAAGACTATCAAACCCAATTTGATGAGCTCGTAAAAAGTATTCGTGTGTTCCGCAAGCAAGGAAGCGGCATTAACACCAATGTCGCGGGTTCGATCTTCAACACAACTCAGCCGCTCAATACTTACACAGCGCAGGGTGTTTTTGGAAATCAGGCCCAAGCTAGCCCAGTACCTGGCGCAGAGAGCGAAAAAAAACCGGCTAAATCGGAAGGTTCAGATAGTGATCTGTTGATCTTAATTGCGATAGTAGCAGGAGTGGGCGGGTACATTTATTTGAAAAAGAAACGCGGCGGCGGCGGGCCTCCAGCCGGCGCATGACCTGGTCTCGCTTAATTTAGATATTTCGCACGAAATTCTTGTAGAGGTTGTTCGCCTGCGATTTCGAAAAAGGTCCGAGCAAAGTTAACAACGTTTGATCAGGTCGCATGATTTTTTTTGCCAACGCCTGAATTCGTTGTGGCGTGACTTGATCAATAAGTCGAAACACGTCGTCGATTTCGAATTGTTTGCCAAAAAACATCTCTGCCTTGGCAATCGCCGTCATACGATTTTCCACCGAATCCAAATTCAGGAGAATAGTAGATTTTAGGTTCTGCTTAATAATATCGAGTGCTTTTGAATCAAGTTTTTCATTTTTTAGTTTTTCGATCTGCTTGGCAGTTATGTCGAGACAGGTTTTCACTCCTTCGGAATTTGTCGCAACATAGGTCGAAAAAACGCCAGAATCTGAAAAAGCCGAATTGGTTGAATAGATGGTATAGGCAAGGCCTCGTTTTTCGCGAATTTCCTGAAAGAGCGTAGAACTCATGCCACCGCCCAGGTAATTGCTCATTAAATAGGCTACGAAGCGATCACCGTGATTGTAGGCAACACTGGGGAATCCGATCAACACGTGGGCCTGTTCTAGATTTCGCCGAATTACTTGAGTTCCTCGCCGCACTCGCGGACGCTGCATATTGTGTTTTCTTCGTTCTTTTACTCGCAAGTACTCCGGCTTAAGGGTTTTATTAAGGGAATCGCGAACTTTAAAATGGTCAACATCACCGGCAACCGAAAGAATAATTTCACCTGGCGCGTAGTGTTTTCGAAAATACGAATAAACCGTAGAGCGATTGAATTTTTTCAGAGTGTCTCGCGTACCCAAGATCGGTTTGCCAAGCGCATGCCCTCCGAATGCTTGCTCAAAAAATAAATCGTGTGCAAGCTCTTCGGGGTTATCCTCGACCATCGAAATTTCTTGAAGAATGACTTTGCGCTCACGCTCAATTTCAATTTCGTCGAAAGTTGAGTTAAGCAAAATGTCCGATAGAATATCAACGGCTAGCGTATAATCGCGGGCGAGTAGCAGTACGTGGAAACAAGTGTATTCACGAGCCGTAAACGCATTGAATTCCCCGCCTACTCGGTCGATTTGCTGGGCAATGTCGAGTGCGCTGCGCTTTTCCGTCCCCTTAAACATCATGTGTTCAAGGAAATGAGACAACCCTGCTTCATGGGCCGACTCATGCCGCGTTCCAGCCCGAACCCAGACGCCAATCGCTAGTGAATGAAACGACGGCACGCTCTCAGTTACGAGAACCATGCCGTTGTCCAAAATCGATTTTCTAAACCGCTTTTTCCCGCGGTCTCGAGTCATCGTGATGCTGATTCTTTCTCGGTCTTAGCGAGGGTCCATTGGGCGCTGACCACCACGGCCACCACCTTGAGGACCTCGAGCACCGCCACCACCGTCACCGCGAGGGCCGCGGGGACCTCCCCCACCGCCGGTCGGCTCTGGCATTCCCTCAGGTCTTTCAAGCAACGCTTTACGACTCAAACGAATCTTGCCGTTGCGATCAACCTCGAGAACCTTGACGTCAAGTTTCTCACCTTCTTTAAGAATGTCACGCACATTGTTTACACGCTGGTGAGCAATTTCTGAAACGTGTAACAGTCCATCGGTACCAGGAATAATTTCGACAAACGCGCCGAACTCCACGATCGAACGGACCGTGCCGGTATAGGTGCGACCAACCTCTGGTTCCGCTACGATATTGCGAATAATGTCTTCAGCCTTACGCCCCTGTACTGGGTCGGTTGAAGCAATCTTGATGGTGCCGTCATCTTCTACGTCGATCTTAACGCCGGTCTGCTCGATGATACCTTTGATCACCTTGCCACCACTACCGATCACATCCCGAATCTTATCGGGCTTGATCTTGAACGTGGTGAACGTCGGAGCATAGTCCGAAACCGCCGCGCGAGGAGCTTCGATTGCCGGTGCCATTTTCGAAAGTATGTGCATGCGGCCCTCGTGCGCTTGTTTGAGCGCGGTACGCATGATTTCTTCGTTAACGCCTTCAATTTTAATATCCATTTGAATTGCGGTCACGCCTTCGTCAGTACCCGCGACTTTGAAGTCCATGTCGCCCAGGTGGTCTTCGTCCCCCAAAATGTCGCTCAATACCGCAAAGCGCGAGCCTTCTTTAATAAGGCCCATGGCAATTCCAGCCACTGGTTTTTTGAATTCAATGCCCGCGTCCATAAGCGCCATGGATCCAGAGCACACCGAACCCATCGAACTAGAACCGTTACTTTCGAGCACTTCGCAAACTACCCGCACAGTGTAGGGGCAGTCTTTTGGCATCACGTTTACTAATGAGCGCTCAGCCAACGCTCCGTGGCCAATTTCGCGGCGTCCAGGCGAACCTACTCGGCCCGTCGCGCCAAC
>DGKJ01000106.1 GCA_002387735.1 Bacteriovoracaceae bacterium UBA4573 | reverse complement strand
GGGAAATGATGGGTCTGTCAGTGTTGAAGGCCTCCAAGGGAGGGTTGGCTGGGGGCATGATTCTGGGGCTCGGCCGAGCGCTCGGAGAAACTATGGCGGTCGCAATGGTAATCGGAAACCGACTCGAAATCTCGGCCTCAATATTTTCGCCCTCCGCTACTATGTCGAGTGTGATTGCAAACGAGTACGCAGAGGCGGCCGATCGTTTGCACATGGCAGCTTTAGTTGAATTAGGACTAATTTTATTTTTCGTAACTTTCGTAATCAACGCGATCGCAAGGTTTTTTGTCATGAGTTCGTCGAAACGGCGGTGGAGTTAAGTATGGCCATGACAGCTTCCGACCGGGCAAGAAAAAATAGAGCGTTACAAAAATTTATCGCCAAGCGGTATCAACGACGAAAGATTGTCAATGGTTTGGCCTATCTCGCAATTGGTATTGCGACGCTAACGGCTTTGGTTCCTCTTTTTAGTGTCTCCGAGTTTATTTTAAGAAAAGGCCTACCTGGGTTGAACTGGGATTTTTTTACGGGGCTTCCTCAGCCGGTGGGGGAACCTGGTTCTGGCATGGCGAATTCCATTGTAGGAACGGCGATCCTGGTATTGCTGGGTTCGTTAATTGGGCTTCCTTGGGGTATTGCCATTGGAATTTACCTCGCGGAATACGGTCGTGGTCGAGCCGCTGGAATTGTGCGATTTTCGGTCGATATGCTCTCGAGCGTACCTTCGATTATCGTGGGACTTTTTGTTTATACCGCGATTGTTGTGCCAATGAAGCAGTTTTCGGCTTTTAGCGGCGGAGTCGCACTTGGCATATTAATGATTCCCACTATCGCGCGCAGCAGCGAGGAACTGCTAAAGTTGGTCCCCCAGCATATTCGAGAAGCAGGGTTGGCGTTGGGATTGCCCCGATGGAAAGTAGTCCTACAAATTGTTTTAAGAGGCTCAATGAGCGGAATAATAACTGCAGTGATATTAGCTATCGCTCGCGTCGCCGGTGAAACGGCTCCGCTGTTGTTTACTGCGTTTAATAATCGATTTTGGCACGATGGTTTGGGGCAGCCAATTTCGTCTTTGCCCGTTCAAATTTATACCTATGCCATTTCGCCTTACGATGAATGGCATCGCCAAGCATGGGCCGCGGCACTGGTGTTGGTGGTCTTTGTTTTTGCAGTAAACTTAGGTGCGCGAACCATTTTTAGAAATAAAACGAAGGGAAGTCATGTCTGAGGTTATTTTAGAGACCAAAAAACTGGTGGCTGGCTTTGGCGATCTCGATGCGGTTAAGGGAATCGATCTTCGATTTGAAAAAAATTCAGTTACTGCCATTATTGGACCGTCGGGGTGTGGAAAATCCACCTACATCAGATGTTTAAATCGACTGCATGAAGAAGTGCCCGGAGCCTATTCTTCTGGGGAAGTGTTGTTAAACGGCGAAAACATTCAAGGGCTGCGCGTTGATCCGGTGGCGATTCGCCGGCGGATCGGCATGGTTTTTCAAAAACCCAATCCGTTCCCTTCGCTCTCTATTTTCGATAATGTGTGTGTAGGGCTGAAACTGTCGGGTGTACGAAAATCTAGTGTGTTGAAGGAAGTCGTGGAGACCAGTCTACGAGCAGCCGCACTTTGGGACGAAGTCAAAGACAAGCTAGATGCGCCGGGCGTAAGTCTTTCTGGCGGGCAACAGCAGCGGCTGTGCATTGCCCGTACGTTGGCCGTAGAACCTACGGTTTTACTGATGGACGAACCTACAAGTGCGCTTGATCCGATCTCTACTGCCAAGATCGAGGAGCTTGTGACAGACTTAAAGAAACGTGTGACAATTGTCATTGTGACGCACAATATGCAGCAAGCTGCGCGTATTTCGGATCGGACAGCGTTTTTTCTGCTCGGTGATTTAATCGAATTCGACGATACCTCGCGCTTGTTCACGGCACCGAAACAAGAACAAACAGAACGTTATATTACCGGAAGGTTTGGTTGATCGTCCTATGGAACGGCATTTTGATATTGAACTTCGAAGCCTTAAAAATGAACTGATTAAGATGGCAGGTTTTGTCGAACAGTCTGTCGCCTACGCGGTGGAAGCGATTCGAGCGCAGGACCCCAATATTGCCCAAACTAAATTTAAGCAAATTTTCGAAGTCGAAAGAAAAGTAAATCAAGCCCACAAAGACGTGGACGATGCTTGCGTAAAATTACTGGCACTTCAGCAGCCATTGGCGGCTGATCTTCGCCTAATTGTAGCGATCATTAAAATGAATTCTGATTTGGAGCGAATGGGCGATCAGGCAGTAAATATTGCTCATAACTCTGAACGCTTTTTGAAGTTAGAACCAAAACAAACTATGGAAGATCTCGTGGTTATGGGTGACGAAGTGCGCACCATGGTGCGCGGAGCGCTCGACTGTTTCATCAACCGCGACGGCGAAATGGCCCGAAAAATTTTGGCACTTGATGATTCGATAGACGAGGCTCGAAATAGAATTTTTTCTGAAATGAAAACTTATCTAAAAACCCATCCTGAAAATATCGAGCACGGTTTTAACGTTATTTTTATTGCTCGAAATTTGGAACGGATTGGAGATCATGCCACAAATATTGCGGAAGACGTAGTGTTTGCCATAACCGGCGAAGATATTCGGCACGGGGGCTCCAAAGGAGTTTAGTGATGAAGGCTAGAATTTTGGTAGTCGAAGACGAAACGGATATTCGCGACTTAATGCTGCTGCATTTAAAGCGAGATGGTTATGAAGTCGATTCGGTCGATAACGGCGAAGAGGCACTAAAAAAAATAGAAAATGAGAATTATTCGTTAATCGTGCTCGATTGGATGTTGCCTGGGATTTCGGGTCTTGACGTATGTAAGAAGATTCAAAATAAAGCAATTCCTGTACTTATGGTTACCGCAAGGGCCGATACCGCCGATATTGTGGTCGGCCTTGAAATGGGTGCCGACGACTACATTACCAAACCATTTGAGCTACCAATTTTTAACGCGCGAGTGCGAGCCTTACTGCGAAGACTGCTACTGCCGCGAAATTTAATGAACGCCCAGACTTTTGAAGTTGGAGCTCTCCGCGTGCGGGTTGACGCCCACGAAGTTCTTTGTGACAACAATCCGATTCAGCTGACAACGTCAGAGTTTAAGTTGCTTGTCGCCTTGCTTGCAAACCAAGGGAAAGTTCTTTCAAGGTCGAAATTGGTAGAAATGGTTCAGGGAGAAGGAGTCAGTGTTGTCGATCGCACAGTGGATACTCATGTTTTTGGTTTGCGAAAAAAATTAGGTCCCTGTGCCGAGGTGATCGAAACCATACGCGGAGTAGGTTATCGCGTTCAGAGTAACTAAATATCTATGAATCATCTGCCTTGGCGCCTCATCTCGCGGTTCACCCTAGTTGTTTTCACAGTATCAAGTGCTTCAGTTGTACTATTTAGCGTAATTTTTAGAGAACGGCTCGGATGGTATGGCCCAAAGGGCTCACTTTTCGCGTTTGGAATTAGCGTCTTTCTCATGGTGCTTGCAGGAGTATGGAGTAAACCTTTTTTTACTCCGCTCATTCGCTTACTTCATACTTCCCGATTTTCGAAGACCGACGGTGACGAGTTTCACGAAGTATCATTTGCGGAGGAGTCCTTTGGAGAATTTTCGGAAATCGAAAGTTCAATCGAAGACATTCGGAATCGATTAAAGTCCCGCACCGAAAGTCTTTCGGTTGAGCGAGAAGAGTTGGCAACTCTAATGGGTGCCATCTCAGATGGTATTCTCGCAGTGGATCTCGAGGGCGGACCGCTGTTTTTCAATTCGAAGTTTGCGTTACTTTTTGGGGGCGTCGGTTTTGCAGAGCGCAAACCGCGTTTATTCGAGCTTTTTAGAAATCCTGAAATTTTGGACGCATTTGACCGCGCGCTAAAAAAGGGTCAAACCGTCCCAGTTAAACCCGTAGCTATCGAACTCAAAGAGGGGCGTCGTTACTTTTCGATTTCTGTGTCTCCCTTGCGTCGCGAAAGTGATGGCATTTATGGCGCAGTAGGAATATTTCACGATGTTACGGAACTTAAAACTGCGGAGCAAATGCGTATTGATTTCGTCGCTAACGTTTCGCATGAATTGCGCACTCCGTTGACCTCTATTAAGGGGTTTACCGATACCATTATTGATGACATTCGCAGTCAACGCCCCGTTGAAAATGCTTTTTTGGAAAAAATAGCAAAAAATTCTGATCGACTTTTAAATTTGATCAACGATTTACTCGATCTTTCGTCGCTCGATGCGGCCGACGATCGCGCAGATCTTTTGCATCGTGGGAAGGTCGGGACCCGAGAGATCACGGAACGTATACTTCACGGATTAAAAGACTCCTTTGCCAAGAAAAGGCAAAAAATTTCAACGGAGTTCGATGCCGGCATGGTTACGGCCGATTCGAAGCGACTAGAACAGGTGCTCATCAATCTTTTAGAAAACGCCTACAAATACGCGCCAGACGAAGGCGAAATCGCGGTGGCCTGGAAAAAAGATGGAGAGGATGTTTTGCTCCGAGTTTATAATTCCGGACCCGGTATTCCGCGTGAACACCATCCGCGCCTTTTTGAACGATTTTATCGGGTCGACAAGGGGCGCTCCCGCGAAATGGGTGGCACCGGCCTAGGCCTCGCAATTGTGAAGCATATCCTTCAGCGGCATGGTGGTACTGTTTGGGTCGAAAGCAAGGAGGGTCGGGGCGCGACCTTCGTTTGCAAGTTCCCAGGCTAGTGGCTGAACATTTGCGGATTAAATCTCGCGCACTTTGAACAAATCCTCGAACGCCATCGAATTAATGGTAGCGAGTTCTGGCTCTGAGAAACCAAATGCTTTTTTGGCTCGAGCGACTTCTTCATCGAGTCCGACCCCAAATATTCCTGGGTCATCAGTGTTAATTGAAACTCGAACTCCCGCATCAAACAATCGGCGCAGCGGATGCTCGCCCCAACTAGCGACTGAACGCGTGTTTACATTGCTCGTTGGACATACTTCGAGGTGAATGCGATCACGCACCAATCGTTTAACGAGCTCGGGATCTTTTATTGAATGAATGCCGTGTCCTATGCGCTGCGCTCCGAGTTCGTCGATTGCTTGCCAAACGGTTTCAGGTCCCGTGGCTTCGCCAGAATGAACAGTAATCGAAAACCCAGCGTCTCGGGCTCTGCGAAGCGCACCCGCGAAAATCGGATTCGGATAGTCTACTTCGTTTCCAGCCAAATCTAGCGCCACGAAAGATTCCTTGTGGGCGACAGCGAAATCTACTGTTTTATCTGCAGTGTTCGAGCCGTAGTCGCGACTAATAATGCAAATGAGCCTCGCTTGCACGCCGGTAGCTTTGCTACCCATAGAAATGCCACGTTCAATCGCCCCCAGGGCCAAGCGCCAGTCTAGTTGGGAGTACTCTGAAACGAAACTGGGGGAATATCGCAATTCAACAGTTTTAATCCCCTCTCGTGCGACATCTTCAATCGTTTCACGAGCGACACGCTCTAAAATAGTTTCAGTCGTGAGCACTTTCTGAAAAAGTACGAAACAATCGAGTACTTCCTTTAAGGAGCCCATCGGCTTTGTTATCCAGAATTTTTCTTTGATGTCCTCAGTAGTCCGAAGCGTGGGGTGAACGCCCTGAGCTCGAATCAGTTCCGCGAGAGTATCTGGTCGTAACGAAGCGTCAAGATGTCGGTGTAATTCCGTAGTTAACATTTCGAGAACCTTATTTTCTTTTAGAGTGAACGACAATAGACTTTAAGGGTGACCCCATTGAATAGACGAGTACTTCAATTTTTTTTGATTATGTGGGCAGTGACTCTGCCTGCCGTGGCAGAGGTTACCCGTGGAAGAGGGACACCCGTTTTTTCTCAAGACCGTTACGGCGAAGAACGAATAGAGGCTGCCACACCGGAGTATACCCAGGATCAATTTGCTGAGCCCGATATCAAAGTAGACCTTTCTGAAACCTTGCGTGATGTGCCCGAAAGGGGCCGTGAGTGGAGTGAAGTTGAAATCGCAAAAGGAATTGTTCAACTAAATGCTAAACGATTTGATTCAGCGCGCGATCATTTTGAACGGGCCCTTCGCAAGGACGAACGAAATTTTGTGGCGCGAGAATATTTGGCTGCGATTTCTGAGGCCCAGGGAAATTACGATGCCGCAGTGGAACAACTCGCGCGGGCTAAACACATCGCGCCAGAATCACGTCACGGGGTTCTAAATTTTCGCATTGGATTTATTTATTTTCGCCAAGGACAAGTCGATCGGTCGCGAGCGTATTTGCTCAAGGCGTTAGAACAAAAAGCTGTAGCTACTCACGCTTATTATTTGCTCGGACAAATGAGCTTCCGAGAAAAAAATTATGTCGAAGCAGAGAAATATTTTCATGAGTCCGCGCTCCTCAGTAGGAGGTTCGGTGCCAGAGCAGCTGAACGAGAGCTGACTCAGGCAACCTACTATTATTTGGGCGAAGTTTATGCTCGTTTAGGATATTTCGACAGCGCATCTACGAGTTTAGCTCGCGCGGAACCAGGCGAGAGTGCGGAAATTCGCAATGCCGCTTGGCGTACTCATTCCGAAGTCAATCAAGCTAGGTGGACCGCGGGGGCGGGACTTTTCGGTCAGTACGATTCTAATGTTTTGGTGCTTCCCGTGGACGCACTATTGCCCGATGAAATATCTAGTCAATCTGGCAATTCTGCAGTTTTTACCGCGTTTGGTGATTGGACTTCGCCCCGCTACCGGGAGTGGTCTGTTAACGCCGGTACAGAGTTCTATTGGAAAACTCACCTCGACTCGGCTCTACGAGCTTACGACGTATTGAATTTTCATTTCGACGGCGGGGTGTCGCGCTACAGTGGCGAAGATTGGCGAGTCGACGCGAAATATAGCTTCGACCGAACCCTGGCAGATCGACTCGACTGGTACACCTACCAAACAACTCATGGTCCAGATCTTTCGGTTCAGTTCACCCCCCATCAAAGATGGAAATGGACCGCTGGCTTTTTTTATCTGATTTCGAAATTCGGCCGAGACCCACTGGCTGGAATAGAGCAACGCTCTGGCCGCACGACAGGTGTTTATCTTAAAGCCGCCATTGATGCGCCCAATCCTCGGCTACTGCCTAATTTTAAGTACCAATTCGAACACGTAGCTGCTCGCGGACTTAATTACCGTTCAGACGTACATTCGTTGCTCGCCGGGGTAGATTGGCGATGGTTTGAGCGAACTCGCATGCACGCGAGCGTAGGTGTTTCGATGCTGGTGTTTCCGGGCCATGCTGGCGACCGTTCAGACATTTTGAGAACTGGAACAATTGGTGTTTTGCATTGGTTCGAACCTCATTTAGCAGGACTCATTGACGTTAGCGTTCGGCAAAATGATTCGAATGCCGCTGGTCTTGACTACAATCGTGCTGCGGTGACAGTCGGAATGACTTACCGCCTATAAAGAGCGGGTAAAATTGCCACCGCTAATCACGCAGACAATGTCGCGGTGAAGACAGC
>DGKJ01000051.1:43362-98767 GCA_002387735.1 Bacteriovoracaceae bacterium UBA4573 | reverse complement strand
GTACTCAGTGGTGGATATTGATGGTGTGCGAGTTGAAATGCCAGAGGGCTGGGGTTTACTGCGCGCCTCGAATACACAACCCGTTGTTGTGATGAGATTCGAAGCTAATTCCGATTCTGCCCTTAAAAAAATTCGCTCTATCGTTGAAGCGGCTTTCGATGGAGCTTTAAAAGATTATGTCGGCCAACAATGATGACTCCATTATTATACGTGGGGCAAAAGAGCATAATCTTAAAAATATTTCGCTACGGATCCCCCGCGATTCGCTGACAGTGATCACAGGCCTTAGTGGGTCTGGAAAATCTTCTCTCGCTTTTGACACCATTTTTGCAGAAGGTCAGCGCCGATACATAGAATCGCTTTCTACCTACGCCCGTCAATTCTTGCAGGCTCAAAATAAGCCAGACGTGGAAAGCATCGACGGGTTGTCTCCTACGATATCAATCCAACAAAAAACCACCTCCCATAATCCACGCTCAACCGTAGGAACTGTCACTGAAGTATACGATTACCTTCGACTCTTGTTCGCTCGAATCTCGATACCTTTTTGCTATCAATGCGGAAAATCTATTTCGGGGCAAACTGCCCAGCAAATTGTAGATCAAATATTGGAATTTCAACAAGGTTCCAAAATGAGCATACTCGCACCCGTGGTTCGGGGAAGAAAAGGCGAGTATCAAAAAGAACTTGCCTCCTATCGACAAAAAGGTTTTTCCCGAATTCGTATTGACGGAGAAATACTAGACCTTTCGCAAAATATTGAATTGGATAAACAAAAAAAACATGACATCGATGTTTTCATCGATCGCTTAGTTCTGCGTCCTATGGCTCCATCCACGGCGGATCCGACCGGAAAAGGGGCTCTTCGAGCGCGGCTGCAAGACTCTGTAGAAACGGCACTTAAACTTGCTGAAGGTTTGGTGGCAATCCAGTTAGAAGACGGCGGAACCGAACATTTATTTTCAGACAAGTTCGCATGCGTGGACTGCGGAGTGTCTTATCCCCTTCCTGAACCGAGAACATTTTCTTTTAATTCTCCGATTGGTGCCTGCAAAAAATGCAATGGTCTAGGCTATCTAGGCAACGACGTCGAAGATGAAGACGACTTGCTCGAAGACGATTCAGCCGAAACGGGTCCGGCTATTTTAATTCGAACCGTGTGTACGGACTGCAATGGGACGCGTCTCAAACAGAGTTCACTGCACTTCAAAGTTGGTAATCACAACATTGCTGATCTCTGTTCGTTATCTATAAAAAAACTAGCTTCTTTTTTTGATACTCATTCGTTTACCAAAAGAGAAGTTCTGATTGCCGATCGCATATTAAAAGAAATTAAAGATCGATTGAGCTTCCTATTAAAAGTCGGCGTCGATTATCTTTCCTTGAATCGGTCGGCTCAAACATTATCCGGTGGCGAAAGTCAGCGCATTCGTCTCGCTAGTCAGATTGGTTCGTCACTAAATGGCGTTATTTATGTATTAGATGAACCAAGTATTGGTCTACACCAGCGAGATAACGATCGATTAATTGAAAGTCTTTTACGGCTACGAGATATGGGGAACACCGTTCTGGTGGTTGAACACGATCGCGATACAATCGAAAAAGCTGATCATATCATCGACCTTGGGCCGGCGGCAGGCACCCATGGCGGCGACATTATCGCCCAAGGTTCGGTTCAGGACATTATTGCGAACTCTAGTTCAATAACTGGGCGTTATTTAAACGATCAGGCTCAGATTCCTGTTCCCAAAGTTCGACGTACTCAAACCGACCCGACCCGAACCATCGTTCTATCAGAAGTGGCAGAGAACAATTTAAAACATGTAGAGGCTACAATTCCTTTAGGCTGTTTTATTTGTGTGACGGGTGTAAGTGGCTCTGGAAAATCTAGTTTAGTAATAGATACGCTTTATCCACTGCTAATGCAGGCTTTATATAAAAGTAAAATCCCCACGCTGCGTTTGAAGGGTGCCACTGGCTTAGATAAAATTGATAAAGTAGTAGATATCGACCAGTCGCCAATCGGGCGAACCCCTCGAAGCAATCCTGCGACTTATACCGGTACCTTTAGCTTAATTCGAGATCTCTTTTCGCAACTGCCAGAGTCGCGCGCTCGCGGTTTTAAATCGGGCAGATTTTCTTTTAATGTAAAGGGTGGGCGCTGTGAGAAATGTAGAGGGGATGGCCTTGTAAGAGTTGAAATGCACTTCTTAAGCGATATTTACGTAAGGTGCGATGAATGCGAAGGGAAGCGGTACAATAACGACACTCTCTCAATACTTTACAAGGGCAAGTCTATATCCAACGTGCTCGACATGACTATCGACGACGCCATGGAGTTTTTTTCGAAGGTTCCATTGCTTAAACAGAAATTGAAAACCCTGTCGGAGGTTGGGCTCGGTTATATAACGCTCGGCCAAAGTGCGACGACATTGTCTGGTGGTGAAGCGCAACGCATGAAGTTAGCTAAGGAGCTGGCATCACGTTCTACGGGTAATACTTTCTATATTCTCGACGAACCGACCACGGGCTTGCATTTTGATGATGTGCGAAAGCTCAATGAAGTACTTCATCGTCTGGTAGAACAGGGCAATACGGTACTGGTGATCGAACATAACCTAGAAGTAATCAAAACAGCGGACCACGTCATTGATTTAGGGCCCGAGGGGGGCGAATTGGGCGGTGAGATCGTTGCAATTGGTACACCTGAGCAGATAGCACAAAATCCCAAGTCGGTTACGGGCCGGTACCTAGCTCGTTATCTGTAAATAAAAAAGGCCGTCTCCATTCGGAAACGGCCTTTTTCGTCGATTATTTTCAGACTATCAGATCTTGATCTTAACGAACGCAATAACGAATGCGTAAAGAACAAGTGACTCGATAAGAGCCAAACCGATAATCATAGGTACAAAGATTTTGCCCGAAGCCGATGGGTTTCGTGCAATGCCTTCGAGAGCTGCTGCTGCTGCTTTGCTTTGTCCGAGAGATCCACCGAACGCGGCAATACCAATTGCAAGGCCTGCAGCCAACGAAGCGTACGGATCCGTAGCGCCACCTTCACTTGCAAAAGCCACGCAGCTCACTAAAAAAGTAGCCACCAATACTAACCAAATTCTCATATTTTTCACTGCTCGTTCTCCTTTCAATGGTCGTGCGCAGTTGATAACGAGATGTAAACCATTGTTAACAGACAAAAAACAAATGCCTGCACAAAGGCTACAAACAAACCCAAGAGCATGAAAATCACGGGTACCAAATACGGCACCAATGACGACATAACTCCCAATACCACGTGATCACCCTGAATGTTTCCGCGAAGACGCAGCGCCAAGCTGAGAGGGCGAAACACGTGAGAAACAATTTCAATCACCAACATCAGAGGAGCCAAATACCAAACCGGACCAAGGAAGTGTTTTAGATACCCAACTCCGTTAGCTTTGAAACCCTGAATATTATAAAAAATGAAAACAAATAAACCGACCGCCAACGTTGTATTGATATTGTCGGTCGAAGGTAAAAACCCTGGAATTAATCCAAAAAGATTTGAGAAAAATATAAAAATAAAAAGCGTGCCTATCACTGGAAAATAGGTTTTGGCTTCATGCTCACCTAGGGTCGTTTCGCAAAATCCGTAAAGCTTCTCTGCGACTAAATCGAAAAAATTGCGAAAAGTGAGCTTGGATTCCGGAACAATGATGGCTCCACCTGCGGCATTAAGCTGCATAGTGGCAATCCCGCCCATAACCACGGCTAGAATAGCAACAATTACCGTCATCACCACGTGATTCGGCGCATGTTCCAGGCCTGGAATCAAACTAATCCACGTAAATGAATGTTCTCCGTGCATACGCTAAAATCCTTATTCCTGCTGACCTACACGCAAAGTGGCCGTTTTGTCTCTAAAAAACTCTCTAAAACCAAATGCAAATCCGGCTACGAGGATCGTTAGAGTCCCAATTACAAAGGGGAGGGGGTGTATCCAATCGAGCTTTGAAAATGCGGCGATCACCACACCCCAAAACGAAAGTTTTGCGAATACTAAAAAGTAAATCAACTTACTCGGTTTTTGACCGTTATAGTAGGCAATCAAAATCTTCATGATCCGACGAAGAAGCTCAAGGTTAACGACAGCAATGGCCCACCCTACCAGAAAGGACTTAACCGAAATCATGTCGCCAAATTGAAAAAAGAAAAATAGCCCCGCAATACCAAAAAAGGCATTTGCTCTTAAAAGTAGGTGATCAGGTGCTTGTGTTTGAGTCATTGATATACCATTTATAAAGTCGATAAAATCCGAGGCTAATACCACCAAAAGCTAGTATGATCGAAAGCCATGGTTTTGATACTACGACGACGGTGTCTAAACCGTAACCAACTACAAAACCGGCCAGGCTCAGAAAAAACACCTGCATAACCATTCCAAATGCCTGGGCAAACTTTTGATACATTCTTAAATTTAACGCACCGTTACCATGAGTAAAAATGCCGGTCAATCGAAGGTTGGGACTAGCGAATCCTTGACTCCTCTTTCGACTGAAGTCGCTTAATTTTGGCCTCTATGATGGACTTGGTAGGGTAGCGGTCCACAAGAGTTTTGTACAGATTGAGTGCCTCAGAAGTCCTTCCGGTTTCTTCATAACAATTTCCAACTCCGAACTGAGCGAATATGGCAACATCGCTATTGGGAAAACTTTTGATAACATTTTCAAATGCCTTTACGGCGGCTTCACAATCACCTTGAGTGAAAAGCGTGTTACCTATTTGGTAACTAGCATCTGCCGCCAACTCACTTTTGGGATATTTATCGAGAAATTCTTTATAGGTCTGAATAGCATCGGCAAATCGGAGCGCTCCGTAATAACTTTTAGCCAATCGATAATGAAAAAAATCACCCTCTTTTGAATTAGGGTATTTTTCGATGAGTCTCTTATATTGATCTACCGCACTACGGTAATTTTCCGTTTTGGAAAAAAAAATTTCCCCTACGCTTTTTTCAGCCTGGTACACGAGCTCTTCATTTTGAGATAATGCGATGAATTGACGAAATGTATTAATCGAATCCTGGTAACGCTCGAGATACAAATATTGAATCACCGCTATTCGAAATAGGGCCTGGTGAGTTAGCGGACCCCTCGGATTACTGTCGATGATCTTTTGGAACTCGGCAACAGCTGCTGCGTATTTGTGATCTGAAAATAGTCGCTCGGCTAAAACGTAGTGGTTCTTGTCCGCTTGCATATTGCAAGCGCAACACACCAGCAAAATCGAAACTAACAATGGCCTAATCAATGCTCTTCGAACAAATCTGTCGTTTTTCACAAAAGACCAAATCACGAACACTTTAAGAATGATCTGCTCCATTGCTAACCGGCGCGCTTGTCGGGGTTTCGCCGACTGCTCCCAAATCTTCTTCGGTTTCACTCTCTGCCAAATGTTCAATGCCAACCACGTGTTCTCCGGAGTTAACGTTGATCACGCGCACACCTTGGGTGTTTCGACCCATCGAGCGAATTTCCGCAATTTTGATTCGAATAGTTTGGCCTTTATCAGTAATGACCATGAGATCATCTTTGTCAGTTACTGATTTAGTACCAATAACTTCTCCCGTCTTATCGGTGGTCTTCATCGTAATGATGCCTTTTCCACCCCGGGACTGAATTCGATATTCTTCTGGTTCTGTACGTTTTCCGTAACCCAAATTGGTAACGGTCAAGATGGTTGCGGTTTTATCGGCTGGATCCAGAGCTTCAACTCCAACAACTACGTCACCTTCGTCCAATTCAATTCCGCGCACGCCTCTTGCGGACCGGCCCATTGACCGTACATCTTCCTCGTCAAAACGAATGCTCATGCCGTTTTTAGAACAAAGAAATATGTGCTGTTTTCCATTGGTTATTCGTGCTGCGGCCAACTCGTCGCCTTCATCAATAGTAAGGGCAATAATTCCGGCAGCTCGAACATTGCTAAAATCATTTAATCCGGTCTTTTTTATTACGCCCTTTTTAGTAACCATCACGATAAAACGATCTTCGATAAACTCTCGCACTGGAAGAATCGCTTTTATTTGTTCGTGCGGCGCTAGATTAATTAAATTTACTATCGCTTTGCCTTTGGACTGTTTACTGCCTTCTGGAATTTTATATACTTTGAGCCAATGCATCCTACCTTTATTGGTAAAACACAGCAGATAGCTCAGGTTAGTAGTTCTAAAGATTGAGGACACGAAATCCTCTTCACCAGTGGTAATGCCACGAACTCCTCGACCACCGCGCCTTTGGCTACGATACAGGGTTGGGCTAGATCGCTTTACGAAACCGGTATGAGTAATTGCTACGATCATTTCTTCGTCTGCAATTAAATCCTCAGTGTCTATGTCTGAGAGCGCCCCTTCCATAATTTCGGTGCGACGTGCATCACCGTAGGCCTTCTTCAACTCTTCCAGTTCGTCGACAATAATATCGAGAACTAGTTTTTCCGAGGCTAGAATTGCCTTCAATTTTTCAATTACGCCGAGAATTTCTTTATACTCTTCAACAATCTTATCGCGCTCAAGACCTGTGAGTCTTTGTAGCCGCATATCTAAAATTGCTTGAGCTTGAATTTCGGTAAAAGAGTACTTCGACATTAGGCCGCTGCGAGCTTCGTCCGGGTTTTTCGCCGATTTAATGAGAGTAACTACATCATCAATATTTTCTACCGCTTTTTTCAAACCCTCTAAAATATGGGCACGAGCTTCAGCTTTCTTAAGATCAAATATAGTCCGTCTAACAACAATTTCTTTTCGGTGTTCTACGAAAGCAGCCAACATATCCTTGATGTTAAAAACCTTTGGCTGATTTTGATGTAATGCCAGCATGATGATACCGAAACTGTCTTGCATCGGTGTAAGCTTAAACAGGTTATTCAAAATAACCTGCGAATTTTCACCGCGCTTTAGCTCAATAACGATTCTCATGCCGTTGCGGTCGGACTCATCGCGAAGGTCAGAAATTCCTTCAATTCTTTTATCTTTAACTAGCTCAGCAATTTTCTCGATAAGTTTCGCTTTATTCACCTGGTAGGGTAGTTCTGTTACGATAATGGCTTCTTTATCGCCTTTTTTGCTGCTCTCAAGTGTCGTCTTTGCTCGTACTTGAATGACACCTTTTCCTGTTCGATAGGCAGATCTCAAGCCGTCGGCTCCGCAAATAATTCCGCCAGTGGGAAAGTCCGGCCCTTTTATATAGGTGCACAATTCTTCAATGGTCATTTTTGGATTTCGAATGAGCGAAATCACCGCATCACAAACTTCTGTGAGGTTGTGAGGTGGTATGTTGGTTGCCATACCGACTGCGATACCGCTTGAGCCGTTGATAATGAGATTCGGTAGTCTTGAAGGCATGACGAGCGGCTCTTTTAGAGAGTCGTCATAGTTTGGTCCGTGATCTACGGTTTCTTTATCGAGATCACTCAACATTTCGTCGGCAACACGAGACATTCTGACCTCGGTGTAACGCATCGCCGCTGGGCTATCGCCGTCGATAGAACCGAAATTTCCCTGACCATCAATAAGGGTGTAACGCAAAGAAAAATCTTGCGCCATTCGGACCATCGTATCGTAAACAGCGGTGTCACCGTGTGGGTGGTATTTACCAATAACGTCACCCACGACACGCGCCGATTTTTTATAGGGTTTATTATAGGTATTACCGAGGTCGTACATTGCGTATAAAACCCGTCTATGAACTGGTTTTAATCCGTCACGCACGTCGGGAAGGGCGCGTCCTACGATTACGCTCATTGCATAATCTAAGTAGGCGCCGCGCATTTCATCTTCGATATTTACGGTAATGTGATTTTTTTCGACGTTTGTTTCTTGAGTCATAATGATTTTTTCCTAAATATCTACCAACGAACGAGCGCTGCACCCCAGGTAAAGCCACTGCCAAAGGCTGGCATTGCCACTAACATTCCCTTTTTTAGTTTTCCTTGAGCCGCAGCCTCAGAAAGACCAATTGGAATAGTAGCCGCTGTGGTGTTTCCAAAGCGCTGAATAGTGTTAAAAAATTTCTCTTCCGGAACACTTAAAAATTTCGCTACTGCCTCATTAATTCTTAAATTTGCTTGATGCGGCACCACCAGATCTACTTCGGACATTTTTAGATTGTGGTGTTTGAGTGCTTCGAGAACGACTTCAGGCATTCTGCGAACTGCATTTAAGAAAACTGTCTTTCCGTTCATTTGCGGATAAATGCTTCTCGTTTCCAAGGCATCTTTCGGCAAACGAAATGGGTGAAATGCACACCCAGGAGCCTCGAGCCAAAGGTCTTTAGCATGCTCTCCGTCTGCGTGAAGGTGAACAGATAGAATTTCACTTTGATCACCGGGAGCACAAGGCCCGACCACCGCTGCACCAGCCGCGTCCCCGAACAATACTGCTACATCACGACCTTGTGTTGATAGATCAAGACCCCTCGAATGAACTTCACTGCCAATTACGAGTATTCGTTTATACTGACCTGTGCGCACCAATGCATTTGCCATCGATAGTAGATATAAAAATCCCGTACACTGATTACGAATATCCATAGCGGGGACACCAGGAATTCCAAACTTTGCCTGAAAAAAACACGAGGTCCCTGGAAATTCATGATCGGGGCTTAAGGTCGCATATAAAATGAAATCTATTTCTTCTTTTTTTACTCCGGCGGCATCTAGCGCTTTTTTGGAAGCCTCGACAGCTAAATCTGCATTGGTAACTCCCGGATCTACGTAATGTCGCTGTTGTATTCCAGTTCTCTGCTGGATCCATTCATCCGAGGTGTCAATTCCATACAGTTTTACAAGATCGTCGTTAGTAACGACGCGAGGGGGCACGTAGTAACCTACGCCCATGATCTTGCTGCGAACGTTAGACATCCAGGTTCCTCACACGAAGGGCGTTTTCTTCAATGAATTGACGCCGAGGTTCAACTTGATCACCCATCAATACTGAAAAAATGCTGTCAGCTTCGACTGCGTCCTCAACCGACACTTTCAAGAGAGTGCGCCTAGATGGATCCATCGTGGTCTCCCAAAGTTGTTCCGGGTTCATCTCTCCGAGACCTTTATAGCGCTGTACATAAACACCCTTTTTGGATGCTTCCAAAATATAACTGCCGAGTGCTTCCACGGTCGAAACCGTTTCGGTTGTTTGATTTTCAGTTGTGACTACAAATGGCGCCTGCCCTAAAACGTTCATAGCCAAAGATTGTTTTACCAAATCTTCGTATTCAGGAGACGTCAAAAGATCGTGAGTGACCTTTACGAAATAGCGAGTACTGTTTTTTATTACCTCTATGTGGCCCGCAAAACAGTTATGCGCTTCGTCTTTAATAATGTCGCACTTGATGTCTCCGATTTCGGTGGACTGGGCTTTTGCGTAAACTGCAACCCGATCCATAATTTTCTTAAGTTTTTCGGAATCACTCAAGTTATCCACAGATACGTTCTGAGAAAGAAGTGCACGCATTACGTTCACTTCGTACTTCTTCGCTAATTTCTCAACCGAACGCTTAAATTTTAAGGCATTCTTTACACCAGATAACAGTTGGGAATGCGGCACATTTCCATTTGCACTTTTTACTACCAACCCTTCAACACCGGTAGAAAGAAGATGATCATTAAGTTCATTTTCATTCTTGAGGTATCGTTCCTTGTTACCTTTTTTCGTTTTATACAAAGGTGGCTGAGCAATATAGAGATAACCTTTTTCGATTACTTCTGGCATCTGTCGATAAAAGAAGGTGAGAAGCAAAGTACGAATATGGCTTCCGTCGACGTCGGCGTCAGTCATAATTACGACTTTATGGTATCGAATCTTAGTAATATCGAAATCGTCTTTGCCGATTCCCGCTCCCAATGCAGTGATCAAAATTTTAATTTCTTCAAACGACAACATTTTATCGAAGCGAGCTTTTTCGACGTTTAAAATTTTACCTTTTAGGGGCAAGATTGCTTGATTCCTTCGATCGCGACCTTGTTTTGCGGATCCGCCGGCGCTATCGCCCTCGACCAGAAAAATTTCGCAAAGTGCAGGATCTTTTTCTTGGCAATCCGCCATTTTTCCTGGAAGGCCGCCAAAATCCAGCGCTGTTTTTCTTCGCGTAAGATCCCGCGCTTTTCGAGCAGCTATCCGTGCGGTGGCTGCATCGATTGCTTTCTGAATTATTTTCTTTGCAACTCCTGGATTAAGCTCAAAGTAGTCGGTTAATTTTTCGTTCAGAATAGAGGCTACAAAGCCTTCGACCTCGCTATTACCCAACTTCGTTTTGGTTTGCCCCTCAAATTGAGGTTCCGGAATTTTAACGCTAATTACTGCAGCGAGACCTTCTCGAATATCTTCACCCTGTACTGCTTCTTTTAGATTTTTCAAAAATCCGTTTGCTTCGGCGTACTTATTCATTACGCGGGTGAGCGCAGTTTTGAGGCCCGATACGTGGGTCCCACCTTCGATTGTATTGATGTTATTGCAATAGGACGAAATATTTTCCGAATATCCGTCGTTCCATTGCATGGCAAGTTCGACGGTAATCATGTTTTTCTCTTGGGAAAAATAAATCACCTTATCATGAATTTTTTCTTTACTCTTATTCATGAATTCGACGAACGATACAATTCCGCCCTCATAACAAAAGGTCTGTGTTCGTTCGTTTCGTTCATCAGTAAAAACAATATTTAAACCACGATTTAAAAACGCAAGCTCGCGAAGGCGGGTGGCTAACGTATCGTGATTGTATTCGAGTACTTCGAATATTTCGGCGTCCGGCTTAAACGTGACCATAGTCCCACGTTTTTCGCTCACTCCAACTTGTTTCAGTGATTCAACCGGATTACCGCGCTTATATAGCTGCTGATAAACTTTCCCACTGCGGTGAATTTCGAGTTTTAAACTATCGCTCAACGCATTTACTACTGAAACGCCAACACCGTGCAAACCGCCCGATACCTTGTATGCGCCACCATCTTCGTTGAATTTACCACCAGCATGCAACTTGGTCATTACGACTTCAGCTGCAGAAACTCCCGAGCTATGCATGTCGACGGGAATGCCTCGTCCGTCGTCTTCTACGGTTACAGAATTGTCGGCATGAACCGTAACTTTAACGTTTTTGCAATATCCAGCGAGAGATTCATCGACTGCGTTGTCGACGACCTCGTACACCATGTGGTGAAGACCACGTGCGCCGGTATCGCCAATGTACATTCCGGGCCTTTTTCTTACGGCCTCCAGACCTTCGAGTACTTTAATTTTATCTGCGTTATAATTGCTGACGTCGTTCGCTTGCGGGTTCATGGTCATCCGAAACGATCCTTCCTCTGTTCACAAAAAATGTTTTCCCGAGATTCAAGATTTCTGTCGTGCTCAAAAAAACTTGAGATTCTCTGCTGTTTAAATATTTCAGCAAATAATCTCGCCGTTTCGAATCAAGTTCCGACGAAAAATCGTCAATCAACAATATCGGGTTCAATCCTCGCGTAAGTTCAAAAGTTCTAACCTCTGCTAACCGCAGAGCTAAAACTAACGATCGAACCTCTCCTTGCGAACCATACGATTTGGCTTCTTTTCCGTTGAGAGAAAATTCCAAATCATCGCGGTGTGGTCCAACAGAAGTTGCTCCTAGAACACACTCTTTGCGGAAGTTATCCACCAGTGCTTTTTGAAGCGTTTGAAACCATAGTTCTATAGAACCCAGGGACGGTTGTCCACCAGGATCTTGTTCAAAAATTTTACTAATATATCGTATACTTACATCTGTATTTTGGCCGGCAATTTCGCTGTAATATTGGGCTATTTTTTCGCGTGAGTTATCCACCGTGTGGATGCGATTGTGGATAACTTGCGCGCCTAACTTTGCGACCTCTGTGGTCCACACCGAAAAGTCATCGGTGACTCGAGAAATGTGTCCTAAACTAAGCTGTTTTAGGATGCGATTTCTGTTGTCCAAAGCCTTGGTATATCGGGCCATGCAATCTGCATGTTCTGGATTAGTCACGGTAGCAAAACGATCCACCCAGGACCTTCGATATTCGGGGCCCCCCCGGATAATTTCCAAATCCGAAGGACTAAAACTAACAACTGAAAGCTTTCCAAGATATTCGCTAAGAAATTTACAGGATTTACCGTTGAATGTGGCGTGTTTTCGACCCGGGTAGACTCTTACCTCAGCGCGGCCTTCTAAACTTCCGTTTCGAACTCGGCCCGAGACTAAGGCCTCTAATTTTTCGAACTGCACGAGCTCTAGGTTTTTCGCATGACGAAAGCTCTTGAGCGAGCCCAAAAGGCCCACAGCCTCCAAAAGACTCGTTTTACCCTGCCCATTCAGTCCGCTAATGACATTAAAATCGCGCTTCGGCTCGAGCGTAAGCTCTTCAAAGCAGCGAAATTGATAAAGACGCAGTGATTCAATATACATCGCGTCATCGCATCTTCGTATTTTGGACGCTAAATTCGCATCGGCATGACTATGTAGGTGTAATCTGAACGACCGGCTGGCCGCAATAGGCCAGGACTCAACTTGTCATTGAGATCAAACGTCACTTTTTCGCAATCCAAGATGGATAGGCATTCAATTACATACCGAGCATTAAAGCCGATTTCGACTTGTTCCGCAGAATAATCCACATCAAGTTCTTCTTTTGCATCGCCTAAGTCGGAATTACTTGAAGTGATAACGAGATTATTGGCCGAGAGCGCCAGCTTCACGCCTCTGCTTTTTTCATTAGCTAGAAGAGACACCCTTCGCAGACTGCCCAAGAACTCTTCACGGTCGACCGTCAAACGTCGATCGGCCTTCTTTGGCATCACTTGCTCATAATCTGGGTAATCACCTTCTATAAGGCGAATAAAGAGCAAAGTACGGTCGAGTTTTACCAAAAGATTGCCTTTATCTAGAGCAAGCGAGAATTCATCTACCTTACCCTCGATCAAGCGGCGCAACTCTCCTAACCCTTTTTTGGGAATTATGATGCCGCGTTCAAACTGGTCCGTTTTCGATAGAAAAAGTTCTCGATCGATAAACGAAAGGCGGTGGCCATCGGTAGCCACCATACGAATGAGGCCGTTTTCAATTGTTTCGAAAAACACCCCGTTGAGGTGATAACGAGTTTCGTCGGTCGAAACAGCAAATAGCGTGCGATCAATCATTTCACGAGCAGCCGCTGCATTTACTTTTAGAAAGGATTTACTTTCAAAAGCTGGAAGTGGTGGAAACTCTTCTGCACTTAAACCCACAAGATTAAAAGTGGACTTCTGACAGGATATCTCAACCCAGTTGTTATCTTTTTTGGTGAGTGTAACAGCTTTATTTGGGAGCTCTTTCACAATCTCCACAAGATTTTTAGCTGAGATTGCAACCTTACCTTCACTGGACTTATCCACTGGTTGATTAACGACAATACCTACTTCAAGATCGGTCGCTGTTAGTGAGAGTGAATCCTTGTCAGTGGTCAGAAGAACGTTAGAAAGAATCTGAACAGTGTTCTTTCGCTCAACGACGTTTTGAACTTTTTGAAGCGCTTCAAGAAAGCTATCTTTTTGAAGTGTAAACTTCATGATGTTCTCCTCAACTCTCCACCTTCTAAATAATTAATATATATAAATACAGTAGTAGTAATAAGGCTGTGGATAGTGTGGATAACTCAACCAAGCCCTTGATAAAAAAGAATTTTCCGTGTGGATAACTCGGTGGATAACTCTGTGGATAACTCGAACCAAATTGTGGAAAACCCCTCATCGGAGGTTTTAAACCACTTTATCCACAGGTTTTCAACAGGGATCTGTGGATAACATTTTGTAATTAAAAAGTTATCCACAATTTTCGCAGCACGTTGTGGATAACCCAATAATTGCTGCGCCAAGCTACGGGTATTTTTCGAGAGTTATCCACAGGTGTGGATAACTTTTAAGAGTTTGAGTTCGCATGTGGATAGTTCCGCCTTGTGGATAATGTGGATAACTAAGTTAATTATTTGGAATTATTTTGATTTCCTTGTGGATAAGTCGGTGGATAACTCTGTGGATAACTTTTGAACAGAAAACTTATCCACAAGTTATCCACAGGGTTATCCACAGATTTTTGGGTGCATTGTGGATAAGTCAAAGACGCAAAATTGAAATGTGGACAGGTATTACCCCGGCTGTGGATAAGTAGGGGGTGTCTTGTGGATAACTTGCAATGTTATGTGGATAAGCTGTGTGCAAAGCGCAAATATTGATTCAAAGAGAATTTTGAATCGATTCGACGTGGCCTCGGATTTCAGCGTCGCTTAAAAGAGATTTTTCTACGGATCTTACGCCGTGCATAACGGTTGAATGGTCTTTTCCACCGAAGAGGAGACCGATTTCAGTAAAAGAGTGAGTGCAGTACTTTCGAATTAAAAACATACCAATTTGACGAGGAAGAGCCACTTTTCGAGATCGAACCGACCCCTTTAAGTCGGCCAATCGAATAGAAAAATGAGAAGCCACGGCGTCCAGGATTACGTCTGGGGTAATTAAAAGCGAAGGTTCCTGGATAATAGTCTTAAGTTCCCGTTTTGCGAGTTCAAGACTAATTTCAACACCGGAAAGCGAAGCTTGTGCACCCATGCGAATCAACGCGCCTTCAAGTTCCCGTACATTTGTCTTAATGTGACTAGCCAAAAATACGGCGACATCGTTTGGTAAGAAAATATCATCTATTTCTGCTTTAGCTTTGAGGATAGCGATTCGTGTTTCAATTTCGGGCGGTTGAATATCCGCCACTAAACCCCATTCAAATCTAGTACGTAGTCGCTCTTCTAGCCCTGGGATATCTTTAGGAAACTTATCGCTCGTAACAACAATTTGTCTTTTTGAAGAATGAAGTGCGTTGAAAGTGTGAAAAAATTCTTCCTGAGTACGGTCTTTGCCAGCGATGAATTGAATATCGTCCATCAACAGCATGTCGAATCCGTCGCGGTATTTAGAACGAAACTGGCTCATTTTTTCGTGACGAATCGAATCAATGAGATCGTTTACAAACTTTTCGGCCGAAAGATAACAAATCTTAGCTTTCGGGTTCACTTTGAGAACGTAATTACCAATTGCATGGAGTAGGTGCGTTTTACCAAGGCCCGCTCCGCTATATATGAATAGAGGATTGTACTGGCTGGCGGGCTGTTCTGCCACTGCTCGCGCTGCCGCGTGGGCAAACTGGTTACTTGCACCAACTACAAACCGATCGAACGTCTGTTTCGGGTCAAGCGATTGACCCTGGGTTCTAACGACCGGGGTTGTAAGGTCTCTTACTGAGATCGCTGCTACCGGGGTATTGCTTGCGGGGCGTTCCTCTTGGTAACGGGTGTGAATTCGAGGTTCGCTGGTCTTCGACGACTTTATATATTCAAAAAGAGGGAGTCCCGGATTCGTTGACGCTTCATTCGACTGTGGTGTTTCGATTTCGGAACTCAACTCACTTTCTTCATGCAAATGTTTTGTCCCTTCACCGGACTTAACTATATGATTCGAATCGTTTTCTGCATTAACGTCGGTCGTTGAAATGAGGCCCATTTCGGAGTCGACTTCCACCTTTAATGAGGCATGTACCCCGTAAAGGCTGAGCAGCGCCTCCTCAAAAATGGTCTTATAATTGTCAGTTATCCAGTCTTTGCTAAAAGGCGTGGGCGCCGTAACCACTAGGCTCTCTGAGGTTAGCTCGAGAAAACGCACTGGATCCAGCCATGCACGAAACTGTGCGGGTGGAATTTTTTTGCCAACTTCCGAAAGTAGCTGTTCCCAGTTGAATGAATGGCTAGACATAATCCCCCGATTGACGAGGAAGAGAGGGATAACAGAAGAGGTGTTCTTGGGCAAGCTGCGATACAGTATCGCGCGAGTTCTTGACACGGACGGTCTAGCGTCGTATGAACGCAGCACTATGAAAAGAACACTTCAACCAAGTCGGAAGAAACGTCGCCGTACGCACGGCTTTTTGGCGCGCATGAGCACGTCGAATGGAGCGAAGGTGTTAAACCGTCGCCGCCGAAAAGGTCGCAAGCGCTTAGCGCCTACTACTTCCCGTAAATAAATTTGCGCGACGCTCGCTTGTCGGTGAAAAAAAAGAATTCATTTGCCAGGTCGGAACGCCTCACTCAACGAAAAGAATTTATTCGGTTGTTTGATGAACCGGGTGTGCATCGCGGTGGTACGTTTCTGGCTTTTTTCAAAGACAGTGAAACCGGCCGGTCACGTTTAGGTATTACCATTAAGGGCAAGGTTTCCTCTGTGTGGCGTTTCCGAATTAAAAGAACAATTCGAGAATGGTTTCGTTTGCACAAGGACATGCTCGGAAATATCGACTTAAATATAGTTGTAAAACCCCCTGTGAATCTTGTTAAAAGCTACATCGATCGGCTCAAGAAAGATCTAACTCAATGGCGGGGCGGAGTATGAAAGATATAGTGTCTTTGCCCGTTTTAGTTCTAATTCGATTCTACCAAGTGGTGTTTTCGCCTTTTTTTTCGGTCATTTTTGGAGCTAATTGTCGATACGAAGTAACGTGCAGTCAGTTTGCGGAAAAAGCCGTACGAAGAAATGGCGCGATCCGCGCGTTGCCACAGATTTTGTTGAGGTTATTGTCCTGCAACCCCTGGTTTACGTTTCGGGGCGAAGTCAAGCGAGAGGGAATTTATGGAAAATAAGAGAATGTTTTTGGTTGTCGCTTTGTGCGCAGGAATTTTTCTGCTTTGGCAGCAACTTTTCGTAAAGCCGCACGTTGGTGCACCACTACAGAATGTGGTTTCGACAGCTACTAATGAAAATGTAAAGGGAGTTGCGAGCAATACCACAAGTACGACGCCTAATTCGACAATAAGTGAAGAAAAGGTCGTCACCCTTGGCGGCGCGGGAATGAAAGTAAAAATTGCCACTCGCGGCGGAGTCATTACACAAATTGAATCGAATCGCGGCGAGACAGTGCGTGCAGTTGATTTGAACTCGTTAATTGGAGGAAAGAAAGAACTCGAAATTTTGAGTCCGTCGCAGGAATGGATGTATCTTGCTTCACTGCCTTTTAAGGTACAATCGTCGGAAAAAAGCGGCGACGATACCCGAAAAATAGTTCTGAGTTATTCCGACGAAAAAGTAGCAGTAACGCGAACATTCGTGCTTAATCCCGACGCACACACCGTTGATAACGACACTACTTTTCAGTTTCGAAATACCTATCCCAATTATCTTTTTGTAAATATTAGTGCCGCGCGAGACGTGGCAAAAGAATACAGCGAAAATGAACGAAGAGAAGCCGTATTCGTAAATGATGATGGCCTGTCGACGTGGGCGCTTTCAGACATGAGCGAAGTTAAGGAAGATTTGGCAGGCGGATATTGGGCCGGAATTTCTTCGCGTTATTTTCTAAAGGCAATACTCGACAACGGATCGGCGACAAAACCACAGTTTCAGGCACGACCCACAGATAGCGGCGAAGTGGCGGCTAGCTTGGTATATCGCTTGACGGGCCCCAGTTTAAATTTACCAGTACGGTATTATTACGGTGTAAAAGAAATCGATTCCCTGAAAAAAGTAGGGAACAAGTTGGATCTTGCAGTGGACTTTGGTTGGTTTACCGTAATTGCATACCCAATGCTTCAGGCCCTGAAATGGTTGCACACGATTTTTGGAAACTTCGGTGTTGCGATCATTTTGTTAACTATAGCTATAAAAATGATTTTGTATCCTCTGACTTACAAGTCCATGAAGGGCATGAAAGAGATGCAGCGAATTCAACCGCAAATCAAACGCCTCCAAGAAAAATACAAAGACGATCGGCAGCGAATGAATCAGGAAACCCTGAAGCTGATGCAGTCTAATGGGTACAACCCAATGAGTGGCTGTATGCCGATGTTGTTACAAATGCCGGTATTCATAGCGCTCTACAATGTTCTTTATGGAGCGTTCGATTTATATCGCCAGCCATTCTTTGGTTGGATCACAGATTTGGCTGCCCGCGATCCATACTTTGTGACTCCGATCGTGTTAACTTTGTTAATGTTTTTGCAACAAAAAATTACACCGACAGCTGCACCCATGGACCCAGCCCAACAAAAAATGATGCAACTTATGCCGTTGATTTTCGGGGCTATGATGGCGTTTTTACCCGCCGGACTTACGCTGTATATGTTGGTTAACAGTGTCGTAAGTATTGCTCAACAGGTGGTTATACTACGAATCCTTAACGCGAAGGAACAAACGCCGGTCGTGGTTTCGTAGTACGAAATTTAAGAAGTAACTATGGCAGGAAGCTATTTTTCGGATGATACCATAATTGCAGTTGCAACGAGTCTGGCCGCTGACGCCGGAGTGGGGATTATTCGTGTTTCCGGTAAAAATGCCAAAGCGGTCGCTTTAAAGTTGGATCCAAATTTTAAATCAGAACCCGCGCGCTATTTGCACCGCATTCAAATTTGTAAAATGGCAACTGGAGAAGTGCTTGACGACGGACTTTCCGTTTATTTTCGAGCTGGGGCTTCATTTACTGGGGAAGAGGTTGTGGAGCTGCAACTCCATGGCGGTCGACACGTGCTTCAGGCCGTCTTGCAGGAAGCGCTTTCAACAGGGTTATGTCGATTAGCCCTGCCGGGAGAGTTTTCCTTTCAGGCAGTTAGAAACGGCAAACTTTCCTTAAGCGGCGCCAGCGCTTTGCAAAAGATGATAAGCGCCAGGTCCGATTTGGAAGTTAAAGTTGCTCGCAACACGCTTTCGAATGACCGAATGGCAGACATTCGAAAAATGGGAGACATCGTTAGGGATTTGTTAACGAAAGTGGAACTCTCAATTGATTTTGTAGATCAGGATGTCGAAGTGACCACTTCGGAGTTTATTCTAGATAAGGCTAACGAAGTAATTACTAGCTGCGACCGGATCATAAAAAAGGTGAACTCCGCGAGAAGGGTGGCGCAAGGATTTGAAGTTGTGCTTCTTGGGGAACCAAATGCGGGGAAATCTACTTTGTTTAATGCAATGCTTGCAGAGGATCGAGCGATTGTTTCGCCCATTGCAGGAACTACTCGAGACATTATTACTGAAGAACTGCTAGTTGGGCCCTACCGGCTGAGGTTGGCAGACACTGCGGGTATCCGAGGTACTAGCGAGGTAATTGAAGCTACAGGTGTTGAGCGAGCGCTAATGCTGGCAAGTGCTGCGGAAATAGTGCTGCATATTTACGACGGAACAAGTGTGTCGGTGGATGCCCTAAAAGAACTTTGTGTTCTTCCCAAGAAAAATAACTCCATTGTCGTTGTTACCAAGGCCGATTTAATGACGCCCGAGAACACCGCCCGAATTAGAAGTGAATTGGTGGGTATTGAGCCGGTAGTATTTGTCAGCGCGAAAAGCGGTACGGGTCTTTTAGAGTTGTTTGAAGCTATTCGCACGGTGTTAGATGCGAATCATGGAGATGCGAAGTCGGGCTTCCTAGCCACAGAGTATCAATTAGATATGCTTGTGCGGTTTCAGAAAGCTGTATTGGAAGCTTGCACACTCGTAAAAACTCGAGGCCTTAGGGATCCAGAACTTGTAAGTGCCGAATTACGCATTGCCGCGCAGGCATTGGAAAACGTGATCGGCGAGACCACTCCCGATACGGTTTTGACAAAGATTTTCAGTGAGTTTTGCATCGGCAAATAGGTTGAAATGCCGCGCTCCCGGCGCTACAGTTCGCCCATGACAACAAAATCTAAAATACAAGTGATCGGCGTTGTTGGCGCGGGTCAAATGGGTTCGGGTATTGCACAAGTTGGTGCTGCAAGTGGCTTAGGTATCGTTCTGCAGGACGTTGCAAATGAGTCCCTAACTAGAGCTCGAGCTCGAATTGAAAACAGTCTTGGAAAACTAGTCGAAAAATCGAAGATTAGCGCCGAAGAGGCTAAGGCGGCCCTGGGGCGCATTCAGTTTACACAGCATTTAGAAGAGCTTTCGCGGGCTGACTTAGTGGTTGAGGCTGTTGTTGAAAAACCAGAGTTGAAGTTCGAAATATTTAGAAAAGTCGATTCAATCTGTAAAGAAGAGGCGATCTTAGCGTCTAATACCTCGTCTATTTCGATTACAGCAATTGCCGCGCATACACGGCGCCCAGATCGAGTGATAGGTATGCATTTTATGAATCCCGTTCCAATTATGAAGCTTGTAGAGGTTATTCGCGGGCTTCGTACGTCCGACGCGACATTTTCAAGTGTCAAACAAGTCGGGGAACAAATGGGAAAAACTTGTGTAGAATCTAAAGATTTTCCAGGTTTCGTTGTTAACAGAATATTAATGCCGATGATTAACGAAGCTTGTTATGCGCTTTACGAAGGTATCGCAAAAGCCGAAGACATCGATAATGCGATGAAGCTTGGCACCAATCAGCCTATGGGTCCGCTTGCATTGGCTGATTTTATTGGACTCGATACCTGTCTCGCGATTCTCAATGTATTACACGAAGGGCTCGGCGACCCTAAGTATCGACCCTGCCCACTTTTGAAACAATATGTGTCGGCGGGGCTAGTAGGTAAAAAAGTTGGCCACGGCTTCTATAAATACGAAAGCTGATTGTTTGAACTACGAAAACTTTATTATTGAACGAATTGGCGAAGTTGTTGTTCTAAGAATTAATCGGCCAAAAGCACTTAATGCATTAAATCGCGCGCTGCTATTAGAGTGGGAAAAAATTCTGGCAGATACGGAACTGCGGGCTTCGAAAGTCCTAGTAATCACTGGATCCGGCGAAAAGGCTTTCATTGCGGGTGCGGATATCTCAGAAATGCATGGAATGTCCGGGCAAAACGCCGCGGAATTCGGAAAACTAGGTCAACGAGTTTCCATGATGCTAGAGGAGTTTCCCTGTCCAGTCATTGCCGCGGTAAATGGCTTTGCACTAGGGGGCGGGTGCGAAATGGCGATTAGCTGCGACATGGTAGTTGCGTCGGATACCGCAGTATTTGGATTGCCAGAAGTGAGCCTCGGTTTAATTCCCGGTTTTGGTGGAACAGTGCGATTAGCGAGATGGGTTGGACTCGCTAAAGCGAAGGAACTAATTTTTACCGGAAGAAAAATTACAGCGGCTGAAGCCTTGTCGATAGGTTTGACTAATAAAGTGGTGGCCAGAGAAAAATTAATTGATGAAGCCGTGGTGTTAGGAAATGAAATTATTAGGAACTCAGTCACAGCGGTAAGGTCGGCTAAGGCGAGCATTAGGTTGTCGGGCGAGAGCGCGACGGCAAAAGATGGGTTAGACATTGAGGCAAGACATTTTAGAGACATATTTGGCACCGGCGATCAAATAGAAGGCACGACGGCGTTTCTTGAGAAACGCGCACCTAAATTTAAGGGAGTTTGACTATGGAAGATTTATTTTTAGAAGAGCAACACATTGCAATTAGAAATGCCGCTCGTGAATTTGCAAAAAAAGAAATTCAACCGAAAGCCAAAGAAATAGATGAAACAGGCAGATTTCCAACAGAGTTGGTTAAAGAACTAGGGAATATGGGTTTCATGGGCATGTATGTTCCAGAAGAATATGGCGGAGCAGGGTTAGATACTTTGTCTTATATTCTGGCGTTGGAAGAAGTATGCGCGGGATGTGCTTCGACTGGCGTGATTATGTCGGTAAACAACTCTCTTGTTTGTTCGCCGTTACTAAAATTCGGAAGCGAAGAGCAGAAGAAGAAATATTTAGTGCCTTTGGCTCAAGGGAAAAAACTCGGCTGTTTTGCATTGTCAGAGCCAGGAAACGGAAGTGACGCTGCCGCTTTGAGAACTACCGCAAAAAAAGACGGTGATTTTTATATTTTGAATGGCACAAAGAATTTTATTACCAACGGTAAGGAAGCTGAAACGTGCATTTTATTTGCCACAATGGACCCTGCGAAAGGTCACAAGGGAGTCAGCGCCTTTATTGTTGAGCGAGGGTTTGCCGGTTATTCCGTAGGTAAATTGGAAGATAAATTAGGAATTACGGGGTCCAGCACGGCGCAATTGCATTTGGATAACGTAAAAGTGCCGGCTGCTAATCTTCTTGGAAAAGAAGGCGAAGGATTCAAGATCGCGATGAACACATTAGATGGCGGTCGCATTGGTATCGCAGCGCAAGCCCTGGGAATTGCAGTAGCAGCACTAGAAGCAGCTAAAAACTTTGTTAGAGAACGACAAGCATTTGGTAATCCGATAGCGAAACTGCAAGGGATACAGTGGACGGTAGCGGATATGTCGACCCGTTTGCACGCGGCAAAACTGCTAACCTACCGTGCGGCCCGAAAGCGGGACACCGGAGAGCGGTATACCCAAGAGGCAGCGATGGCAAAGTTGTATGCATCTGAAATGTGCATGTGGTTAACAACCAAAGCGATACAGCTTCATGGCGGGTACGGATATTGTAAAGAATACCCCGTCGAACGTCACTTTCGTGATGCCAAAATTACGGAAATTTACGAAGGAACTTCTGAAATTCAACGTATCGTTATCGGTTCGATAGAACTTTCAGATTAAAGAGGGACAATATGGCGAGTGGAGATTTTAAAACGGCCTATGGTGAATGGAAAAAGAAATTAGGGCTTCACGAAGAAAAGCACCCACCGATTCGTCGGCGGTTTTCAACGGTAAGCGATTTAGAAATCCCACAAGCGCTGTACACGCCCGAAGAAATTAAAGACTTAGATTACCTGCGAGACCTTGGCTTTCCAGGAGAGTTTCCGTACACCCGCGGTGTTCAGACTAACATGTATCGCGGAAAGTTATGGACGATGCGGCAGTTTTCCGGATTTGGTACGGCAGAAGATACAAATAAGCGTTACAAAATGTTGTTGGCTAGTGGACAGGCGGGACTTAGCGTAGCGTTTCATATGCCAACACTTATGGGGTACGACAGCGATAGTCCCCAAAGTAAAGGCGAAGTAGGCAAGTGCGGTGTTGCCGTAGACACGCTGGCAGACATGGAAACGCTCTTTGACGGCATTCCTCTTGATGAAATCACTACGAGCATGACGATTAATTCGCCTGCTCCGATGTTGCTCGCCATGTATGTGGCGGTCGCAGAAAAAAAAGGAGTGCCCCGCGAAAAAATTCGAGGAACTCTGCAGAATGATATTTTGAAAGAGTACATTGCGCAAAAGGAATGGATTTACCCGCCGAAGCCATCGATGCGCCTGGTAGCTGACACCTTGGAATTTTGCACTAAGGAACTGCCAAACTGGAATACGATTTCTATCAGTGGATATCACATAAGAGAGGCTGGCGCGACGGCGGTACAGGAGCTTGCTTTTACGATTGCCGACGGTATTGCCTATGTGCAGGCTGGTATCGAACGCGGGCTGGATGTCGACGATTTCGCACCGAGACTCTCATATTTTTGGGATGTTCATAATGACTTTTTTGAGGAAATAGCCAAGTTTCGCGCGGGGCGAAGGATGTGGGCCCATATTATGCGTGATCGCTTTAAGGCGAAAAATCCGAAATCGTGGATGTTAAGAACACACGCGCAAACCGCCGGAGTGTCGCTTACCGCTCAACAACCGATGAACAATATTTCTAGAGTGACGATCCAAGCACTCGCCGCAGTTCTCGGTGGCACGAACTCATTACACACCAATTCGATGGACGAAACATTGGCGCTTCCGACCGAGCAAGCAGTTATGGTTGCTTTAAGGACTCAACAAATTATTGCAGAGGAATCCGGTGTAGCGAACGTGATCGACCCTCTTGGTTGCAGTTATTTTGTGGAGTGGCTCACTAATAAGGTGGAAAAAGAAGCCTCAGCGTATATCGATCGAATTGATCAATTGGGCGGAATGTTGGCGGCCATTGAAAAGGGGTTTCCTCAAGCGGAAATTGCTAATGCTGCATATCACTTTCAGCGTCAACTCGAAACGAAGGACAAAGTAATGGTAGGTGTCAATCGTTACCAGCAAGAAGAAAAGAGTCGATCAATCGATGTGCTTTACATTGATAAGACTGCAGAACAAAGGCAGTGCGCACGCATAGCAGATATAAAGAAGAAGAGAAATACTTCGAAAGTAGAAACGTCTCTAATTGCCTTAGACCGCGCAGCAAGAGGTAGCGAAAATACAATGCCGTTCTTGGTCGAGTGCGTGAAAAATTACTGCACGGTTCAAGAAATGTGCGATGTGTTGCGCAAAGTGTTCGGTCAATATCGCGATCCAGGCATGTATTAAGGGGAAAACATGAAAGAAGAAAAAATACGGGTACTAGTGGCTAAACCCGGACTTGATGGACATGATCGTGGCGCAAAAGTCATTGCTCGGGCGCTGCGGGATGCAGGGTTTGAGGTAATTTATACGGGACTTCACCAAACTACCGAAATGATAGTGAACGCTGCTATTGAAGAGGATGTTCACGTCGTAGGGTTGAGCATTCTTTCCGGAGCTCATAATGCGTTGGTACCCGATGTGATCAAAGGCGTAAAAAAAGCCGGAGCAAAGGACGTACTGTTTCTAGTTGGCGGGATTATTCCGGACGAAGACATAGCACCTCTAAAAAAAATAGGCGTACACATGATTTATACTCCGGGTGCGAGTCTAGAAGAAGTAATCAGCTATATTCGAAAAAACGCACCGAAACGAAAAATAGCGTAGAGTCAGAGACGCTTTTCTTTTTTCAGCATCTCTACAAATTCGGTGAGTAGGTTTGGAAGCTCCCGTGCCTTGTCGAACCAAGATCTGCGAAACATTACGTTGGCAAAATGTCGGAACATTTTCATTTGGTGTTCGGTGTAGGGGAACCACCAAAAAGCCTTAAACAATGGAGCCCACCATTTCGCCTTATGAATGTGACGAACGTTCACTACTTCCAAAAATCCTAGGTCTGAGTGCACTCGCCCAAATCCACTTTCTTTAATGCCGCCCCAAGGGGTTTCCGCGAGGCCATGAGTATACATGACGTCGTTTACAACCACGGTGCCAGCTTCGATTTGTCTCGCTACCTGTTCCGCTAGGGCCGCATCTCTACCGATTACACTAGCAAGTAATCCGTAGCGACTATGATTGGCCTTTTCGATAGCCTCTTCTATGGTCTTATAGGTAGTCACGGCAACCACTGGTCCAAAGGTTTCGTCGTTGTAGATTTTTGTGCGTTCCAAAGGCCGGTCGGTGTGATTTTTTGGATTGGTTACGATTGTCGGTTCCAAATAAGTGCGATCTTTTGAAAAGTGCCCGCCACAAACAATCTGAGCATTCGAACTGGAAAGCTCCGCGAGTTGTTCAGCGTAGGTAGCTTTTTGTTTTTCGTAGGTCGCGACACCCAAGTCCTGACCGTGTTTCAATGCGGCAAGTTTCTCTTTCAATTTAGAAACAAAATCATCATGGATACTTTCGTGAACCAAAATGCGTTCTACTGAGGCGCACGCCTGACCAGAATTAGAAAAGCCACCCCAGAGTGCGGCGCTGGTTGCGTAGTCTAAGTCGGCATCAGGCAAGACAATCATGGGATCTTTGCCGCCTAATTCGAGCACTACGGGCGTTAAGTTTTCGGCAGCAGAAGCCATAACGCGCTTTCCAGTGAGAACGCTTCCTGTAAAAAATACTTTGTCTATCTTACTTGCTACAAGTGCGGCACCCCGGGCACCATCTCCTAGAACGATCTGAAGAAGGTCTTTTGGTAGACCAGAGTTATCGAAAATTTCTTTTATCTTTAAGCCGATCTGCGGAGTAACTTCGCTTGGTTTAAATACCACTGCGTTTCCAGCAACCAAGGCAAAAGCGACCTCACCGAAAGGAATGGAAAAAGGATAATTCCAGGGTGAAATGATAGCAATCACGCCTTTCGGCCAAAACTGCAAGTAGCTAGCTCGGTGTAGCATGAGCTTCATAGGAATGCGTTTGTCAGCCATGAGCTTGGGAGCTTTTTTGGCGTACTGACTGAGAAGATCTAAAACCGGTATGATATCGTTTACGATTGCTTCGAATTTGGGCTTGCCATTTTCTAAATGAATTAAATCAGCAATGTCGTCGAGGTTGTTTAGAATATATTCGCGCGCATTGAGTAGGCACTTAGCTCTTTCCCTAATCGGAACTTTCGCCCAAGATTTTTGTGCGTAACGTGCGGTTTCGACGAGCGCGGCAATTCCTGCCACGGGTGTTTGGTCGATCTGTTTTAGTGTCGCCCCGGTGGCGGGATTCCGTGATAAAATTGGTTCCATCATTGAATGATTATAATGACATGAAACGCGTCGTGAAAAGCAGAAAGAAATTAAAGAACGCGGTAAAAAGAAGGGCTGTAAAGCGAGCACCTAAAGCTGGGCGCTCACTGGGAGACCTTGGCCTTTTTGCACCCAAAGCAGGAGAACTCGGAGATGCCGCATTGCGGGTGCTCAAGGCTCGGTATTTGTTACGCAATTCTGCGGGAGAAGTGATTGAAAGTCCCGATCAGATGTTTCGTAGAGTTGCAAAAGCAGTAGCGTCTTGTGAATCCGCCGCGACACGGGCGAGCTGGGAAGAAAAATTTTTTAAAATTATGCGGAGTCTTAAATTTATCCCCAATTCACCCACCTTAATGAATGCGGGAAAACCACAAGGTCAGCTTGCAGCGTGTTTCGTCTTACCGATAGAAGACAGTATTTCGAGCGTTTTTAGTTCACTCCACAATGCAGCGATTATTCACAAGTCCGGCGGTGGAACCGGTTTCAACTTTGGGCAAATAAGACCAAGAGGGGATCTGGTGCAATCCTCCGGCGGACGAGCTAGCGGACCCGTGGCGTTTCTTAAAATCTTCGACCTAGCCACTGGAGTGATTAAACAAGGTGGCACAAGGCGAGGCGCAAACATGGCCATTCTGCCAATTGATCACCCGGATATTGAGCAATTCATCGCTTCGAAAACCGCTGGGGGAATTACGAACTTTAATATTTCGGTGGGAATTTCTGATGCGTTTTTACAGTGTCTAAAACGAAATGGAAAATGGAACCTGATCAATCCGCAAACGAAAGAAGTAGTCGCGCAGTTGCCCGCAAAGAGCCTGTGGTCTGCAATCTGCGAAAACGCATGGAGAACCGGGGATCCGGGCGTAGTGTTTCTGGACACCATAGAAAAACAAAATCCAACGCCAGACATTGGAAAGCTAGACAGTACGAATCCGTGCGGCGAACAGCCACTGCTGCCTTATGAAAGTTGCAACCTTGGCAGTATTAGCTTAGCGCCATACCTTTCTGACAAGGACTTAGACTGGCGAACTTTAGAACAAGACATTGAAACCGCAGTCAGATTTTTAGACAATGTGATTGATGTTAATTGGTATCCGTTGCCGGAAATTAAAAATATCACAGAAAAAAATCGAAAAATCGGTCTCGGTATTATGGGGTGGGCCGATGCCCTTCTTCATTGGAAAATTGCCTACGACAGTGAAGATGCTCTGCGAAGAGCCACACTGGTAGCCCAAAGATTTCACAGAGTAGCGGTGAGTGCTTCGGAGAGATTGGCAAAAGAAAGAGGAGCATTTGAAAACTTTCAAAACTCTCTCTGGGCAAAAAGAAAAATGGCAAAAAGACGAAATGCGACTGTCACTACTATAGCGCCCACTGGAACCATTAGTATTATTGCTGGAGTTAGTAGTGGAATTGAACCGATTTTTTCGTACGCCCATGAAAGGCAAGCGCTGGATGGGCAGCGATTCTACTTTTTGCACTCCGAAGTATTCAACCTTGTCGAAACCGGTGTGTTGGATAGAAAAAGTATTGAAAGAATATTGCGAACGGGGACTCTCTCCAAGGTCCCCAAGCTTAGTTCCACCCAAAAAAGAGTCTTTAGAACGGCGTTCGAGATAGCTCCAATTTGGCACGTGCGGATGCAAGCGGTGTTTCAAAGAATGAGTGAGAGCGCTGTTTCGAAGACTATTAATTTGCCCGAGAACGCAACGCCCGCCGATATTGGGAAAATCTATCTAAAAGCCCATGAGCTCGGTTGCAAAGGTATAACCGTTTACCGCGATCAAAGTAAAACCGCTCAGGTCCTAACCCGTGGAATACGAAAGAAGTTTTAAGTTTCGCGTTACTTGAATTCGAATCAAACGGATTGGAATAGTCAGATCAAATAAGTCGGAAAATATCAGTAATATATCAAAATAATCAACAATATCTAAATAGACTAGATTTTGATGACGTGATATTAAACCGTTCCACGTGGAACAAAATTTCGATGTCATCATCATAGGCGCCGGACATGCAGGGTGTGAAGCAGCACTTGCTGCGGCGCGACTAGGTTGTCGTACGTTGTTAACGACTTTAAACAACGATCGCGTTGGGTATATGTCATGTAATCCCGCTATCGGCGGACTCGCAAAGGGACAGCTGGTCAAAGAGATTGACGCACTCGGCGGTGAGATGGGGATCAATACCGACAAAAGTGGTATACAATTCAAAAAGTTAAATAGCTCAAGGGGGCCGGCAGTTCGGTCAAGTCGTGCCCAGTGCGACAAATATGTTTATGCGGCCAACATGAAGGAGGTCGTTGAGTCCACTCCGAATCTTACGTTAATGCAGCGCGAGATCGATTCTATTCTTGTTAAGGACCATCGAGTCATTGGCGTGCGCACCAATTGGGGAGAAGAGATTTTTTCGCCCACCGTAGTAATTACCACCGGAACTTTTTTGGGCGGCCTTATGCATGTGGGATTTCAGAACCAGGTCGGCGGCAGGGCCGGCGACGCCGCTTCGGTTGGGTTGTCCAATTGGCTAAGTAAGTACGGATTTCGAATGCAACGCCTAAAAACCGGAACACCACCGAGGCTTGAACGCCGTTCGATAGACTTTAGTCAAATGTCACCCCAGGGGGGCGATACCCCGCCATTGCCCTTTTCTTTCTATTATAAGCCCAGTGTTTTCCCGGTGTTACCGCAGATAGATTGTTGGATTACCTATACCAATGAGCAAACCCATGAAATCATTGGGGAAAATTTTGATAAAAGTCCCATGTTTACGGGGCTAATAAGGGGGGTTGGACCGCGTTATTGCCCCTCAATTGAAGACAAGGTTAAGCGGTTTTCCGATAAAGATCGGCACCAGATTTTTTTAGAGCCAGAAGGACTGCAGACCAAAGAAATTTACGCAAACGGGTTGAGCACAAGTCTGCCCCTAGAAGTCCAAAAGAAATTCTTACGAACTATTCCGGGTTTAGAAAATGTTGAAATTAGCCGGCCAGGCTATGCGGTCGAGTATGATTGTCTCGACCCCACCCAGTTGAAGCGCACCCTTGAAACAAAAGATCTTCCAGGGCTGTTTTGTGCGGGTCAAATCAATGGAACGTCCGGGTATGAAGAGGCTGCAGCGCAAGGACTTATTGCAGGGATTAACGCGGCTCGAAGCGCAAAAGGTCTCGGGGAATTCGTTTTTGATCGGACCGAGGGTTATATAGGCGTTTTGATCGACGATCTCATTATAAAGGGCGCCGAAGAGCCGTACCGAATGTTTACCAGTCGCGCCGAATACCGACTTATACTCCGGGAAGACAATGCCGACTTGCGATTGGGCGAGCGTGCGCGATCGATAGGGTTGCTTAGTGAGGAATCCTATCGAACTTTGGTAGAAAAAAAGACAGCGATCGAAAAGGAACTGGTGTCTCTCGGGTCGAGTTACTTTAACCCAACGAATTCGGTGAATGAGCAGCTTCGCGAAGTAAACACCGCGGAAATTAAAGACCGAATTAGCGCCAAACAACTCTTAAAACGGCCTGAAATCGATTATTCACGACTACGCAAGGTCGGTTATTTGCCCGCGACTAATCAAATAGATGCGCTCGAGCAAGTAGAAATCCAAGTAAAGTACGAAGGCTACATTCAGCGAGATCTAGAAATGCTAGAGAGTTATCGTAAAAACGAAGAAATGAAGATTCCGGTAACGCTGAACTATCGCGACATTGCCGGTCTTTCGGCAGAGGTTGTCGAAAAACTTAGCTTGATTCGACCAGAAACCCTGGGTCAAGCGCTTAGAATTTCCGGAATAACTCCGGCAGCCGTCGCGGCAGTACATATTTATGTTAAATCTCTACGTTCCACGTGGAACAAATCAGAAAACAGGGCTTCTTTATGAGTGAGTTGGTTATTCTAGAGGGCGCGGGGCCCAGTTTAGACGAATGTAAGCAAGCATTGGCCTACGCGAGCGTTCCCCCAGTCGACAAATTAGCAAAATATATGCAATTGGTGCTCGCCATAAATGAAACAAATAATCTGACCGGTGCAAAAACCCCAAAAGAGTTCGCTGTTAAGCACATTGCAGACACCTGGTTGGCTATTCAGGCCCTGGGGAGGCCTTCTCGAGAGGTGGTAGACGTCGGAAGCGGCGGTGGGCTGCCCGGAATTCCGATTGCGGTCATAGTTCCTGAAGTGAAAGTGCTTCTAGTGGAGCGCAGGCAGAAAAAATATCGGGCGCTTGAACATATGATCTCTAAACTTGGGCTCGAATCGCGGGTGCGCGCAAAGTGTGAGACGCTCGAGGCGATGACCAAGCTGCCGGAGGATGCAGAATTTTGGTTTCGCGGTGTGCTTCCGGGGCCGAAATTGGCGTTGCTTTTGACATCAGCCTTTCCGCGAGCCGACATTAAAACCATTGTATTAATGAAGGGGCCGGGTTGGGGCGATGAAAAACTGGGAATCATGAATGAAAAGGGCGTGAAACAAATCTGGAAGGAACGATTCTCCGACGCACAGGAAGTCGAATACGAGCTTCCCCATGGGGCCGGCAGTAGAACTTTGGTAATAGTTTAAGAAGTTGTTCCACGGGGAACATTTTTTTGTTGCGAAAGTTCGAGGCTCTATTAGCCTAAACTGTGTAAGGTCGCTGCTTAGTCATTGGTTGATCGGAAAAAACAGCACTGAATATTCATAGAGCGTTGACTGGAGCGGATTAGAGGAACTTATGGGACGCGTAATAGCGGTTACAAATCAAAAAGGTGGAGTAGGAAAAACCACGACGACGGTGAATTTGGCGGCCGCACTGGCGGTGGCCGAACGAAAAACACTTATTCTTGATCTTGATCCCCAAGGAAACGCGTCGTCTGCTCTAGGTGTAAGTAAAGAGGCCTTCGCGGAAAAAAATCTTTACCATGCAATCATCGGTCTAGTTCCGATGTCGCAAATTATCCAGCCGACGGAAATCGACAGCCTGTTTGTTGCTCCTAGCAACAACGATCTAACAGGAGCCGAGATTGAACTCGTTTCGTCTTTTGCGCGCGAAAATAAACTGAAGGCCGCATTAGCGGAGATTCGCAATCAATACGACTATATCTTCATAGATTGTCCGCCTTCTTTGGGACTTTTAACCGTCAACGCACTAACCGCATCGGATAGTTTCTTAGTGCCATTGCAATGCGAGTACTTCGCGCTCGAGGGACTTTCTCAGTTACTCAATACGGTTGGTTTGATTCGTCAGAATTTGAATCCGGCGCTCCAAGACGAAGGCATCGTACTTACAATGTATGACGGTCGAAATAATCTCGCCAATGAGGTGGTCCGAGAGGTTCGTACCCACTTCGGTTCAAAAGTTTTTGAGACCATCATTCCTCGAAACGTTCGTTTGAGTGAGTGCTCGAGTTTCGGAAAGCCAATTCTTCTATACGATATCGACTCAAAGGGGAGTGTCGCTTATTTGAGCTTAGCGAAAGAACTTATTGCTCGAACAATGTCTTCCCAACAGCGAACCACAACTTCTGGTAGCCCGGAAGTGAACACCAATTAATAATGGAGTATTAAAATGGAAAAATTTAGATCAGCACCCACGCGTCCCGCATTAGGCAAGGGTTTAGCCTCTCTCCTGCCGACAGCTGCAGTTACGCCGCCGCCAACTCCTCCGACAGAATCATCTCTTGGAGGTGGTGCAACGGAGCCCGATTCCAATCGAGACAGACATCCCGGAATTAGTATGGCGGCAATCGATGAAATTGTGCCCAACGAATTTCAACCACGAAAAATTTTCGACGACATAACAATCGAAGAACTTTCACAATCGATCAAGGAAAACGGCCTGATCCAACCCCTCATTGTGAGAAAAGCGCAACGGGGTTACCAGTTAATAGCCGGCGAGCGAAGATGGCGCGCCGCGAAAATTGCGGGACTGAAATACGTTCCAATAGTAATTCGAAGAACAACCGATAGAGAGGCGCTGGAATTAGCTCTTATCGAGAATATACAACGAGAGGAACTGAACTGTTTTGATACAGCATTGGCTTACTATCAATTGATTCAGGACTTTGAATTAACACAAGATGAATTGTCGACTAAAATGGGCAAGGAACGCAGTTCAATTGCCAATTATCTTAGGCTATTAAAATTGCCGGTTTCGACTCAGAATAGTTTAAAAAGTCAGGAGCTTAGTTTTGGTCACGGTAAAGCGCTCGCTGGCCTAGATAGTCCCGAATCAATTGAGAAACTAGCCGCAGAGTGTCTTGAAAAGAAGTGGTCGGTTAGGGAACTTGAAGCCCGAATTCAAATGCTCAAGAATTTGAGCGCACCAGCATCTGCCGAATCCGAAGAGAGTGGTTTGGAAAAAGATCCGATCAAGCTCCGAATGAAAAACTTGGGCCGTGACTTAACGGCAAAATATGCCACTAAAGTACGTCTCAAGGGGGACGCCGAAAGAGGAAAAATCGTCATCGAGTACTTTTCGGCCGACGACTTGAATCGCGTTTTAGAAATCATGTTAAAATAATCAAGATGGCTCAAAGTAAAAACGACCTGTCAGTTTCGGCGGAGAAATACGAAGTCACCGGTGTGATCGAAAAAGGTTGCGAATTTGAGGGCAAACTCTGTTTTGAGGGGATGCTACGAATTGGCGGGACCTTTCGCGGTGAAATTTTCACCAATGACGTGCTGGTAATCGGCGAAGGCGCAAAGGTTCACGCAGAAATTCAAGCCGGCACTATTATAATTAACGGCGAAGTAATCGGAAACTTGGTTGCGAAACACCGCGTCGAAATCCATAAACCAGCCGTTTTTCGGGGCAACATTGTTACCCCCAGCCTTATGGTGGACGAAGGCGTAATTTTTGAAGGCAGCTCGAAAATGGTTTCCTCGAAACCCGCCCCGATAAAATCCTTTCTTGCGACCGAATAGCCTTGACTAGACTTTTTGACGCATGCTAGCTCCAGAACACGCAAGAAAATTATATGGAGCAACTTCAACAAATAGCCGCGCAGCTTGGGATTGATCAGTCATTTTACACAGTTTTTGGCGCTGTGACGGTGCTGTATTTTTTGCTTTCAGCTGTTTATCTGAAACCATACCAAAGACTATTAGAACGTCGAAAGGACTCGATCGAGGGTGTAAAAAAACAAGCCCAAGGACTCGCGTCTCAAGCCGAAGAAAAATTTAATCAATATCGCGAACGCCTTCGTCTCGTAACCGACCAGGCTCGATCGGTTTTGAGATCCGCCGAAGAAGGTGCACGAAAAGAAGAATCGTCGATTCTTTCGCAGGCCGGGAACAAAGCAAAAGTTTCGCTTCAAAATGTACAAGCACAATTAGACACGGAAAGAAAAAATCTAGTCGACGCTGTGGCGCCAGAAATTTCAGTTTTAGCGGTTGAAGTAGCAACCAAAGTGTTGGGGCGCCCGGTTACGTCGAATAGACATTAAACTTAATTATGCATGATTTGATATCACCCACTATTAATTTCTCAATTTTGGTTGCGGGGCTATTTTATTTTTTAAATAAACCAGTGCGTGCAATGATTGCGCAACGTCGAAACTCTATCGACACGCAGGTTCGCGAAGCACAAGAGCTAAAGAAACAAGCCGAAAAAAAAATGGCGGAATTTACACAAAAGCTCGCCGTATTTGAAAGCGAAGCCAAAGAAGTTCTTGCGCGAGCCGAGTCCGACGCCAACGCGCTAAAAGAAAAAATTATTGCCACCGCACATTTAAGTGCCGAGAAAATTATCAAAGATGCAGAGCTTACGGCACAAGCAAATGTACAAGAGTTTAAAGATCAAATTCGAAGAGAAACTATTGCAAGAATAGTAGACCAAGCTGAAAAAATGATTCGCGAACGTGTTTCGAGTGATGATCAAAAACGAATCGTGAATGAATACGTAGGGAAGGTTTAATGTCGGCAAAGCAAGCCTCCGTATCTGTTGAGCCCGCAGCCAAGCTTTACGCGAAAGCTTTGTTTTCGCTCGCTCAAGAGCAGGGAATTCAGGAAAAAATCGCCCAAGAGCTTTTAGATTTTAGCGCGTTTTTATTTGAAAGTGACCAGCTGCGCACTATCCTCACGGGTCAGGCGTTTTCAATGAAGGAACGCGAAACTGTGTTGGATCTTATGCAAGAAAAGGTTCAACTGAACCCGCTTGTGCGGCGCTTGGTCGGACTACTTGTAGCCCGCAATCGGTTACTGCTTTTGGTGGCTGTTGAAAAGGCGTATCGAAAACTTTGGGACGCGGAACAGGGTTTAATTCGTGGAAATGTTACCACGGCGGAAACCCTTTCGGACGCTGAGAGACAAGATTTAGAAAAAGCATTTTCAAAAAAACTTGGAAAAAAAGTTCTTTTGGAACAATTCGTGGAGAAAGAAATTCTAGGCGGACTGATCGTCAGTGTTCAGGGCCGCACATTTGACGGAAGTTTGAAGACGACGTTGACTCGTCTTACTGAAAATCTCGAAAGGCAGTCAGTATGATTAAAATTCGCGCGGAAGAAATAACGCAACTTATTCGCAAGCAATTGGCAGACTACGAAAAGAAAGTCGAAGTTGCCGAGACCGGAACAGTAATTTCGGTTGGGGACGGCGTAGCCAAAATTTACGGTCTAGAAAACGCAATGGCGGGCGAGCTTGTCGATTTCGGAAACAATGTGTCCGGAATGGTTCTCAATCTCGAAGAAGAAACAGTTGGCGTAGCTATTCTGGGTGACGATACAATCGTTAAAGAAGGCAGTTCCGTTAAGCGCACAAACAAGATCGTGCAAGTTCCAGTCGGTGAAGAGCTTTTGGGTCGCGTGGTGAATGCGCTAGGTTTGCCGATCGACGGAAAAGGCGAGTTGCGCGCAAAAAATTTCCGAAAAATTGAAATTAAAGCGCCAGGTATCGTTGGACGCCAATCGGTACATGAACCACTTCAAACAGGCATTAAAGCTATCGATGCAATGATTCCCATTGGTCGCGGCCAACGCGAGCTGATCATTGGCGATCGGCAAACCGGTAAGACCGCAATTGCAATCGACACTATTATTAATCAAAAAGGTAAGGGCGTTTATTGCTTTTATGTAGCGATCGGTCAAAAGCAGTCCACCGTGGCTCAAGTGGTCGACAAACTTCGACAACATGGCGCTCTAGAGTACACCACTATTATTTGTGCGACGGCATCTGATCAGGCTCCGTTGCAATTCGTTGCTGCTTACGCTGGCGTAACTATGGCGGAATATTTTCGAGATTCAGGCCGCCACGCCTTGATCGTCTATGATGATTTGACCAAGCAAGCGCAAGCTTATCGTCAATTATCGCTGTTACTACGACGTCCTCCCGGACGCGAAGCGTATCCGGGCGACGTGTTTTATTTGCACTCTCGTTTGCTAGAGCGTGCTGCGAAACTGAGCGACAAATTGGGCGGCGGTTCTTTGACTGCGCTTCCGATCATTGAAACTCAAGCTGGCGACGTTTCGGCCTATATCCCAACCAACGTAATTTCGATTACTGACGGACAAATTTATTTGGAGTCAGATTTGTTCTATAGCGGAATACGCCCCGCAGTGAATGTGGGACTTTCAGTATCTCGCGTTGGTGGAGCAGCCCAAATTAAAGCCATGAAACAAGTTGCCGGTACATTACGTCTTGACCTTGCTCAATATCGAGAAAAAGCTGCATTTGCTCAATTCGGCAGTGACCTCGATGCAGCTACCCAAAAGCAGCTGAACAGAGGCGCGCGGCTTGTTGAAGTGCTCAAGCAAGGCGTATACGCACCAATGGCAGTTGAGCGACAAATTATTATGATTTTCGCAGGAACTAACGGCTATCTCGACCATCTGCCGCTCAATAAATTGGGACGTTACGAAGAGGAACTTTACCGATTCCTGGACGCGAAACATCCAGATGTTTGTAAGGATATCGTGACCACCGGCAAACTTGATGATGCTACCAAAACAAAGCTCATCAAAGCGCTTAAGGAATTTGAGACTGTTTTTGGAACGGGTGAGTAAAAAATGGCTAGCGCCAAAGACCTACGAAAACGAATTTCGAGCGTAAAAAATACGCAACAGATTACGAAAGCCATGAAAATGGTTTCGGCTGCGAAGTTGCGTCGAGCGCAGGAGAATATTGTTTCTCTGCGTCCTTATTCGCGAGAAATGTCAAAAGTCGTTGGCTCTTTAGCGCAGGCTGTAAAGGCTTCGGGCGAGGAGTCACATCCGCTCTTAGAGGCTAAAAGCGAGATAAAAAGCTGCCTAGTTTTTGTGGTGACATCTGATCGCGGACTTTGCGGCGCCTTAAACGCCAACGTCATAAAAACGGCGGCACGATTTATCAAAAATGAAGCCCCTAAATACGAGAAGTGCGATTTCGCATTCATCGGAAAAAAGGGATATGAATATTTCAAAAACCGAAAACCGGGTAAGTATTACCAAGATTTTTACGCCGGCTTTCGCATGCCAAAAGCCACACAATTGGCAGAAGAATTGATCGCGTTATACTTGAGCGGGCAGTACGACCATATTCGCTTTATTTACAGCGAATTCAAGTCAGCCATTAGTCAGTCGGTTATGGATGAGAGCTTTTTGCCAGTAGGTACTCTTGGCGAAAGCTCAACCACCGAGTCGGAAATGACTCTCTACGAACCAACTGTGCGAGATATTCTAGACGGAATTTTGCCGAAACATTTCGCCACTCAGATTTGCCGAATTGTTTATGACGCTTTGGCCAGTGAGCACGCCGCTCGAATGTCGGCTATGGAAAACGCATCTAAGAATGCCGGCGAAATGATCAAAAAAATCACACTTCTCTATAACAAAACCAGACAAGCAGCCATTACGAAAGAGTTGCTTGAAATTACCTCGGGCGCAGAAGCCCAAAAAGCTTAGGAAAAGGGAGACCAGAAAGTATGTCAGCAACATCCCAACATAGTGTCGGAAAAATAAAACAAGTAATCGGTCCGATCGTCGACGTTAATTTTGAATCCGGTCGACTTCCAGCAATATTCAACGCAGTACGGGTGAGCAATCCGGCGTTGAGTGACAAAGCCGGGAACCTGGTTTTAGAAGTCGCACAGCATTTAGGTGAAAACACCGTTCGCTGTGTAGCCATGGACAGCACCGATGGTCTAGTGCGTGGTATGGACGCTACTGACACCGGCGCTCAAATTTCGGTTCCAGTGGGCCGTGAGACTCTGGGTAGAATTTTGAACGTAATTGGTGAGCCGGTTGACGAGGCTGGCCCAGTTACAGCAAAAAAATATTATCCGATTCACCGTTCTGCGCCAGCTTTTCGGGACCAATCCGTAACAGTACAACCATTTTTTACCGGGATTAAAGTGGTGGACCTTCTCGCGCCATATGCCCGCGGTGGAAAAATTGGCTTGTTCGGTGGTGCAGGCGTAGGAAAAACGGTTCTTATCATGGAATTGATTAATAATATTGCAACCCACCATGGTGGTTACTCGGTATTCGCGGGCGTCGGAGAGCGTACGCGCGAAGGAAACGATCTCTGGATGGAAATGAAAGAATCCGGAGTAATTAACAAAACCTCATTGGTGTACGGTCAAATGAACGAACCACCAGGAGCGCGTGCACGAGTTGCATTAACTGCGCTTTCTATTGCTGAATACTTTCGCGACGAAGAAAATCAAGACGTTTTGATGTTTGTCGACAACATGTTCCGATTTACTCAGGCGGGATCTGAAGTGTCCGCTCTCTTGGGACGAATTCCAAGCGCGGTGGGTTACCAGCCTACACTTGCTACGGAAATGGGTGAATTGCAGGAGCGAATTACATCAACCAACAAGGGTTCGATTACTTCGATTCAAGCTGTTTATGTTCCGGCGGATGACTATACAGACCCAGCGCCGGCCACAACATTTGCCCACTTGGATGCAACTACAAACTTGTCGCGACAAATTGCAGAGCTTGGGATTTACCCGGCGGTGGATCCGTTGGCGTCGACGTCGAGAATCTTGGATCCGAACGTAGTTGGTGAAGTGCACTATGCAACCGCTCGTCGAGTTCAATCAGTTCTACAACGTTATAAGGACTTGCAGGACATTATCGCCATTCTTGGTATGGACGAGCTTTCTGAAGAAGATAAGTTGGTTGTTAGCCGTGCGCGAAAAATTCAACGGTTCTTGTCACAGCCATTTCACGTTGCTGAACAGTTTACAGGAATTAAAGGCAAATTCGTGAAAATCGAAGATACGATTCGAGGTTTTAACGAGATTTGTGACGGTAAACATGACGATCTACCGGAACAAGCTTTTTACCTAGTTGGCACCATCGAAGACGCGATCGAAAAAGCAAAGACGTTGAACTAAACCAACGCGGAGAGATGTGGCGATGCTTTCTTTAACGATAGTGACTCCAGAACGTAGAGTAGTTGGCCCCGTTTCCGTAAAAAGCCTCACGGCTCCTGCGGGAAAAGGCGAAGTGACTATTTTGCCGGGGCACGCCCGTCTCCTCACGACTCTCGAAACGGGGGTTGTGTCGTTTGAGCGTGAAAATGGTGAAAAACAATTCGCCGCTGTGTCTTTCGGGTTTGTTGAAGTCCACGGTGACAAAATTGTGATGCTCGCTGAAACGCTCGAATTAGCTCAGGAAATTGACGTCGATAGAGCAAGGCGGGCCCTTGAAAAAGCCCAGGAAAAGCTCAAAGCAAAGGAAAACTTTGAACTAGACATGGTTAAGTGGCAACGGAAAACGCAACGTTCTCAGATACGGTTGCAGGCGGCAAATTACCTGCTTCCGCCGCACTGAGTGCGGGTTTTGCCGAGACCAAAGTACCCCGCGGAAAATTTGTAGTCTATTTTATTTGGCACCAGAGAATCTACAATAGATGAAAAGATGTATCTAAAAAAAGCTGCGGGTGTTTCACATCACGTATTTAAAGGCGCAACTTATGCACTTAGTGCGTGTGGATTGATCTGTGCTGCGGCAGTAACTGTAGCCGCGGTACAAGCCCTGCGAATTGATGCTAAAACCGTTAAAATTGGCCGTAATTTAGTACTTTCCGAAACGGCAGTTAAAATTGCTGATATTGGCGACTCTAGATTTGCGGATAGTTATATTCCGAAAATTGAAGCGGCCCCGGTTTTAGTTGAATTAAATGCGGCGAATATTTCGAAATGGCAGCGGACTGCGCCGAGCTACCGATTCTCGAAAGAAGTCTTTGAAAACGCACCAGACACCCAAGCAGCTGTTGAAATTTCTGGAATTCAAAAAAATGAAATCTCGGACAACAATTTAAATGATCTAGTAATTGTTGTTCAAGAATATGAACCGGAAGAAGATTTTGACCGGTCTGGCTTAATGGAAGTCTTAACCAGCAAGGAACCAACAGCGCCCACCGAAAAACTTTTGCGCCCCATCGCCAAGATTAAAAGACCAGAAGTAAAAATAGGAAAAAAAATACCTTTCGGTAAAGTGAGTATTCAAAATCCAAAAGGCTCGAATGCTTTGAATAGCCAAACAAGAAAGCCAACTGTGAAAACAGTGGCTATCCAGAGTGCCGTTCCTTTAATTGCGAAAAATGACCCCGAAAAAATTCAGGATTTAACAACAGAAAGTAAACTTGAGTATTCACAACTTGTAGCAATGTTTAGTGACGACGGTCGTCAAACATTATCTGATGCAGACCCAATACCGGTACAGCCGATTCAGTTGAATGAAATTCAAGCCCAGATCGACCCACATTCCTATCCAGATGCGTTGCTGGCCTTGGCTAAACCAACTGAAACCAACACTGATGTGGATACTCAGAGGGAATTAAAAGCTGCCACCGAAGTAGAAAAACCAGCATCAGTCCCAGTTATTCAACCGATTCCGATCTTGGATAGTCAATTGAGTAGCCAACCACTGCATGAGGGTCGAGTCGTGGTAACCTTGCCAAGCGCTAAACCAGCCCCGACTGCCGCACCTGATTTATCTAAAGAGGAAGACACTCGAACAAAAGAGGAAGATTTAACTGAATTGGCCAGCGCTAGTAGTCAGTTAACTGCGCGTAAGGTCGAGCCAGCTACGATTCAAGGGCAACAATTCCAACTGAGAGTAGTTGATGCCTTCGATACCGCGCGAACGACCCTCTCAAGCGTTAAAGCCCAAGTGTTAGGTACCGCTGTTTTTGGGGAAAGCTTTTCGGACGGTACGATCGTTTTTAGCGATGTTACCATCCAAGGGGTTCTTCCAATCGTTTTAACTAAAGAAGGCTATCTCGGTCGCAAAATAGATTTGAAACAAAATTATAACGAAATTGAACTAGTCTCTGAAAACAGTGCCCGCATGATTTCGGAAATTCTCGGTCAACCTTTTAACACGGATCAAGGCGTGGTGGCTGGCATCGTTACAGATACGGAGAGCAATCCGGTAGCCGGCATTCAAGTAGCTCTTAGTTCCGTGTCTTCCTATTCCAATAATGCTCCGGCAGAATTGAAAGCAAACTACTTTTCCGATGCTGGCGTTCCAAATAGGGAATACATCGTAACCTCAGCTAACGGACGGTTTGTGTTTCTAAATGTTCCCTCGGGTACCTATTTAATGACTATGCGGGGACTCGATAACCGAGAATTCGCATCACGCCTATTTCACGTAAGTTCCAACGAAGGCATCATGCGAAAATTTTCAATAGGTCAGCTAAAGACCGTCCGAGGTCGCGTCATTAATGCGGCTGCTAATCAGCCCGTGGCGGGAGCTAAGATTCGCTTGCTGGGGCAGCCGATGGAATCAGAAGTTGAATCAAAGCGCACGGGTGGCTTTGCAATCGAGTCCGTCTATGTTGATTGCTCTGAACTAAACTACCTACAAGTAGCGAAAAACGGCTATTATCATAATCGGATTGATTTTAATTGCGATGCGTTTGATAGACCCAAAAACGTTTATGTTTTACCTGCGGCCTCTATCGACGGCGACGCTTTGAGCGCAGATGTTTCACTCAACGAACACACTGGTGTTGTCGTTGGCCATATTTCTAGTAAATCAAGCTCCAAGGTTCAGCTTTGGGGCCCAGACGAAATGAATCCACAGCAAACACTTCGTGGTCGCGATTATTATTATGGGCGCGACGGAGTTCTGCGCCCGGATTTAGATAAAACTACTACTTCTGGAAGATTTACAATCTTTGATGCGCCCATTGGTCTGTCCTACCTACAGACACTTTCCCCAGATGGAGAATACACGCTTTCATATTGGCCGATTATGATTTCGCCATCCACCGTTAACGTCTACCTTCAATAATAATTAATACAGATTGATCACTTCGCCAGCTATCTGCGGAGCCTCAGAAGAAGGGCTGCGAGATTTTTCTTTTTCTACAAAGGCCTGATCCACCTTGCGGGGAATTACTACGCGGGTGCCGACCGGAAGAGTTCTTTTTAGGTCAAAAATATCAGGGTTAAATATTTTAATTTCTTGTAGCGATAGCCGGTAGTGGGCAGCCACATCGAACATGCTGGATGGCGCTTTTAGTTTTACAATTGAAACATGCTCGACCTCTCTGGTGAGAGGTAGTCCAAAAAGTTCATCCCGATATTCTTCGGCAATCAACATCGCCAGAAACTCTGCATAGTAATTGCGACTAGCATAACCAAGGGGTGAATTCTCGGAACGTAGAAGCGCTGAAATATTCTCAGTTCGATATTTGTGACGCAGTTTAATAAGGTTTCTCTGCCCGTGATTGTACGCGATGATGGCTAGTGCATAGTCACCCAAGAGTCGGTAATTACGCACAAACATTTTTGCAGCTCCGTAGGTAGATTTAATTGGCGACAGGCGTTCATCAATTTTATTTTTTTCATCCACCTTCATGTATTCAAGCGCGGAGCGCTCTAAAAACTGCCAAACACCGACAGCATCGGCCTTTGACACCGCCTTCAAATTAAAGGATGACTCAACGAGGGGCAGACGAGTGAGCTCTACCGGTAGATTGAAATCCTTGAAAATTGCCTCCATTGCAGGAATAAAACGCTCTGCATGAGTGATGCCCTGAATAACGCGATCTCTCTGACCGGTTTGAGTTCTCAGATTTTCTCGAACCTTTGCCCAGCCAATCTTCGGCTTACGGCCCCAGTAGCGCACCAATTTGGCTCCGGCACTTCCTGGTTTAAACCGTACGGAGCTATTTTTTGAAATTTGATCAATGGCGGACCTAATTTCATTCAACTTATTCTGAATTCGTTTTTTTCCAGTAAGCTCGATTACAACCGGCGATGACCCCTTTTTAAACAAATCTCGGAGATCCACCACATCATATACGAAATTAGGATGCTCCCGATCATAGAGAACCGTTTGTAGGCTAGAGTACTTAGCGTAAATCTCTAACCAAAAACCGGTCATATGTCGGATTCCGCGAGGTACTGAAAACAAGTCTGAAATCCGATTAGATTTGTCTGCAAGTAGCGCGTCCCGCGCGTCCGGGGTGAGGTCGTAAAAATGCGCGTTTTCCTTGGGATGGGGCGTGGAATCGCTAAAATGCTCGGCCTCAGTTTCAAGTACCCCAGATTCGAACGCCTCCGATTTTGCGAACGCCAACTTACCGCCGCTTATTAGGAGAGAAACCACTAGAAAAAGATAGAGTATAGACGCCATTCATACTTTTATCGGTTGTCGGGGACAGCAGTAAGAGGGTAGGTTTTGCCTACTATGCAAAAAAAATCGGAAAAGAAAGACGGGTTAGAGGGCTCTTTTACCCGATTGAATGAAATCGTAAATCGCCTTGAGCAAAACGACTGCAGTTTAGAAGAGTCACTAAAGCTTTATGAAGAGGGCGTAAAACTCGCAGGAGCTGCTCACCGAGTTTTGAATGAGGCTGAACGAAAAATCGAAATTCTTTCGAAATCCGCCGAGACCGGATTCCCCATTTCTGAGCCGTTCGGCATGGCAAAAGATGGCGAAGTCTGAAGTAAAAAAAACAACTAGGCTCGATGTTTTGGTCGTAGAGCAGGGCCTTGCAGATAGTCGTGAAAAGGCGCAAGCGCTTATCCTGGCAGGTAAAATTTTAGTCGGAGACCACCTCTACACAAAACCAGGAATAAAAATCGAATCTTCCTTAAAGCTACGAGTTCGGGGCGAGGTTGATCATTACGTGTCTCGCGGCGCGCATAAACTTCTGGGGGCGTTAGACCACTTTGGAATAAAACTCGAGGGCGCGCTATGTCTCGACATCGGCGCAAGTACCGGTGGGTTTACCCAAGTCTGCCTCGAACGCGGCGCTGCAAAGGTTTATGCAGTAGACGTAGGGCACAATCAGCTAGATTGGAAAATTCGTTCTGACAAAAGAGTGGTCAATTTTGAAAAAGTAAACTTTCGAGAGGCTCACATAACTCATGGCACGCTTATTCCAAAAAACATGGATTTTATTTGCATCGATACGTCCTTTATATCTCTCAAGCTAATTCTGCCGGCCGCAAAGGAATTCTTAAAAAAAGGGGGCGTACTGGTTGCCCTAATTAAACCGCAGCACGAAGTAGGTAAGGAAAATGTGGGAAAAGGTGGAATTGTACAGGATCAAGCCATAAGAGAGGCCGCGCGTGATGGGATTAGTTCGTTTGCACAAAGCATTGGTTTTACACAGAAGGGCTTGATAGAATCTCCAATAAAGGGAACTACCGGAAACACGGAGTACCTTATTCATTTAGTATTGAACTGAAAACACGTTAATTAAAATGTCGCGACGCCGAATCAACACTACTGCGTTTTTACTGGTCCTTACCTTTGCGATCCATGCGACGTTGGTGGGTGGGTGTGCGTCAAAAAAAACGCGAGACGAAGATTTAGATACCGGAAATGCGGTTGAAAATAGCTACGATGTAGCAGCGCCGCCCACCGTTGGACCGCAACCCGATGAAGACTACACCCCGCCGGAGGAGTCGTACGTATTGGTACTTGGTCCGGGACTAGCGCGATCTTTCGCTTATGTGGGCGTTCTAAAGGAACTCGAAAATAAAAACGTAAGAATTTCGACAATCGTCACGATGGATTTGGGCGCCCTATTGTCGACAATCTGGGCAACCAGCTCGATCAATAATCTAGAGTGGCAGGCGCATAAATTATCTCGAGGGACTCTTTTAGATTTCAGTTTGTTAAAGGGAAAATCTAGCGCCGCCCCGGGGAATAAAATTACAAAGTTTATAGAAAACTCAATATCAGTAAAAGACCTCGCGGTTTCTAAGATTCCTATAATTGTAGTTTCTTCGACTGAAAACGGTCCGATTTTCGAACGGCAAGGGAATCCGATCGAAATCCTTAGGGGTGCATTAGGTTTGCCTAACATCATTGAGACCATAAAGGTCGGCGGATTAACAAGATCCAACGCTGCGTTCGAGATTCCATTTCCAAGCGATTATGCCCGAGATCTAGGGTATGGCAAAACCCTCTGCATTGACGTGGTGGGACGAGGTAATAACTTTACGCCGAAGGAAAATTATGAACACCAAATTGCAGCTCAGATGAGAACAGTGGCTGCGTTATCGAAAGAACAGCTTAAAGCTTGCGATGAAGTTGTTCGCATCCCCACTGACGGAATTGGATATTTCGATTTTGAACAGAAGGCAGAACTCATATTTCGAGGAAAGGCAGGCGTTCAAAAGTGGCTGGCGACCAAGAAGTAGAAGAAAGCAATAACGGATCCGAAAAAATCGATAACGGCAAGACACCAAAAATATTGCTGTCGATTCTCAGATTCGGATTTATTGGCTTAGTGCTTTCAACATTGGCGATTTGTGTGGTCGGTGGAGCAGTGTTTCTCTATTTTTCTAGCGATCTGCCCGCGTTATTCACACTTGAAGATTACAAACCGAGAATCGTAACTACCATTCGAGCAAAAGATGGCACGGTTATTGGTGAACACTTTGAAGAGCGACGATACGTTTTACCTCCAGATCAAATTCCAGAGTTAGCCGTAAAGGCCTTCGTCGCTGCTGAAGACGATCGCTTTTTTGAGCACCAGGGAATCGACTTCCATGGAATTTTACGGGCGGCGATCGCAAATTTTAAGGCCGGACGTGTCGTACAAGGTGGAAGTACGATAACGCAACAAGTAGCTAAAAGTTTATTACTTACCCCTGAGCGAAGTTTTGTTCGCAAGTTTAAGGAGCTTATTCTTGCAAACAGAATGGAGCGAAATTTTAATAAAAAACAAATATTGTATCTTTACTTAAATCAAATTTATCTAGGCCAGGGAGCCTATGGCATAGAGGCGGCCGCGCGAATTTATTTCAATAAAAATGCAAAAGACTTAACTTTGGCTGAAAGTGCACTGTTAGGAGGGCTTCCGCAGGCACCAAGTAAATACTCACCTTTACAAAATCCAAAATCAGCAAAACAGCGACAGCTGTATGTTCTGCGCCGCATGATGGAGTCGGGGGCGATATCTGTGCGGCAAATGGAAGAGGCGAGCGTTCAACCGGTCAATCTATACTACACTCAGGACTACAATCTGAAATATTCACCGTATTATGTCGAGCACGTGAGAAAGTATTTGCTCGAAAAATACGGAAAGGAAAAGCTTTACGAAGAAGGGCTCGAGGTACTCTCGCCCATAGATGCTAGACTTGCTGAAGTCGGAACCAAAGCGGTGAGACGAGGGGTGAGAACAGTGGATCGCAGGCTTGGTTACCGCGGTCCAATTAAAAAAATCAAAATTCGCTCCGAAGAGGCCAGCGCTATTGCGGAGATTCAACATTTTAATCTCGAAAAAAAGTTTCCGTATGCTGTGTTGGTGGATGAGGGTGTACTAAGCACCGATATAAAGTATTATTCTGCGCAGCTTAGTAAACCAGCCGACGCTTTTCAGGAAGACGAGCTTTATCAAGGGTTGGTTGTACAAGTCGACGACAAAAAGAAAGAAGTTCTCGTTGATCTAGGTGTGACCAAGGGAATCATTTTAATTGAGGATATGCGGTGGGCTAATCCGAATCGAAGTGGCGCGAGCGCAGTAGAGGCAATAAATTTTCCGTCGCAGGCCTTATCTCGGGGGGACGTTATTTGGGTTTCGCTGTTGGCTAAAGAAATGAAAGATCGGCCCGAATACTTGTCTTTAGCATTAGAGCAGGTACCCCTTGTACAGGGCGCACTGATTTCGCTGGATGTAAGATCTGGCGATGTGATTAGCATGGTTGGCGGTTACGATTTTAAAGAAAGCGAATTCAATCGCGCCATTCAGGCGGAGCGGCAAACGGGATCAGCCTATAAACCAATCATTTATTCGGCGGCCATCGACAAAGGATATACACCAGCTACGATCATTCAGGATTCCCCGATCGTTTTTGATGCCGGCGAAAATGAAAAATGGAAACCAGATAATTACGAAGAAAAATTTTACGGTGATACTCTTTTTCGATCAGCGCTTATTCATTCACGAAATATTCCTACGATTAAAATCGTTCAGGATATCGAGGTCCCATATTTAGTAGAGTACTCGATTCGCTTAGGTCTGCCCGACAAGTTCAATAGAGATTTATCAATAGCATTAGGGTCGTCGACTGCCTCGCTGTTGGATCTTGCTTCGGTTTACGCTGTTTTTCCAAGAGGCGGTCGAAAACTAAGACCAATATTTATTACTGAAGTGCGTGATCGCGACGGTAATTTATTGGAGGAAAATCGGTCGCCGCCATTTATTTTTCCGCAGTCCAAAAATTTATCGACTACTATTCCGCCGGTATTAGTCGCCGGAGAATTGGAAACGCGAAGGGCCGCGGGAGGAGCAGATGCCGAAGTGCCCGCCTGGACGCCAGATGAATCCGACCCTGATCTTGTGATGGACCCTCGTACAGCTTTTGTCATGACCCACTTAATGAACGAGGTCACAACCTTCGGAACGGGTCACGCCGTAAAGAATCTAGGCAGACCAGCCGCTGGAAAAACGGGGACCACTAACGACTATCTCGATGCGTGGTTTATGGGTTTTACCCCTCAGATCGTTACGGGAGTTTGGGTTGGATTTGACACCCAGAAGAGTCTCGGTGGACGTTCTGCCGGAGCCAACACAGCACTTCCGATCTGGATGGACTACATGCGAGAGGCAACGTTAGATCAACCGATCGAAGAGTTCGCGGTACCAAATGGTGTGACGTTTTCCTTTATTAACACCAAAACTGGAAAGCCAACCGTCGCGAACGCGCCCGGTTCAATTCGAGAAGTGTTTATAGAAGGCACGCAACCTGGACTTGTTCGCAATACCATTAATTCAAACAATGTAGGTACAAACTCAGATCGTGCTGGTGATCAAATTCCTTCGCCGCCTCGGACCTCCGGCAATGAAGACTTTTTTAAAGAAGATATAGAATAGCTAAAAATTTGGCTCTTTACCTACGATGGCGCGAATCCAGTGCATCGGAGGAAAGTCCGATGGATCGTAGCCTGTGCAAAGATACAAATTTGTAAATCCGCGATTATATAGACCCAGAGCGAGTTCCTCGCCTCTAACGTTGGCAGCCAAGGCGCTGTCTACGTAAATGGGCGTGTCTTTTGGTAAATCGGGGGCTATGGTTTCAAATCCAGCTAAATCGTGGAAAATAGCGACATTTTTGCCGCTCCTTTTTGCAAAAGCCTTCCAAGTCATATGAACCAGCGGATCGTCGTCAATTAAAACACAATGCAATTGCATGCTACGTTTGTATTCGAATTCTCCTAGTAGTTCCAAAAAAATTAGTTCATCATTGAGTTGCGAGGATACGGCACCTTCAATCTTGCCCGACTCCTCGGCCGTTTCTTCACAAGAGGCTCATCAAGGGTCTAAATAACAGACATATAAAGTCCACCTTTCGGTTCCAGTTCCATGGGATGGGAAATTCGTACCCATCAAGACAGTTGCCCGAAATTACGATGCGTTTGTATGGTCGTTTCACTGCCACAAAGGTGTGTGGTCCATGAGTGATAGGAAGTCACAAAATTTATCGAACACGAATTCCAAACGTGAAATTAAATACATTGGCGCGTCGCTAGCGCTACATATTTTCGCTTTTTTAATATTTATTTACCGCGATGAATTGAATCTAATTTCGAAAAAAGAGCCGCTCAAGGAACTTGTAGAAATTTCATTTGTAGAGCTTCCGAAAGACGCCAAAAGTCGTCAAATAGTGGATACGGACCTGGTAGAGAAAACCGACACTCCAGACTCAAAGGCCTTTTTGGGCCAACAGACGCAACGTGTTCGAAAGCAAACACGAGCTGAAAAAACTGGCGCCTACGTTTCGGCACCGACCCAAAGTCGCAGTGCCAAACAAAGCGATCAGATCGCGAAAAATACCGACGGATTAACCTTAAAAAAACTTGGAATGAAACCCAATCTCGCGCCCCTTGGCCACCTTGCTCCGGGCTCTGCGTCGAGTGACTATGTACGAAATGCAGAGCAGGGTGCGCAAACGCTTCTTAACACCCGAGAATATGTCTACTACTCATACTACCAACGAGTTCGTCAGCAGTTAGAACAGTTTTGGGAGCCCAATCTCAGGTCGCGCCTTAAAAAGTTCTTCGCCAAAGGCCGAACTTTGGCCTCCGACAAAGAACACTCCACTCGCCTAATGGTTCACCTCGATAAAGAAGGTACGATTACTAAAATTGAAGTAAGAGATACGTCCGGCCTACTGGAATTAGATCAAGCAGCGATCGACGCGTTCAATAAGGCGGGACCGTTTCCAAATCCACCACGTGGCATGCTCGAAGCAAACAATGGCGCGGTCACAGTCGAATGGGAATTCGTACTACGCACCTGATCTACTGTGACAAATGAGATTTTAGAGACTCGATACCCTCTTTGCAGAGATACTCAGACCACACCGAATCGATCGCTCTAAAGGCGACAATAATTCGTTCCGCCGCCTGTTCTTCCGTGATGCCCAATTCGTGGGCAAGATTCTGAACACTTTTCAAAATACTTACGAAAGCAGGCGTCCGAACCAATTCAGTCAGTTGCTCTGAATAGTTTGCTGCCTTTGTCGCCTTAGTAGCAACTAACGCCGTATGGAAAAGCCTTGCGGTGTGATCAAAATTCATGATTTTCCAAAAGCTAAATCGTGGAATTATTGCGAAGAATGAGTTTTTTTGCTGCCACAGTCTCATCGACCCGCTTAACAAAAACGGTATGTGGAGCAGTTCTTACTTTTTCCGGATTGAGTTTGGCTTCTTGAGCTATCGCCCTCATAGCAGAAATAAAGCGATCGATTTCATGCAGAGGCTCAGTTTCAGTGGGCTCAATCATGATTGCGCCGGGCACCACTAATGGAAAATAAACTGTTGGTGGATGAAAACCATAATCCATCAGCCTTTTTGCAATCTCCATTGTTTTGACGCCAAATTCATTTTGATTTTTATCTGAAAACACACACTCATGAAGGCAGGTTGGCCCGAACGGCAAATGATAATCTGCCTTTAACAAATTCAAAATGTAATTGGCGTTTACTACGGCAATGGTCGACGCTTCCTTGAGGCCGTCGCGACCCAGAGTTAATCCGTAAACTAGCGCACGCACTAAAACTAAAAAATTTCCGTATGCCATTCGTACGCGACCGATCGTCTTTGGTAGATTATATTCTAGCGCGTAAGCCCCGTCCTTTTGTACTACTTGCGGCGAAGGCAAATAGGGGCGTAATTTTTCGACCGCGCAAATCGGCCCAGCCCCAGGGCCCCCGCCACCGTGGGGCGTAGAAAAAGTTTTATGCAGGTTCAGGTGCATGACGTCTATTCCAAGATCACCCGGTCGCGACCAACCCATGACCGCATTAAAATTTGCACCGTCGCAATAAACAAGACCGCCTTGGGCATGAACAACTTTACAGATTTCGACAATGTTTTTTTCGAATAAGCCAAGTGTGTTTGGATTGGTAACCATGATGCCGGCCGTATCGCGGTCCATTAACCGTTCAACATCTGAAGCTTCAATATACCCATTCGGACCGTTAGGCACGCGTACTACTTCGTATTGGCAAAGTGTGGAAGTGGCAGGATTTGTACCGTGAGCGGTATCTGGAATAAGCATTTTCCGACGAACGCCACCGTTTTCTTTTAAGTAGGCCCGCATTACCTTTACGCCAGTAAACTCACCGTGTGCACCCGCAGCCGGCTGTAAAGACACAGCAGGTAAACCCGTAACTTCCGCCAACAAATCTTGAAGTCGACCCATCACTTCAATGGCACCCGCTGCTGTTTCGAGAGGCTGATACGGATGAATATTTTTAAACCCGTCGAGCATTGAAATTTCATCGTTGATTTTAGGGTTGTATTTCATTGTGCAAGACCCGAGGGGGTACATGCCCGCGTCGATACTGTAATTCATGTTTGATAGGCGAGTATAATGGCGGACGACATCCATTTCGCTCACCTGTGGCAATCCAAGCGTCGATTCTCGCAAATGTTTAGTGGGCTTTTTACTCGGCACTTCTAACGGAGGAAGTTTGTAAGCTGACTTATCAGGGTGGTGAATGTCAAAGAGAGAGCCTTCTTCGTGAGTGATGGCCATATTAATTTGAACCTCTCAGAGCAAGAGCTAACGACTCAATGTCGGATCGAGAATGAACTTCGGTGAATGCTAATAAGAGCTCATTGCGTGATCCACCAAATTTTGAAAGCCGAACTCCAGGGATCAGACCGGAATTGAGTGCTGCCTGAAATCGGCGATCCAAATCGTTCACTTCGACGACAAATTCATTAAAGAAGTCGTCTGTGTGAACTCGGCGAATACCCGGAGTTTTAGTTAAAAGTTCGAACGCGTAATGTGCATTCGAATAGGATTGTTCGGCAGCTTCCCGAATGCCCTTCGTTCCCATAGTCGCGAGATAAATTGTTGATCTGAGCGCGCACCAGCCTTGATTAGTGCAAATATTGCTTGTGGCTTTGTCTCGACGAATGTGTTGTTCGCGTGTCGACAAGGTGAGGCAAAAAGAAGTTTTTCCTTGTCCGTCTAAGGTTTGGCCCACAATTCGACCGGGCATATTTCGTACAAATTTTTCCTTGGTAGCAAAAAAACCTACGGCCGGTCCGCCGAATGCTGGATAATTTCCAAAACTTTGAACTTCGCCACACATAATGTCGGCTGGCGCAGGCTCATAAAGTGCGAGTGACATGGCTTCCGCAACTGTCACAATCAAAAGTGGTCCGTCGGTACCAATGCTTGAATCACTCGGGTTAACAATCCTAGATATGTTCTTAACGTCTTCTACTATGCCAAAGAAATTTGGCGATTGAACGCAAATGGCCAGAGCTTCAGGGTCTTTGGTAAACTGCTCTATCGCGTTGAGATCAACCCCGCCGCCAACAGTTGTCGGAATAGTTACGTACTCGAGCCCAAACTGTTCAGACGAGGTAACGCCAACTTGCCTATACTCTGGGTGTAAAGACGCAGCTATGGCAACTTTTCTGCGTTTGGGCATAATTCTTTTTGCCATCAAAATAGCTTCGGCAAAGGCTGTTGAACCGTCGTACATCGAAGCATTTGCGACGTCCATCTTGGTAATTGACGTCAAAAATGACTGGAATTCGAAAATATAGCGTAAAGTGCCTTGACTGATTTCTGGTTGGTACGGCGTGTAAGAAGTTAAAAACTCGGCCCGAGTGCTTAAATTGTCTACGATACTGGGTATGTAGTGAAAATAAAGTCCAGCTCCGCAAAAATTCTTGGAGGGGTTCGAAAGATTTTTATTAGCAAGCCCGCCCATCAAACGTCGAATTTCTAATTCAGAGATTCCTTCTTTAATTCGCAGGTCGCCTTTGAATTGAGCAGTTTGAGGAATCTGAGTGTCGAATAGTTCGGCAAAACTATTGAAACCAATGCGTTTCAACATGTCTTTTGCAATTTGGCCGCCGTTTGGAATGTAACGCATTACCGACTCCTAAATTGGGGAGGTGGTTATTTCAAAGAGGCTACGTATATTTCGTAATCTTTGGAGCTCATGAGCCCGGAAAGTGCAGCGGAGTCGGCAACTTTTAAGCGCATAAGCCAGCCATCTGTGTAGGCCGCGCGATTGAGAACCGACGGATCTTCTGCAGCTTTGGCGTTAGTCTCGACCACTTCCCCAGATACGGGGGAATAGAGATCGCTGACGGCCTTGATCGATTCGACCACGCCAAATGTTTCGTGCGTTTTAAGGGAGCGTCCTTTTTGAGGAAGCTCTAAATAGACAATGTCTCCAAGAGAATCTTGAGCATGATCGGTAATGCCTACTGTGACAGTTCCGGTCTTTTCGTCCCATTTTGCCCATTCATGATCTTTTGTGTAGTAAAGGCCAGAGGGAAATTCCATCGGCGTATTCTCCTGCTATCGCATTCAATAGGGTCTTTTGTAGAACGGCGTTGTTACAATTTCATGCCGTACTTTTTGATCCCTTATTACAACATCAAGCGTAGTCCCGACAGCAGATAAATCGCGTTCTACATAAGCAATCGCGATTCCGACGCGCAATGAAGGTGACATAGTCCCCGAGGTTACCAGTCCAACTTCCCGACCGTTGTGCTCTACCTTATAACCCTGTCGGGGAATTCCGCGCTCTAGGCTTTTAAGGCCAACCAACGCGCGTTTGGGGCCCGTCTCTTGAATTCGCCGCAGCGCGCCGGCACCAATAAAATCTGACTTCTCAAGTTTTACCACCCAACCGAGCCCGGCTTCGAGGGGATTTAAATCTTTTTCGATTTCGTGACCATAAAGTGCGAACTTCATTTCTGTACGCAAGGTATCACGGGCGCCTAGTCCGCACGGCTTAATTCCTCGGCCAGCGCCACTTTCGAGTAATGTTTGCCACACCTTGGGACCATGGTCCCAGGGAATATAAACTTCGAACCCGTCTTCTCCGGTGTAACCAGTCCTGGCAATTATGGCAGGTTTACCCAAAATCGAAGATTGCTGAAACCAGTAGTACTTAATCGAATCGAGACTCGCGTCGGTGAGGGGGGCTAGAGTTTCCGCTGCGAACCGACCCTGAATGGCAATTTGAGTGTATTCGCTAGAAACATTTTCGAGAGATAAAGACGCCGGAGCGTGTTGCCGCATCCATTCGAAGTCTTTTTCGGTGTTTGAAGCATTTACGCAGATGAAATAATCCTCTTCGCCCATTTTATGGACAATGAGGTCATCTACACACCCGCCATCCTCATAACACATGACGTTGTATTGAGCCTGACCCAACTGAATTTTTGCTACGTTGTTGGTGAGTAATTTATTGAGAAACTCGAGCGAACCACGTCCTCGAACTCGAACTTCGCCCATATGAGAAACATCGAACAATCCAACTTTATTGCGAACGGTGTCGTGTTCATCAGCGAGGCCGGTATACTGCACAGGCATTTCCCAGCCGGCGAAGTCTACGATTTTGCCGTTAAGCCTAACGTGTTCGTCATATAAAGAAGTCCGTTTAAGTTGATTCGATTTCGGTGTGTTCACTTCAGTTTCCTTTGCGAAAATAGGCCGCCTTAACAGTGTTGGCCATCAACCATGCGATGGTCATGGGGCCCACACCGCCCGGAACCGGAGTGATAGCGGCGACCTTTTGTTCAATTTCTGAAAATTCGCAGTCTCCAACAACTCTGCCGTCCGCAATGCGATGAATCCCGACATCGATGACTGTGCAGGAAGATTTCCAGGGGAGCGTCCCCGTCAACACGCCTCTACGCCCGATGGCTGAAACGACCAGGTCAGAGTTAGCGATATGTTCGGCAAGATCGGAGGTTTTCGAGTGGGCCACAGTAACGGTAGCATCTGCGTGCAGAAGCAAAAGGGCCATTGGTTTTCCAACGATATCCGAGCGACCCAAAACGAGTGCGTTTTTTCCAGCTACGGCTATTTTATAAAAGCGCAGAAGTTCCATGATGCCCGCCGGAGTGCAGGGTAGTAGTAATGCGCGATTTTGCGCACAAAGACCAACGTTGGTAGCAGAAAAACAGTCGACGTCTTTATCAGGTCGAATGTGGTCATAAACCCGTTGACTCGAAATCTGCTTGGGAAGTGGACTTTGAACTAAAATGCCATCGACCGAATCGTCAGCATTTAGGCGATCTAGAAGCAACAGCAATTCGCCCTCGGAGATGTTTGAGCTTAACTTAAAGTCCTCGTGAGCCATTCCAAGGGCGTGACACGTGGAACCTTTTTTCGAAACATAGATCTGACTTGCGGGGTCCTCTCCAACTAAAACGGTGACAAGCTTCGGAGATCGGCCGTGCTGATTTTTAAATCCGGATATTTTTCTTTTTAACTCTTCGTAAAGCGCAGCCGTGACTGGCGCCGCCTTGAGCAGTTGAGTGGGCATAAGGCTTTCTAACAAGGGGGTTTTGTATCGTCAAACAGTGCCGCTGATCTTTATGCGAACCGTTGGAGGATTGACGGCAAATGCCAAGTATCGTCAAAAATTTGTGAGATCTATGAACTTATTGGGATGGGCTCTGTCATGAAAATGAGGAAACTTTTGCTCGATACCGATAAAAAAGATGAGTCATTTCAATCGAGGTCAAAAATACCGATTACAAATACTGAAGCGGGTTGCTCTCGGCCCACAGTTTGCTTTCTTAGAGATTGGGGGAAAGCGACCACATGGGTTCACCTACTGGATTATGGACTTCGGTTTCGGGTAGCATGGCGCAAAGCCAGGCCATCGATATCGCTGCAAATAACTTAGCTAACGCAAATACTGCGGGCTTTAAAAAAGATGAACCTACGTTCAAAGAGTACCTGACAATTCACGAAAGGCCGCCGTCGCCCGATGTCGATATTCCCCGAACGATCTTTAGAGACTCTGACTTTTACCATCATGACGGCCGCGAGCATGCGATGGTCAATGTTGACGCAGTGGTTACGGACCACTCGCAGGGAACTTTCCGACAAACAAACGGCCCCTTAGACTTGGCTATAGAAGGCCCGGGGTATTTCGCAGTCCAAACGCCAAACGGTCTCGCCTTTACCCGAGCCGGTGACTTTAAAATTGCCGGTAACGGTCAGTTAATGACCAACGACGGTTACCGCGTGCTCTCACTAGCTGGCGCCGCCGCCGAAGCTGGCGGTGAAACAGCGGATGCTCAGGCAGAAGTAGGTAGAGCTCCAGCCGCTGCAAGTCCGTTTAGTGGCGCGCTTCCGCCTTGGGGTGGCGGAGAGCAGAACGCCCCAGGCGCTGTGCCCCAGGACCAAGCACAACCAGGCGGGCTGCAGCCCATTAACTTAGCTGAAGCGATGAGTTCCGGATCCAAACTTCGCATCACCGACGACGGAAAAATTTTTGTAGGCAATGAGGAAATTGCGCAGATCGCGATGGCCGAATTTTCAAATCCTAGCCAACTATTAAAAAAAGGAGCTGCGATTTTTACT
>DGKJ01000051.1:0-43209 GCA_002387735.1 Bacteriovoracaceae bacterium UBA4573 | reverse complement strand
TGCGATTTTTACCAATCCTAGCCCCACAAATGTAGCGAGTGTTGCTCGAGGTTCGCGAATTCACCAAGGTTTTATCGAGGGTAGCAACGTAAACGCGGTATCCGAAATTATGAATGTCATAAAAGCGAATCGGTTGTTCGAATCCAATATGAAAGCCATCAAGGCATATAACGAAATGGCAGTAAAAGAAGCGAATGAGGTAGGTAAATTATGATTCGATCTTTATCAACAGCTGCAACAGGTATGCAGGCGCAAGAAGCTAAATTAGATCAGATCTCCAACGATTTAGCGAATATGAATACGACGTCGTATAAACGGGGTCGGACCGAATTCCACGACCTCATGTATCAAACGATAAAAGATCCTGGTGGGGCGCCTGGCGTAAATCAAGCGCCTGTGGGTGTACAAGTAGGATCGGGATCAAAAGTAGCAGCACAGTATTCCATTCAGGAACAAGGACCAGTGAAAATCACGAATGGTCTTTTCGATTTAATGATCAACGGCGAGGGTTTTTTTGCGTGCCAATTGCCAAACGGGCAGATCGCGTACACTCGAGATGGATCTTTTAAAATGGATGCACAAGGTCGTTTGGTCACGTCTTCTGGTTATCCGATGATTCCACCAATACAGATTCCCCCAGGAACCGCCGGCGTAACCATAACCGGCAATGGTCAGGTAAGAGTCATGACGGCCGAAGGTCAGGATGCCGAGATCGGACAAATTCAGACTGTCAATTTTCTCAACCCGGGCGCTATGAAAAAAATTGGAGAAAACCTAGTTACTCCGACGGCCTCAAGTGGCCCACCAGTGCAGGGCACTCCCGGGGAAAATACTTTGGGCACCATTCAGCAGGGCGCCGTGGAGGCGTCAAATGTCAAACCGACTGAATCTATAATGGACATGATTTCCGCACAACGCACATACGAATCTAACGCGCGGGTTATGACGGTCGGCGACCAAATGTGGTCCACTCTCAATAACGTAATGAAATAGTGGGTGATATGACAAAGTACTTTACTCTCTTACTGTTCGTGTCCAGCACATCGATGGCGGGACTTGTTGCGACTCCTGACCTGGCGATCGAAAGAGAAATACGTCTAAAAAACGCAGCAATGGTCAGCTCTCAGTCGGTGTGTTTGCAGGATTTGGTGGAAGACTCATGGATTCAAATTCGATGTCGACACTCGAAAAATCAATGTTGTCTTTGGAATTTGAATGGAGAATTAAATCGCACCATTTCCCGTGAAGATATTCAGAAAGCGACCGCATCAATCGGCCTAACGGGTTATGTACTTCGTGTTGTTGGTTCCGAATCGGTTGCAGTTCAACAAACCCATCGTGAACTGCTGGTTGAAGAAATATCTTCGAAAATAAAAGAAAAACTAGTCAAAAAATTTAGCGAAGATCCGGAAAATATCAAAGTAGAAAACATCAGAATTTCGAATCCAGTTTATGTTTCATATTCTGGCGATACGGGTTGGGATCTCGATCTTCCACCGAACTTGAGTCAAAAAATTAATGCTAAAATTGTGAGTACCGGAGTCGGAACGCAGCCGCTCGGCTGGATTACAGCTGAAGTCGCGCGCACTGCTAAAGCGTATGTAGCTACAAAAACTGTGCGACCCGGCGATTTAATTGAAAAAGAAAATTTCGAATTAAAACCAATAAACTTATTTGGCAGTAACGATTTATCGTTTCCGGAAGATAGTTTTCCGCAGGGTCGACGGGCGCAAAGATCAATTATTCGAGGCACGCCCTTAACTTTCAGTGCCATAGAAAAAATTCAGGATGTTCGCATGGGCGACGCGGTAACGTTGATTATAAAGTCCGACAACCTTACGGTAACTACAAAGGGAACTGCTCAGAGCAGCGGCGCCCAGGGCGACACCATTAGTGTGCAAGTAAACAAATATAATCGTACATTTCGAGGCCGACTATTATCCGGAAGACAAGTTGAGGTGTGGCTGTGAATACTGCGAGCACCACGCTCTTGCTTCTATTAATCGCCACGCTGTCTGGTTGTGGATGGGTTCGTAGCTTGCGTTCTGAAGTGGAGGACGAGGCGGACACGAGTCGAGCACCGGCAAGTGATTTTGACTATAGAGATCCCGCGAATCGAATGTTACCACCACCGCCATTAAATGCGCGCGACTCTCGCGAGGCTCCAATCTCAGGTACCCCGGTTGACTTGGCAGGAATCAGAGCAAAATCCGGCCGCGTGACCAAACAGAACTTTATCGATGAATCCATGAGAAATGAAAACAGCCTCTGGAACGACGACGGACAAAGTAATTATCTATTTGCGCGAAACAAACTTAAGGCCCCTGGCGACCTTGTCACCATAGTCATCGAAGATCAGTTAAGAAGCGACATGGTACGGGAAGTAAAAAAAATACTGCCGCCCGAATATAGGGACCAAGAGATTCGAGTTCCCGGCCTAACAAAAGAAGTGGCAGCGGCCGCACCCGACGATGCTACCAGAGCACCGGCTGCAACCAACAGTGGCGAACTGTCTCATGAGGATCTTATGACTGCCGAAGTTCTCGAAAGGTATCAAAACGGAAACATACGTATACGTGGAGTAAAGCGCATTCCCTTTAAAAGGTCAGTGCGCAATATCGAAGTCGTAGCAATCGTACGTGGCAACGAAATTAGTGAAGTAGACCAGATCAAGTCATCGAGATTTTTTGAACATCGAGTGGAGCTCTATCGATGAAAAAGCTTAACGTCATAGTTATAGTGATCGTCTTTTTGGCAACGCCGTTCGTGCATGGTTCCCGGATTAAGGACATCGCTTCAGTAAAGGGCGTGCGTGACAACTTGCTAATTGGATATGGCCTCGTAATTGGTCTCAAAGGAACGGGTGACTCGGGCACCGATATAACCTCTAAATCCATGATTCGATTATTCGAAAAAATGGGCATACAAACCGGTGCGACCGATTTTAAGTCAAAAAACGTTGCGGCAGTAATTGCCACCGCGAAGCTTCCGCCGTTTGCCCGTGCCGGCACTCGAATCGATGTTACCGTTTCAAGTATTGGTGATGCTGCCAGCCTCGAGGGAGGGACCTTGCTGGTTACTCCTTTGCGAGCAGGCGATCAGACAGTCTACGCGGTATCGCAGGGGCCAGTATCTCTTGGTGGATTAACTGACGGCGGAGGCAAAGTATCATTTCCTACCACGGCAAGAGTCCCAAATGGTGCGTTGGTGGAAAAGGAAATCGATGGAAGTTTTACGAACAAAAAGACTTTTGTACTTTCAATTAACAATCCAGATTTTACGACAGCAGCCAGGCTCACCAAGGTAATCAACACTGAGCTTGGCGGCAAATATGCAGTGGCACGAGATTCCGGAACAGTAGATGTTATCGCACCCTTTAACTTTGAAGGAAGTGGCGTGGAGTTGATGGCTACAATAGAAAATCTCGACGTCGATGCAGATTCGAAAGCTCGAGTCGTTCTAAATGAACGCACAGGAACTGTTGTAATCGGTGAAAATGTTCAGATTAAAAACGTCGCAATTTCTCATGGTGAACTTGCAATCGAAGTAGCCGGTCCGAAAGGTCCAAAAGAAAAAGTAGGGGTCGTAGGTGGTGCTACGATCAAAGACGTCGTGAAAGCGTTGAATACCCTTGGGGTTACGCCACGCGACCTAACAGCAATTTTTCAGGCGTTAAGAGCGTCTGGTGCATTACAAGCGGATTTGGAGGTCTTGTAGTTTGGAAACAACGATGGCTCAAAGTCATAGGAAGACGAGTGCGCCCACAGGAAACAGACGAGGAATCGAATTGCCTGCTAGGATGGCGGGTGGAAACCTTTGTTCTGGAAAGCGGCGCGTGAAGAGCACGGACGCTCGTGAGAGCATCGTTGTGACCAGGAGCAGGGGCCACGGTTGGCCCCTGCTCTTTCTTTTAGTTCTAGCAGGAGTAGTCGGAGGAAGTTCCGCGAGAGGCGGGCAATTTATGCCGGCCGCGAGTAAAAGTATTCCCCTGCATAATCTGAGAGACGCCACCCCCGATGAAATTGCCGCCGCAGAAGGAATGGAGGCGATAATGACGGATCTCTTGCTTCAAGAAATGAGAAAGTCCGTCCAAGAATCACAGCTTGTTCCCACAAGCCAAGGCGAGCGTATTTTTCGGCAGATGCTCGACAATGAATATTCCCGCACAATGAGCTCCCAGGGCATGTTAGGCATAAAGGACCTGGTCCTTGCGCAGATTCGACGTAAAAGATAACTTTATGTATAGAGACACGGAGGTCTTATGAAGGTAAATCCGGCAGCTTCCAACGCGATAGAAAAAACCAAAGATTCCACTGCTACCAATCGCGCAGGTGAAGCACAAACATCGAAAAATAAAAGAAAACAAAGTTTATTTGGCGGTGGAGCTAATTACGAAAAAGTAGATATTTCTTCGGGTGCTAAACAGGCAGCCAAGGCGAAAGAAATCGCATCCAATGCCCCAGATGTTCGAGAAGAGCGAGTAGCGCAATTGCGCGAAGCAATTCAAAAAGGCACCTACAAAGTTGATACCGATGCAGTCGCGGAGAAAATGCTCGCTGAACATATGAGATAAGTTCGCACCCTAAGTTTGCCCGGCTAGGAGGGCCGGACGTAACGCCATGGAATCTAGGCTAAACGAATTACAGTATATTCTAGAAAAACTACTTAGCGTTCATCGAACGTTGCTAGACGTTTTAGATGAAGAGCACGCGCACATGGTGTCGCTCGAGATCGAAGCCTTGGGCGAGGCCTCTAAAACTAAAGAAGTGCTGCTTGCTGAAATATGGAACCTCGAACAACTTAGAAAAAAAATAGTCGATGAAATTTCGATTGAGTGCAAGCTGAACCCAGCCACCGTTACTCTCAAAGAGCTATCGTTGGCTCTAGGACAACGCATTGAAGGCCCAGGGATCACGGTGTTGGTAAAAACCCGCGAAGCCTTAAACATGCTCATTGAACAAGCCCGAGACCGCAATAAACGTAATATGACATTTGCCGAAGAATCTCTCGCTAGAATTGAAGAATTAAAGCGCAATGTGTTGGGCGTAGCCAGTTCGAGTAGTCCAGAAAACTATTCGAGTCAGGGTACCCGGCAACCAATTGCGGAGCAGGGGGGTAGGCTTCTTTCAACGGAAGCTTAAACAAAAATGGCAAGTTCCGTTAATCTTTTTAATACCGGAAAGTCCGGACTTTTTGCCAGCCGTACTGCACTGTCTACTACCGGTCATAATATCGCCAACGCCAATACTGAGGGATACTCTCGCCAAAGAGTCGATCAAACAACAAGCACACCGATTGGATTAGGTAATGTTGTTTTGGGTACGGGCACCCGAGTAGCAAACGTGCGTCGAATAAACGACGATTTTTTAAACCGCCAAATCACGAATGAGATGAAACACTTTGGCGAGTATCAAGAAAAAGATGTCGCGCTATCTCAGACAGAAAACATTTTCAACGAGATCGATAATGACGGAATGAACCGATTAATCAGTAAATTTTTCAACGAATACCGAAAGCTTGCAAACGAACCAGAAAGCGAGTCTCTTCGTGCTACATTGCGCGAGTCGGCCATTCAGTTAACCTCTGACTTTCATCGCATTAATCGAAGTCTAACAGACGTGCAGCGCAACATTGATAGACGAATCAGTGCGTCGGTTGGGGAAGCTAACGATTTAATTCAGCGAATCGCTCATCTTAATCAGGAAATTAAGACCATGGAGCTCAAAGGGGGCGAAGCGCCAGACCTGCGAGACCAACGAGATCTTGCAGTAAAAAAACTGGGAACTACCGCTAACGTATCACTTGCCACCAATGAAAAAGGAGATTTCACGGTTTCGTTGGCAGGCGTAGGACCGCTTGTAGTTGGCACGCAATTCAATAAGCTTTATGTTGAGTCGGCCAAGGGTGACCCTGAGACGGGCCGCCCGGAAGGTGGATTAAAGATCTTATTGGAAAATTTAGCGCCACCCAATGTTACGGAACGAATCTCAGGCGGTAAACTTGGTGGACTTCTTGAGTCTCGAGACAAACTAATCGGACGAGCACACGAAAGACTTGATGAGTTAGCGTTTTCATTTGGGTCCAAGCTCAACGAAGTCCATCGCGCGGGTTACTCTGCCCGAGGAACGACAGGGATTGATTTTTTTGCACCGCTCACAACAAAAAGAGGCGCTGCTGAATTTCTGAGAATTAGCGATGCTGTCGCGGCGGATGCTAATGTAATAGCTACTGGCCTGTTACCGGATTCTCCAGGTGACAATCGCTTGATTCAACAAATCTCGAACCTACAACACGCAAAAACCATGGGGGGCGGGGTAGCTACTTTCGACGATTTTTATAATGCCACAGTTACTGAGCTTGCGACAGCGAGCCATCGCAATAAGCATGTTTTAGAACATCAAACCAACATAGTTACTCAATTGGAAAAAGTGCGGGAAAGCATTTCGGGCGTAAGCCTCGATGAGGAAACTACAAATCTTGTGCAGTATCAGCACGCATTCGATGCGGCGGCGAAAGTAATTAAAGTGGCAGACGAGATTCTCGAAACCGTTCTGAACATGAGGGCGTAGTAATTTATGCGGGTAAGTGACAACACATCAGCAGGTAGCGTTAAAGATGCGTTGCGCCGAACGCGCGGTCGTTTAGAGCGTTTGCAAATTCAGAATGCGACTCAAAAAAAATTAGTAACGCCAAGTGACGATCCGGCGGGTAACAGTAAAATACTGGATATTCGCACCCAGGCTACCGTGAATTCGCAGTTTGCAAATAATGGCGCGATGGCCAAAAATCGACTTCAGTTTGCGGACACTGCCCTAAACGAACTTTACGATATTTTTGTGAGAGCCAAAGAGATAGCCATTAATCAATCGAGCGGCGCCAGCGCTTCGGTTGACTCGCGCTTGGGTGTTGCGCAAGAGGTGACCGCTCTTTATCAGCAGCTACTTTCAATCGCTAATCGCCGGGTAGGTGAACAATATTTGTTCGGTGGATTCAAAACCCTTTCCGCCCCCTACACACCGACAGGTGAATACCGTGGTGACAATGGCGAAATGCCGATAGAAATTCAAAAGGGCGTTTATGTTCCGATAAATGTACCAGGACCGGTAGCGTTTCAAATCCAAAGATATAAATCCGAGGACCAAGCCCGATCGCCTGCGGCAGTAGATAAAACTCAGAATTCGGCCGCAGCTCCGGGAGAGCCCCCGCCTAGTGAACAACAGGGTGTTCCCAGCATTGAGACCATTGACGCTTTTAAAGAGATCGACGCGCTGCGCGTAGGGTTATTGACCAACGATACAATCACTATACGCGATACGATGGAGCGCCTCGACGAACTTATTAAAAATACAATTACGGTACGTGCAAAGGTAAGCGCGCGTTCCAACTCAATTGATCAGGCAATTGGGGCTTCGGAAAAGGCTGATCTTTCTAACGCTGAGTTGGCCACTCAAATAGAAGATGCCGATTATACGGAGCTTTGGTCCAACCTAGCCAAAGAGGAAACCATTTTAAGATCGTCTTTGAGCGCTGCACAAAAGCTTATCCAACCGACTTTGCTGGATTTTTTGAAGTAGGATTTTATTAATGTGTTGCGTAACCCCCCATCTATCGATAATACGGAAACCCTGTAAAGGACTACTATTGCAAAGCATTAGGGAGTGGAAGTTATGTTGGTTCTAACAAGGAAGCTCGGAGAAAGTATTGCGATCGACGACCATATTAAGATTGTGGTTGTGCAGATCAAAGGCAAACAAGTTCGTTTAGGGATCAAAGCCCCTAAGGAAACCAAGATTCATCGTGAAGAGGTGTACCTTGCTATTCAGGAACAAAACAAGGAAGCTGTAAGTGCGACTCCGGACACGATGAAGGACATGTCCAAAGCAATCAAAGGATAAAACCAAAAAGATGGTGCGCCCAGGCTTTAGCGAGACAGGAGGTCGAGCATGAAAATAAAAACGACGCGTTTTGAGGAATTGGAAGTTAGTCCCGAAGAAATTATCGCGTTTCCCGATGGAATTTTGGGTTTTACGGATCTCAAGCGATACTGCTTGGTAGACCCGGCGGATGAAACTCTCATTCTGTGGATGCAGTCACTGGACGAACCGGGTGTGGCTTTTCCAGTGCTTGAACCCCGAATCTTTAAATCAGATTATATAGTAAAGCTTTCCGCTCAGGAATTAAAGCTGCTTTGCTTAGAAAATATCAATCAAAGTATCGTTTTTACAATTCTAACGATTCCTCGTGACGTCACGCAAATGACTGCAAATTTAAAGGCTCCAATCGTAATCAATTTGAGAGATCAAGTTGGTCGTCAGGTGGTATTGCAGGAAAATGAATTTACCTTGAAACATTTAATGTTCAAGGAACTCAAGACCCACTTAACTACGATCGCTGCCACCGCTAAAACCCGCTCGGAAACAGAGCGGAAAGCTACAAGCCTACCGATCAATCTCCGATCGATGGTTCCAAGTTCCCAAGTTAAAACGCTTTAGTTGCATTGAGAGTTGATTTCAGTGCGACAGGGTAAATGCCGAATGGCTTCAGGCACCGCCACATTGAACGGCGCAAGAACTGCGAACTGTGAGGGGTTATTTTTCGTGAGTTTAAGCAAGTTAAGATCGTTCGGAACTTTAGCAATTTCTCCCGAGCAACTGTTTCCTGCCGTAGACCAGAGTAAAACGCGTTTATTGACTGGAACCATCATTTTGTTTTTTGCCGCGTAGTGGTCGAAGTAATTTTTAAAGCCGTCGTTCGAAGAATAAAGATACGCACTTCCCACATGGCAACTCGAAAGAACTATGATTGTTTTGTCGTCGCTAAATTCTGGTAAATTAAAAGTCTCATGCATTTTGTAACGCGGAATATCCACAAATGGCGGAACATTAAGAACCCAATGTCGCAAAGGTAGAATAATCCCGACGACCAAAAACACAGCGCCGATCACCCAACGTAGCTTCCACCTTTTTGAAAAAAAATAAGAAATGGAAAGGGTAGTAAGCCAACCCAGAAATGGAAGCGCAATCAAGAGTTGCCTCGATGCAAAGAAATATTCATGTCGAATATTCAAAAAAATCGGGATTACCAGACCGCCAAGAAGCATTGCAGCCAACGCTATACCCCAAATCAGCTTCTCTTTTAGAGCTAGAAAGAGCCCTCCCAAATAAAAGAGACCAACAACTTTTAGTGGTGTTCCGGGGCTAGCCAGTGCATGTAGCCCTTCGTTCAGTTGATGGAGCCAGTGGAAGCGCATAACTTGCTGGAAAAAATGTGGAAATGCTAGAGTGTGTTCTGGGGAGCTCCGCAAAAAGGCAAACCAATAAACTTTTACAGCGATTCCAATTAATAAAAGCCCACTAAGCAGCGCCTTGTGTCGTTTGGAAAATGTACTCAGAAAAATAAAGGGCAGAATAAAAACCATAGCCATTAATATGTAGGGGTGGGCAAGGGAGCTAACAAAAAGCAGCGCCATTAAAAGCCAAAAGAACTTTGTGGGTGCTTGCGATTTGGAACGGATCAATTCAACGCCGGCGAAAAGCGCACAGGCAGAGAAAAATATCATACCCGCATATGGACGCATATTTGTAGCCATTGCGTTTATTGCGGAGTTAGAAGCGCTCCACAACAACCAAGACCAACGTTCAGGCTTGGTTACAAACTTTGAACCAAATGCCAACAGGCTCGTACCGGTTGCCAGCAAGATAGTAAAAATTCGAAGTGCGACATGGGGGTCGATGCCAAGAAAAATTAGGTTTTTACCAAAAAATGCGATCAATAAAAGATCAAGCGGACCCAGGGGGCCCGGTTCATTGATTACATTTTTAATAGTATCGCCATAGGTACCGATCGAATAACCGATCCAGCCAACTTCATCGCACCAAAACCCGGTGTTTTTTGCGAAAAAAGCCCTAAAAATAAAAATTAACCCGAACAAGAAAAGAACCAAAATCGGAGAAGTGAGGGTAAAGTATCCACGAGACATTTAAAGCAACGTATTTGACCTTTTAAATTAAATCAACTTTAGGAGAAGCCGGGAAGTCAGTAGCGAAGCGACATATCGTTTTGGGGTAGGTTAGTTGTGCCTATCGGAAGTTCTCAGAAACAGACCGATATTTCATTGATGAGTAACGAGGCAAAAATCTACCATATTCGCCAGAAGCACCCGATAAAAGGCGGGACCGCTAGTGTCCCTGATAAAGAAGAGATTTGTGAGTCTCAATATAAAATAGCAAAGTTTTTCTGGAATCGGGCCAGCGCCATAGTTTTCGTCGAGGGGCTAACCGAAGATCTCGAAGAAAAGAACCGCAAAAGCTACTTAGAGCAAAATCCGAAATTGAATATTTATTTAGAGACATTTTCAAACGGGCTTCCTAGCCGTTACGAAGACCTAAATGAGGATCAAAAATTTCTTCTAGAAAATAACATGGCCGCCCCCTTGTTGTGGGTTTTGGGTCGACTAAACAATGTGTACGCTACTGGAAGTGGTAGTGAGCAACGTTCGTTGTATGATCGCGGAGTAGTTTTGTTAGGCGAATGCGATCTTAATTCTGTTGCACACATAGATTGCGGCAAGAGCAAAGAAATCTATGAAGTAATCCTAAAAAAAAGAGAAGAACTTGCGCTAGCTAGAGTAGAGGCGTTTCTGGCGAAACAGAGCGCTACTCCAGAAGAAATATTTATAATTTTTGGGTCGCTCCACGACTTTGGTGCAAGCATAAAAATCGCCAGCGGTTTTTAAACACTCGTCTCAGTCGCACGGGACGCCATGTTCAGGTAAGTCTGTAGTTCAGGGTTATTCGGGTCTTGATTGCGGGCCTTTTCCCACTCGAGTTGAGCATCAATGACATTACCCTGAGAAAAATACATTAAACCAAGGTGAAGGCGAGCAGAAGTGTACTCTGGGTGTTCGTTGCAGAGCTGTTGGAGCTCCTGTATCGCACGTGTAGTGAATCCTTTTTTCGCATAAACCTTAGCAAGTTTAATGCGAATGGAAAGGTCGGCGGGTGCCAGGCGCGCTGCTCTGGAATAATCATCCAGTGCATCATCATAGCGATGATATTTAAGGTAAAGATCACCCAGCTCAATGTGTTTGAGGGCAAATTTGCGATCCAGCATTTCGTCGCTTCCCTTGCGTTTCAACTGTAGCGACTGATTTGCGACCTGGTAAATTTTCTTGGCTTCGTCGTATTTACCTATGTCGTTGTAAATGACACTCAAGGAAATTGCGGCATCTGTATGTTTAGGATCCATAGCTAGCAATTTTTTGAATTGTTCGATGCTCTTTCCGAGCTTCCCTTGCATGTAAAATGCAGTGCCGAGCATATGAAGAGCGTTTTTTTTGTCGGACTCAGCGGCTTGTTCAGAAGCCAGCAGTGACTCACAAGCTGATATTGCCGCATCAAAGTTTCGTTCTTTTATAAAACGATGGGCTTTTTGAGCGTCAAAGTGAGGCGTTGTCATTCATTTCCCGTATCTTTCGAAAAATTATCAAATGCGTTTTTCATTTCGGAGGAATATTCCCCATTGGGGTGGCGCGCCACATAGGTATCATAGACGTGTCTAGCCGCATCGATCTCATTTTGTTTGAGAAGACTCTTAAGCCAACGGGCATAAGCCGGTTGTTCAGAAGGCGTGCCGACAAATTGAGTCGTGATTTTCTCGTACCGTCTTGCAGCACTGTCGTAATTTTCGGTGTCGAAATAGAAATCCGCGATGTAACGTTCTTTTTCAGCAAGTTTTCCGAGAGCTTCGGCCTCGAGGGATCGCGACTTTTCCACAAACTCTGATTTGGGGTAAAGCTGTCGCAATTCTCGAAAAGATTCGACTGCTTTCCACGCCGGAGAAAGGTCGCGATCTGTGGTCGATGGCAATTGATTGAAATAAGACTCGCCAGTACGAAATATTACATAATCTGCTTTTTCGTGTTTCGGGTAAAGGTCGCGAAATGTTTCGTATCCGGAGGCGGCTTCAACATAGGACTCGTCTTCAAAATGAACATCGGCGATTTTTAGTTGCGCCGCCTTGGCAAAACTAGAATAGGGGAAGCGATTTTTAACATCCTTTAGTTTTTCGAGAGCCATTGCGTAACGATGGTCATTTGCGTCTTCGACTGCGTCTTCGAATACCGATTGCGGATTCGTTTCATCCACCCCTTTGCCCGCACAACCGCTCGTAATACTAGATGCGACAATTAACGCGGCAGTCAAAATAGTCGAAATTGAAGAGTGATAAAAGTTCATGGTTGAGCCAACTCCTTTTTAGGAAATACAACGCCGGTAATTACAAAGCCAGCAGTTCTTCGGCGCGGGTCCAGCCGATGTTTTCGTTTCCAAATTCGATTTGGTGCCACTCTTTTCCATCTGTGTCCACACGGCGGTCCCCGGTAGCGCGAACCACGGTCATCGGCGCTATTTTGTGAACTGTAGAATATGTTTTGGCCGGACCCGAAAGTACCTCTGCAACGGGAACCGACACGACCATCAAATTCAAACCGCGCACGTAAAAGAACCCGCCGCCCAGCAGAATGGTTAATATTAAAAAGAAAAGTGCGAAGCCAAAAGCGGGAATGCGAATGAGCGGACGGTCTATGGCACGCTGGCGTTTGGCCGCTTTCAAAAAAAAAGCAGACGCGGTTAGTAAAATTCCAAGAGGGAGGCCCACCCAACCCACGGTTAGCGATTTAGCACCCAATCCCATTTGATCAACCAAGATGGATTGCTGCGAAGCAGTAATGCCCTGCATTTTTAGCTTCTCGGCGATCACTTGAAGATTGTGAGTCGAATCGCGGTTGTCGCCGCCTAAGGTTTTCGCTTTTAAAAAATACGCGTAAGCTTTTTCAAGTTGACCGTTTTTATATAGAATTAGACCTGAATTATTCCAATCAGATGGCGACCGCATTTCGGACTCACGAATGGCAGCCAAGGCGCCGGCGAAGTCGCCGTTTTCAAATAGTTTTTGCGTAGAATCCTGAGTTTCGCTCATAAGCTCCCACTTTATTGCAACAAAATACCCCATATGCTAGCGTTTGTGCACTCGTCATTACAAATTCAAAGAAGCCGATCTGAGGTTTTATGCCCGCAACACCCACGCTTGCACCCAAATCATCCACCGTATTTGATACGATCACTCAGGCTCCAGAGTATCAGCAGAAAAAAAATGAAATAATGCGGTTACTGCGCCAGGAGTTGTCAAAAATTAACGGAGTGCGCGGGCCAAGCAATGAATTAAGGGCAGATTACGCGGCGGAAGTTGATCGAGTTTCAAAGGCCAGGGGAAGAGATCTTTATTATCCATTCATAGGCTCGGGCGCTGGAAATGGCCCCTTCGTTGAATTGCGCGACGGTAGCGTGAAATACGACCTTATTACTGGAATTGGTGTTAATTTTTGGGGCCACGGGAATATTGATTTTTTTGAAGCAGAATTCGACGGGCTTTGGGGTGATGTGATGCAAGGAAACTTAGCCCCCTTGCCCGACTACGGCGGCTTAATGGCAGATTTGCTGGATGTGGTCGGACCGAAGAGTCGACTCAAGCACGTTTGGTTGACCTCCTGTGGTGCTATTGCGAACGAAAACGCACTCAAGATTATTCGGCAGAAAAAAGCGCCAGCGACGCGAATTTTTACTTTTGAACATTGTTTTGCAGGCAGAACCACAGCACTACAGGAAATTACCGACAACGCGAAATACCGGGAAGGACAGCCGGTCTACGGCGAAGTTTATTATTTGCCATTTTTTGATCCGCGTTCGAGTGACTCACCAGATCAGCAGGCCGACGCTGTTGTGGGTCGCATTAAAGATGAAATGGCGCGATACCCCGGGCGTTACGCGGCGTTGGAGTTCGAAATTGTACAGGGAGAAGGTGGGTTTAACAGCGCGCCCAACGAGTTTTTTGTGAAGGTTTGTACCGAGGCAAAAAAAGCGGGACTCGCTATATGGGTCGACGAAATTCAAACGTTTGGTCGAACCGGAGAAATTTTTGCGTATCAGAGGTTCGGGCTAGAAGAGCTGGTCGATGTTGTGACGATCGCCAAGTTACTTCAAACTGGCGCGGTGTTATATGCAGCAGAATATAATCCGAAGCCGGGATTGGTGTCGGGTACATTCGCCGGAGCTTCGTCTTCTTTACGGGCCGGACGCAAGGCGATTGAATTATTAAAAAAACAAATAGCCGGTCAACATGGTCACGTACGAAAATTAGAGAAAATAGCAATTTCAGAGTTTGAGCGCCTTAAACAAGGTGATTTGGGAAAACATGTTATCGACTACACTGTAGTAGGAGGCATGCAAGCGTTCACGCTCTTTGACGGCACGCTCGAACAGACCAAAAAATTCCTCTTTAAACTTTGGGATCTCGGCGCAATTGCTTTCTTCTGCGGCCACGACCCATACCGGGTACGAATGCTTCCTCCGCTGGCTGTAATGACAGAGGCTCACGTAAAAGAAGTTTTTACATTAATTGAAACAGCAGTTCGTGAAACTGCAAAAGAGATTCAGCGATGAATTTTTTGGAACAAGTTGAAAACATTATTCGAATTAATTCCGTAAGCCAAAATGGCAACGAAGAGATTGCCGTTTATTTGCAGTCGCTCATGGACAAGATGGGCTTTAAAGTTCGACTTCAAGAGGTGAGTCATTCTCTTGAGGGAGTAAGTAAACGCCAATTTAATTTAATTGGTACCCTCGGTGACCCGTTGGTGGACACCAAAACTAAAAAAGGGTTGTTGCTCAATACCCATATCGATACGGTGGGTCCAGGCCTGAAAAGCAATTGGACAGAGACTTCAGGCGATCCGTTCGCTGCCACAATAAAAGACGGTAAAATTTTTGGGCTAGGATCAGCCGACGTAAAATTAGATTTTCTCTGCAAATTAAAGGCCTGCGAACGATATAAAGATCGCAAACTAAAAATGCCAATTTATCTTGTGGGCACTGCCGGCGAAGAAATTGGTATGATCGGCGCTAAATTTTTAATTAAGTCTCTGGCTGTAAATCCCAAATACGTTGTAGTGGGCGAGCCGAGTGAGTTGTCGATTATTTATGCCCACAAAGCCTACTGCGTTTACCAAGTTAGTGTGGGGTATGCGCAACTCGAACGAGATGCAAAAGGTTTCAACACTCGAATTGGGTTACAGTGTTTTGGAAAGTCTGCTCATGGCAGTTATCCGCACCTGGGTGAAAATGCGATTCAGAAGATGCTTCAGGTAATTGAAAAAATTCGAGCCGCGAATTTTCAAATGCGGTTCACCAGAACCCTGGGGGGCGACGCGGTTAACAAGGTTCCTGATAGCGCGGCTATCGAATTTTATTTGCAGTCGAGCAGCTTTGACGATTTTAGAAGATTTTATCGCGACCAGCTTTCGCAGGACAACGTAAGAGTCGAATTCGGTGGTCTCGGCGAAAGTGGCGTAAAGTTTTTACCGGATTCAGTATTCGAAGTGGTTGAAGGAATTAATCGCGCCGTAGTGCAAGTGCAGACAGATTTCCTCACGGCCCAGGATGAAACCTTTAATCCAAAAACTTCGACCATAAATTTTGGTAAAATAGTGTGTCGGCCGGGAGCAGTAGATTTAAGTTTTGATATTCGATTGTTGCCAGAAGTTAATCCAGATGAATTTGATTCAAAACTGAAGGGCGCCATTCAGGGAGTAAACGCAAGATACCCTAATCTCACGACCAAAGTTAGCCGTGTGCGATTTAATCCCGCACTTAATACTTCACTCGAGAGCGAATTGGTGCGCGTGGCGCGAGATTCACAGCAACTCGCGGGAATTCCAGAAAAAGTAGATAAAAAAGCTACCAGTACTGAGGCGGCACAATATTATCAGGCGGGTTTCGACGCTATAGTATTCGGTCCCGGATTAAGTCATGGCAACAGCCACTCGCCAAATGAGTACAATATCGTAGATCATCTAGATAAGGCGGTGCACTTCTATGACCGAATGATTGAGAGGTTTTGCCTTTGATTATTCTGCGTGAAGCCAAAGAGTCAGACATCCCCGGTCTAGAAGTATTATCGAAAATCGCGGCCGAAAGGCATCCGGGGTTTCTAAATATTTCGAATGACCAAGATCAATGGCGTGAGAAAATTCGAAGGTCGACCGATTCGTTTTCTGACAAAGTCGCAAATAAAATGGATGCGAAATATTTGTTTGTTGCGGAAGACGTTGCTACGAAGCGAATTTTGGGTGTGTCGATGGTCGCAGCTCAGCACGGAACTCCTGATTCCCCCCACTTTTATTTCGAAGTAGGAAGCGACCAAAAATACAGCCAAACCATATCTACAGGCTTTATTCATGGAACTTTAAAATTCAAATGGGACACCGATGGTCCAACCGAAATTGGGGGACTGCTGGTAGATCCGGAAAAACGAAATTCCGATGAAAGAGTTGGACGCCAAATATCCTTTGTAAGGTTTCTTTATATAGCAATGCATAAGGCCAAGTTTAAGAGAAGAATTCTCGCGGAGTTACTGCCCCCGCTTACGAAAAAAGGAAAATCACCACTGTGGGAAGCGGTCGGACGAAGATTTACGAATATGGATTACACAGAAGCCGATATTCTGAGCTCCAAAAACAAAGAGTTTATCTTTTCTTTATTTCCCTCAGAGAAAATTTATATCACTTTTTTATCTGCAGAAGCCCGAAATGCGATTGGTAAAGTGAGCAAAGAAACCGAACCTGTTATGCATATGCTAAAGAAAATCGGTTTTCAGTATCGCAATCAAGTAGACCCATTCGATGGTGGGCCTCATGTTTCAGCGAACGTGGACGACGTTTTGCCTATTCGCCAGATGGTTCAGGTGAACTACGTGGGCGGTTCCGCCGAAACGCAGCCCAATACCGGTCTGCGCCAGGGTCTAGTCACCCCAAAAGGAGTGACTCCGTTCAGGTCAGCACATGTCGAAGCCTTGGTGAAGGACGGAAAAATTTGGTTCTCGGCTCCTACGGCAGATTTGATCGGGGTGCGCCCTGGTGACGCCGTTCATTTTATGCCGTACTATTGAAAAAGATCGCGGAGGTACGATGAGCGCAAAACGCAACTATTCGAAGTTAGGAATTCCCAAGGGCAATTATATCGGTGGAACCTTTCGCGCTCCCCGCGATAAGACCGGTGAAATCAAGGTTGTTTCTCCAGCCGACTTTTCGGACGACTTGGGAAGTTACGTCTATTCGTATCGTGACGCCGAAGACGCTGTTTTGAATTCTAAGGAAGCTTTCAAATTATGGCGCCGCACGACACTTGCGGAGCGGTCGGAACTGTTACGTAAGTATAGAGATCAATTAAAAATCAAAGAAAATCTACTCGCGGAAACGATCGCACGCGAGGTCGGAAAGCCCCTGTGGGAAGCCAAGCAAGAAGTTGCGACCATGATTAATAAAGTCGACGTTACATTGGCTGAGGGTCTGAAAAGCGTATCAGATTACGAGGTGCCCAACATCCTCGACGGCACACTTGGGGCCTGTCGTTATCGGCCACATGGGGTTTTTGTAGTAATTGGGCCATTTAATTTTCCTGGGCATTTAGCCAATGGCCACATAGTGCCCGCTCTGGCGACGGGAAATACTGTTGTCTTCAAACCTTCAGAAAAAAGTCCGGGCGTTGGCCAGATAATGGCAGAAGCTTTCAACGACGCTGGATTTCCGCCAGGTGTTTTCAATATGGTTCAGGGCGAACGCGAAGTAGGCAGGCGACTCGCGGTAAGTGAACACACCAACGGAGTTTTGTTCACGGGGTCCTACGAAGTGGGATTTAAGATTAAACAAGACACTCTTCATCAGTACTGGAAACTGCTTGCGTTAGAAATGGGCGGAAAAAATTCTGCCATTGTGTGCGATGACGCTTCAATAGACTGGTCGATTTACGAGGTATTGACGGGGGCCTTTATTACGGCCGGGCAAAGATGTTCGGCCACCAGTCGGGTTTTTGTGCACCACACCATCTTTGACGCCTATGTTGAAAAACTTCATAAGCGCGCCAAGGCCTTTGCAATCGGGCACCCGCTCGACAACCCGTTTATGAGCGCATTAATCGACGCTAGTTCAGTGGAAAAATATCTTAAATTTGTCGGAATAGCCGCTCGTGAAGGTTGCGATGTATTAATGCGTGGCAAAGAGTTAGAAATTGACGTTCCCGGTAACTACGTTACTCCGTCGATTTGCTTGGTGCGTGATAACTCTCTTCAGGCCGTTCGCAAGAGTGTATTTCAGCAAACCGAAATATTCGGCCCGATGCTAGCGATTTATTCCTTTTCGGAACCAGAGCAAGCAATCGAGCTGACAAATAGTGTCCAATACGGGTTGGTTGCCAGTGTTTTTACGAGTGACAAAAACAAATACCAAAAAATCGCACAAGAACTTGAAGTTGGTTTAGTGAACTGGAACCGGTCGACGGTCGGAGCCTCTTCCAGATTGCCTTTTGGCGGAGTGAAGAAAAGTGGAAATCATTTTCCGACAGCTATCTCGGCTGCGAATTATTGCGTGTACCCCGTTGCTTCGCTGGAAGTGGCGGAACCGAAACCTCTTAAAGCGACTTATACCGGTTTGAATTGGGAATAATCCATTCACAAAGTTGAAAGGATTGTTCCGATTACTCTGAAAAAAATTGAAATCCCCACGAGGCTAATTCCTAGAGGGGATGAAATTTTAAAGTCCGTTCTTAATGTAAGAAAAAGAAGAAACGGAAATACGTCTAAGACGTACCGGTACCCAAATTGGCTCCATCCAGTAGAAAAATGAGTCATAACAACCGAAGCAACGATGCCAATACACGCTAGCGCCACCCAGTCTTGAGTCTGATATTTTTTACGATAAAAAAAGAGAACCAAAAAAAGTGGAGCGGTAGCAAATAACCCGTTCCCGTTCGGATCGAAATTTAAGAACGGATAAACCGAGGATAATTCGGGAACTGCAAACAGCCCGTGATGCAGGTGATCCAAGATATAGAGCGGATTGGTAAAGCCGTACTGCGATACCAGGCCATGAAAGTGGGTAGCGTAGCCGTGTTTTTGGTAATTCAAGCTAAGCGGGGAATCCCAGCGCCACCAATTCCAAAACGCGATTGCGCAAATGTACCCCAGCAATGGGACAGCCGCGGCAGCTGTTCGCTTAAAATTGTTGTTTGATTTAAAGTAGATTACCGCAAGATACACTGGAATCAAAAGCGTCAGATGGTAGCGCCCCAGGGAGGCGACGCACAGCAATAAAACAGAATAGAAATACCGTGACCAGGTGGTGCCCTTCCACAAAAAATAAGCCGAACAGGTAAGAAAGAAACTGCTACTGATGGCCGCGCTAAACCAAGCGGTTCCTCTTGCGGTAACGCTGAGCAGGTCTGTTCCCAGCCCGAGGAAGGCCAGCCACAGGGGGAGGTCCCATTTCGTGGGAAACTGCCAGTTTTTGGATAAAATTCTCAATAAAAACAAGAGATAAAGGGCAAGCAGGGTGAGCGTAAAAAGGCGCTCTGGAAACGCAACACCGTATATAGCCACGGCCGGAACGAGCAGAAGCGCATTGAGGGGAGGGAGGGCAAAGTACTTTTTCCCGTCTTTCTCAATGACGTCGTGGCCCCAGTCTTTGGGCAAGTCCAGGTCCGCTCGTCCGTGCAAAAAGGCGTCAGCCTGTAAGTTATAGAAGGGCATGTACCGATTGGACTTAAGTTCGAAGTGAGGAAGCGCCGTAACCAGCGCCGCAAGAGCCAAAATTACTACGAGACAGGCGTAATGAATTGGGTTTTTCAAGTTTTAAAAAAGACAAAGCCGCCACGTGGGGTGGCGGCTTTGTTACGAACAAAGAGCTGTGATTTACTGAACTTTTTGAACTTTGGTTGCTTGAGGACCTTTCGGACCTTCAACAAGCTCAAACTCTACCTTCTGGCCTTCAGCAAGGGTTTTGAAGCCGTCCCCGTGAATAGCAGTGTAGTGAACAAAAATGTCTCGCTCGCTACCGTCCTGTTGAATAAAACCGTAGCCTTTAGCGTCGTTAAACCACTTTACAGATCCAAGTGCCATAATACGTAATCCCCCTAAAAATAATGATCTATATCGTAGGTTTATCGTTCTCGTTAGTTGAGTGTCAATATCAAATGCGCTATAGATCTGCGTAACGTTTGAGTAAAGAAAGAGGAGACATACCGAGATGAATCTTTTTGAGCGAATTAGCAACGATGGATATGAACAAATTGTATTTTGCCACGACAAAGACGTGGGCCTAAAAGCAATTATCGCTATTCACGATTCAACCCTTGGGCCCGGCACCGGCGGCTGCAGAATGTATCCCTACGCGACTGAAGATCAAGCTTTAGAGGACGTTTTGAGACTTTCTCGCGGCATGACTTACAAGGCGTCGATTAGCGGCTTGAAGCTTGGCGGTGCGAAAGCCGTCATTATTGGTGATCCAAAAAAAGATAAAACTCCCGAACTTTTGAAAAGATTTGGGCAGTATGTCGAAACCCTCAAGGGTCGCTATATCACCGCAAAAGACGTGGGCATCAATGGTGACGACTTGGCACTGGTGCGTCGCGAGACCAATCACGTACTGGGGATTGAAGGCGTTGCAGGTTCAAGTGGCGACCCATCACCGCTCACTGCTTGGGGAACCTACAACGGAATGAAAGCCTGTGCCGCACACGTTTGGGGTACTTCTTCGCTCAAAGGTAAACGTATTGCAGTTCAAGGACTGGGTTATGTTAGTTTTTCGCTCATTGGTTATTTGGTTAAAGAGGGCGCCTCAGTTGTAGGTGCCGACGTTGACCCTCAGGCTGTGGCAAGAGCGCAGAAGGAATACGGAATAGACATCGTAGCACCTAATGAAATTTTGGCTCAGGATTGCGACATTGTTTCTCCTAACGCGCTGGGTGCTATTCTCAATAATCTTTCGATTCGCGAACTGAAGTGTAAAGTAGTTGCCGGAGCTGCTAACAACCAATTGGCCACCGATGAAGACGGTGCGGAATTAATGCGGCGCGGAATCGTGTACGCACCCGACTATGCCATCAATGCTGGCGGACTCATGAATATCTACCACGAACTCGACGGCTACAATGCCGAACGGGCCTATGATCATGTTGGGGGTATTTACAAAACCATCGAAGATATTTTGGTTAGAGCGAAGAAAGAAAATCAACCAACTCAACGTATTGCCGACCGCATGGCGGAAGAGCGAATTCAGAACGCTAAGAAAAAGAGGTCCTAGTTTTGGGAACCGTTCAGAAGTATCGAATGGGGGGCAACTGTTTTGGTACCCACCGTTCGAAAGAACCCGTTGGGTCTTTGCCACAGCAGGCAACGGTGCTCGATGCTTCACTGCCCATTTATGAAAATGAACTTCTAATCGAAGTAGAATCGTTAAATATCGATTCCGCGAGTTTTCACCAAATTAAGTCGGTTTGTGGTTCTAGTCTGCCAAGCATGGAATCGCATATTTTAAATTTGGTCCGCAGTCAGGGCAAACATCAAAATCCAGTAACCGGATCGGGTGGAATGCTCATAGGAACGGTGGCTGACGTTGGACCTAAGTTCGAATTCAAGGATGGAAATTTAAAAAAGGGCGACCGAATTGCGACCTTAGTTTCACTTACATTGACGCCGCTGCACATCGAAAAGATAAAAAAAATTCATTTGAATTTGGACCGAGTAGACATTTCGGGCCACGCAGTCTTGTTTACGACCGGTATTTATTCGAAATTACCATCGGATATTCCTGAGTCTTTAGCATTAGCAATTTTAGATGTATGTGGTGCGCCCGCTCAGACCGCTGAACTTTGCAAACCCGGCGATACGGTTGTGGTGATTGGTGGTGCTGGAAAATCCGGGGTATTGTGTCTGTACGAAGCCGCAAAGGCCGTTGGACCAAAAGGAAAGGTGATCGCGCTCGATTACAGCACGGAGGCAGTAAACGGTATTCGCTCACTTTCATTTGTAAAAAATGCATTTGCGGTAGATGCCCGTGATGCGCTTGCAGTTTACGAAATAGTGAATAAAGCGACTGACGGTAAAATGGCTGATTTAGTAATAAACGTTGCAAACATTCCTGATACGGAGATGTCGTGTGTGTTGGCCTCCAAGCAAGGGGGAGTGGCTTATTATTTTAGTATGGCGACCAGCTTTACGAAAGCTACCCTAGGAGCCGAAGGTGTTGGAGCGGACGTTGAACTAATTATGGGTAACGGATATCGCCCCGGACACGCGGACTTGGCGCTAAATATATTAAGACAAGCGCCTGAAATTAGAAAAATGTACGAGACTAAGTATGGCGCATCTTGAACTGAATCAACAGACCATTATCGAATGTCGTAAGCTGGCAAATCAAATTGTCGCAAAAGTTAAAACAGTCATTGACGTGCATACCAGTGTAAGTATTGAACGCGCGGCACTTAGGTTGATAGGAGTCGAAGGCGCAATTCAAAAAAACGGCTTAAACTATCCACTAGTGAACGAAATTGTAGATCAGCTCCGCAGCGATCGAGTAATTGCCAAGGGCGCGTTGTATTGGTTTGCGAACGGTCTTCTAGCGTCAGGACTCGAAACTAACGAACTTGCCCTTAAGGTTGGCGCAGGGGAAATTAAACTAAGTCAGCTGGACCGAGCGAGCCTGACGGACATTCGGAAAAAAGCCCAAGAACTATGTAAAGCAGCTCTGAATCGCCTGAAGACTAAGAGAGAAGAACGCGCCGACTTGCGTAAGTCGCAGGGTGATCCGTTTGATACTACTTGGAACGGTACACCGCTAAAATACGTTATTGTTGCGACCGGTAATATTTTCGAAGACGCAGTTCAGGCTAAAGCCGCCGTAGAGGCGGGGGCAGATGCCATTGCCGTAATTAGATCTACTGCTCAAAGTTTACTCGACTATATGCCCGAAGGTGCTACGACAGAGGGATTTGGCGGGACCTACGCGACTCAAGAAAACTTTAAGATAATACGCAAAGCGCTTGATGAGGCCGGAGAAAAAGCTGGTCGCTACATTCGATTGACCAATTATTCTTCTGGTCTATGTATGTCTGAAATAGCAGCGGCAGCAGCGATCGAACGGCTCGATTTTCTACTTAACGACGCGATGTACGGCATTTTGTTTCGTGACATTAATATGAAACGAACATTAATTGATCAAAACTTTTCGCGTATGATTATCGCGTATTCAGATATTACAATTCATACCGGGGAAGACAATTATCTAACCACCGCCGACGCTGTAGAAAATGGTCACCAAGTGTTGGCCTCGCAGTTTATCAACGAGCGTTTTGCTCTTCATGCTCACATGCGCGAAGACCAGATGGGATTAGGACATGCGGCCGAAATGGACCCATGGCACCCGAACGTACTTCTATTGGAAATCGCAAGAGCCCAGATGACGCGTGATATTTTTCCAAAATCGCCTATTAAATTTATGCCCCCAACTCGCCATAAAGTAGGAGATATTTTCTTTAGTCATCTTATGGATGCGATGTTTAACTTTGTTGGCGTTTTAACTAATCAAGGGATTCAACTTTTAGGCATGCCGACCGAAGCAATGCACACGCCACTTTTACAAGATCGATGGATGAGCATCAAAAATGCAAATTACATTTTCGGTGCGGCCAAAGATCTTGGTAAAGAAATAACTTTTAAGCGCGACGGCACAATATCTAAGTGGGCTAACAAAGTATTAGATGACACGTTAGTTTTACTTCGAAAAATTGATCGAGACGGTTTATTCAAGGCCATTGAAGATCGAGCTTTCGCGAACGTATCGCGGAGTGAAACTGGTGGAAAAGGGCTCGACGGCGTTGTTCAAAAGGACAAAGAATATACTAATCCATTCTTCGAACTTCTATGAAAGATTATTCCAACGTTATTAAAAAAGCCGATTTGAAAAAATTACGTCCCTACGGCGATATTATGGACGACGGAGTCGTACAGGTGTCCTTTACATTGCCCGTTGAAGCTTCGCCAGAAGCTCGTGAAGCCGCCACGCAGCTTGCGGGAAAAATGGGACTTACTGAAGTAAAAATCGCTACAATGGAAATTGCAGCACCAGGGTTTTCGTTTTTTGTAATATACGGGAAATTAGCTCACACTGTGGATTTCACGTCTATCAAGGTTATTAAAGTGGAATCACCAAAACTATCGATGAAAGAAGTCGACGAGTTGATTAAAGAGAAGCTTGGTCGAAAATTAGTTATTCTCGGCGCTTGCACGGGATATGATGCCCATACTGTAGGTATCGACGCTATAATTAACATGAAAGGTTTTGCCGGAGATTACGGGCTCGAACGATACCAATGGCTCGACGCACGGAACTTGGGAGCACAAGTTCTAAACGAAGATCTCCTAAAAAAAGCTGTCGAAACGAATGCAGATGTAATTCTTGTTTCTAAAGTAGTGACCCAACATAATATTCACATCAAAGACATGGAAGATCTCATAAAAAAAGCTGAAAAAATGGGACTTCGGGATAAAATTTTATTTATTGCCGGTGGACCACGCGTTACCCACCAATTAGCATTGGAGTGTGGATTCGACGCTGGGTTCGGAGTTAATACGGTTCCGAGTGAAGTAGCCAGCTATGTGATTTACGAGTTACTAAAAAGGAATAAAAAGTGAAAAAGGGCGCCTCGTCCAAACAAAACAAAACCAGTTCTAGGTTAAAGACAACAAATATCGACGTAGATGCAGCAGTAAAAGAAATTAAGAAGAACTATGCGATAGTTGGTCGTGACGTCGAAATGAAATTGTTACTGGGCGCTATGCGTGCTGGACGTAATGTTTTGATCGAGGGCCCAGTAGGAGTTGGCAAAACAGTGTTAGCTTCGGCGGTGGCCCATTTCTTAGATCGCGATCTTGTGCGAATTGACGGGGACTCTCGATTCACCGAACAGAAACTTACTGGCTGGTTTGATCCAAACCTGGTTTTGAAGAAGGGTTTTTCAGAAAAAACCTTCTGCGCTGGTCCCTTGGTCGAAGCAATGCGTAAGGGTGCTGTTTTATTTATAAATGAACTCAATCGAATGCCGGAGGCAGTGCAAAACATACTATTGCCCGCCATCGATGAGGGTATTCTTCATGTTCCGCAGCTCGGTACTATTAAAGCCAAGCCCGGTTTTTTGGTGGTTGCCACACAAAATCCCAGAGAATTTGTCGCTACAGCGCACCTGAGCGAAGCTCTACTCGATCGAATGGAGTGGGTGCATCTAGATTATCAAAGTTTCGAAGATGAGTGCGAAATCGTACGTAATGCTGTTGCTGATTTGGGTAACCTAGAAAGTCATGTAAAAATGGCTGTGGCGCTTACACGATTAACCCGATCCCATCCGAAAATTAAGCGAGGAGCATCTGTAAGGGCGGCGATAGCGGTTTTAAAAGTTCTTCGAGGGCTCGTTGGAACTCGATCGATTACGACTGAAGATTTATGGAGTGCAATAAAAGTCGCTTTTCCTACGCGGATCGAATTAAGCGCCTCCGAGAATCAAAAAGAATTCGAAGTGGAGTGCGATACAGTGTTGCGTGAACTGTTCGAAGAACTAAAAAAAAACTCCAACATTCCCCTGAATCCTTCAATGACCCATTAAAAATAGATGAAGTCCTAGTAAATTCGTCTCGACCTGATGACAAAAGAAACACGCTAGAGATCTTTGTAGCTCCCGAGCTATTGCAAGCGGGCTCTCCCGAAGACATTTCGGGGTATGAGCAGAAATCGTCTTGGGATGTAGCAGTTCGGTACCAGGATCTAAAGAAATTTGGACATATTCCAGACAAAGAAAAGCAGCGGCTTAAAGCTAGAGCTATTCAAGGAGTAATTGCTCAAGCTCAGGCAGTCGTGGGGCCAGTGTGGCGACCCCAGGTGCGAAAAACAATCGATATAAGTGAATTGCGTAGCGCGGGCGTCGACGGGGAACTCAACCTCAGTGAAACCCTAGAGGCCGCCTATGGAAGCGGTGACAAAAGTCTTCTGGCAGCCAATAGTCTGCGTTTTGATGCCGCACTTGAGAAAAATACAACGGTCGCATTAGTAATGGACGCAAGCTTAAGCATGACCGGTGAGAAAATAGCCCTTCTCGCCGTAGCCGCAGCGGTCGTCGCACTAAGCGTACCGTCCGAGCATCTCGTATTAATGGGTTTTGACTCCAAGGTACGTTGGATAAAAAAGTACGGGAATAAAATGTCGTTGGAAAAAATCGTCGAAGGGGTGTTGGAGCTTCCGGCAGGCGGTTTTACCAACCTTGAAATTGCACTTGAAGAAATTAGCGCAGTATTAAACGCACCGAAGTTAAGACGGGCAAATGTAATACTCATCACCGACGGCAAATACACCGAGGGCCGAGATCCCACTTCTTTGGCCAGAAGGTTTAAAAGACTAAATGTACTGAAAATTGGTCGCGATCAGGCAGGGCGGGGACTTTTAAAAGATCTGGTACGCCTGGGAAATGGTTCATTTTTCGAAGCTCGAAAAATGAACGATTTACCTAAAACCATGTACGCAGCTTTGCGAACGTTACTGCGTTAAATTAAAAATTTCGAAGCTCGATGTTTTTCACAAAATAGCGACACCGTATTGCTTGCCATATTTGGGGAAGTACGTGGCGTATACCAATTTTTTTTCCTTCTTCACGCGTGCGTGGCAAGTAAGTTAATGGTACTTCGGTAAGTTTTAGCATTGGTGATGAGATTCGTCCGATTAACCCCACAAACTCCGCTTCAAAATCAAAGCCCTTTGATTTCAATGGAATCTGGGCGAGTAATTCAATGCGAATCGCCCGTGCGCAGCAATGTACATCGGAAAGATTTAAGTCTGAAAACCAGTTTGAAAGAACGGTTAATGATTTATTTCCGAGATAGTGCCGAAAGTTCAAGACCTGAGGATTGCGTTTGTTAAAGCGCGAACCAAACGCAATGTCCGCCTTTTCCGAGTAGACCTCATAAATTAAGGAAAATAGCCCGTCAGCTAACAGTTCGCCGTCCGCATCCCAGAAAGATACGATAGCGCTCTCTCCATTTTTCGTTGTTATCAATTTGGCGCGTTGAATTCCGGCGTGCATCGCTGAAGCTTTTCCGGAGTTTTTACCCAAGTCTACAAATTCATGATGGACTTGGAATGCCCCGAGACGCGAATCATTAGGTAGGTGTTTAGTAATTAATGTTTCGAGGATCATCCGCCCATTGTCGGTAGATCCGTCGTCGACCCATATGAAACGCAATGGCAAACCAGCCTCGTCAAAAATGTCGTTGGCCGCAATTTCTTGGGCCATTGCGACAATCATGGGCTCCATTCTCTGGGCTTCATTGAAATACGGGATAATCACATTAAGGGTTTTCATTTCGTCTCTTCATTAATTGTCTTTGAAAAAGCTAGCGGGATCATTAAAACACAAGCGATGGCGGCGTGTGATATATATCTGCCGGCGCTAAACTGTTCCATATGCTGCCAAAGTGTCGCATACAGCGCGAAAACAAAGCCCCAATATACGAAAATCAAAAGTGCATACACTCGCAAGAGTTCAGTACTTTTTTTCAGGATCGCAAGAACTACAGCCACAATTAACGCAATAGTGTAGGCTGATTGCGGTGTTCCATGGTCAAGTAAACCCGAAATCATTTTAATAGGAATTTCAAAAGCGACCCGACGATCGAGAGCATTTAATAGATCAAAGGATTGATAATATGTGCTCTTGTTCAGTAGCGCCAACCAAAGTCTCCACGGAACGAATAGGATTCCCGAAAAAAGTAACAATGCTCGTGATGGCCAGCTCCGGGAGCGGGTAGCTAAAACTACGGGCAACATCCAGACTAGGTAGGCCAGTGGTGGCTTCGAAACGGCGGCAAATGCTGCAATTAAACTGAAGGCAAAAATTTGTTTCGGTGTCGGACGCTTTAAATAATAAAGTCTCAAAAACTCCAATAAAACCGTTGCGCACAATAGGCTAGCTAAACCCTCGCCGTAAAGCGAGGCCCCATAGAGTGAAAATAAATCTCGCTGAATCGCAAAACAAAGCAGCAAGACTCCTAATCCGGCAAGAAGAGCGCGCGGACTGCGAGCAAGTTCGACTACTAAAAAAATCGATCCAAAAACGATAGCAGTCGAATAGGCGTATACGTGTTCCGAGTGTGAACCACCAAAGAGACTAACGGGTAATGACGCCAACCACGGCACCGCTAATGTGTAGCTATGTTTTTGAATTACAGTGGCGAATCCCCCCGACAGGAAGTCGGTAGCTGCAGTGTGCCAAAAGTTAATTTCATCAGCGAACGGCCCACCCCTATTATAAAAAAAAGCAAACGACTGACGCAGTAAAAAAAATAAACCCAAAAAAAGCACTATCCGTGCGAGAAAGGTGGACCTCTTAATGTCACGTAATCGGAGCTTGAAAGAACTTAGCAGGTCCTCGCGCGCGGCTATCCCGAAAATAAATAGGAAGACCCACAGTGCGCGCAACAGCCAATTGGACACAACGTGACCTAAAATTGCGTCGGCTAACAGGTCAAACGTCATGGCAATTGTGAGAAGGCAGAAGCAGGCGCCTACGATCGTGCGGGTATAGCCCCGTCGTTTGATTCGAGCGGCCGCCAAAAGCAGGGGAATCGAGCTGGCAAACATAAACAACAATCCGTGACCACGGTCGGTGGTAAAAAGCTGAATGAAATAGTTCCGAACTTCTTTGGGTAAAAAACCGGGTACACAGAAGTAAAGGGCTACAAAATTAACCGAGTAAATTACTACTGATTCGAGTCGCTTGCTAAACGGCATAGAACACCACTAACAAACTCTATTCAAAATGACTGCGAATTTAAGCGCACAATTGTAGCGCAGGGTTTCTTCATAGTTTACGGCTATTTCTGGTGCTGATATGTCTTGTAAATATGGGCAATAAACTGATCATTACCTGCGCTATTACGGGCGCGGAAACGACTCGCGACCAAAATCCAAATCTCCCTATCACCCCCGATGAACAGGCCACAGCAGCATACGATTGCTGGAAAGCAGGCGCTTCCATCATTCATTTACACGTACGAGACGATTCCGGGAAACCGAGTCAGTCGGTGGATCGTTTTCGAGAGGTAATAGAAAAAATCAGGAAAAAATGCCCAGTCATTGTTCAGGTTTCCACCGGTGGTGCCGTCGGTGAAAAAATTGAACGGCGCGCCGAACCACTTACGCTTAAACCCGAAATGGCCAGTCTTAATACCGGTTCCATAAATTTCGGAGATGAAGTTTTTTTGAATCTCCCTAGCGACGTGGAATTTCTCGCCAAACGCATGAGCGAGCTCTCTATTAAGCCTGAAATTGAAGTTTACGATTACGGGATGTTCGAATATTCCCTCAAACTGGTAAAAAAGGGAATTATCAAGCAACCCGCGCATTTTCAGTTCGTGTTGGGAACTGGTCACGGTATCAGCGGTGAGCCACGCAATCTCTGTCGAATGGCGGATCTAGTTCCAGAACATTGTACCTGGACGGCCGCAGGCGTCGGGCGATATCAACTTCCAGTTGCGGCACAGGCGATTGTTATGGGTGGGCACGTACGAGTTGGCTTGGAAGACAATATTTATTTCAGTAAAGGTGTGTTGGCCAAAAGCAACGCTCAACTGGTGCAGCGGATCGCAAATTTAGCAGAAATTTTGCAACGATCTGTCGCGACAGTAGATGAAACAAAAGAAATATTAGGACTTAAATGATTAAAGTTTCGCTTGAAGATGTAGAGCGGGCACGCACGGTTTTGAGAAAGCTGTTGAAGCCTACACCCTTGCTCTTCAACCCATGGTTATCAGAAAAATTTCGTTGTGAAGTTTACCTCAAGCACGAGAACTTGCAACCAATCGGTTCTTTTAAAATTCGAGGTGCGACCTACAAGATATCTAATCTTGCTCCTCGAAAACGCAAACAGGGAGTATTTGCGGCAAGTGCCGGAAATCACGCTCAGGGTGTAGCTTGGGGCGCCAGTCGATTTCGAATTCGTTCGACCATTGTAATGCCATCGTCGGCCCCACTCATGAAAATTGAACAAACTCAGGCGCTGGGAGCAAAAATATTGCTCAAAGGAGACAACTACGATGAGGCCTATGAAGAAGCAAATAGGCTCGCCAAGAAAACGGGCGCACCATTTGTTCATCCGTTCGATGATCCGGACGTAATAGCAGGCCAGGGAACCGTGGGTTTAGAGCTCATGGATCAAATCCCTGATGTCGACGTAGTTATTGGATCGATGGGGGGCGGCGGCCTTATGGCAGGGGTTGGCGTGGTTATGAAAGCGTTGCGTCCACAGGTATGGATGGTCGGCTGCCAAGCGTCGGGAGCACGATCACTTTTAGAGTCCGTCAAAAAAAATCGAGTGGTTAATACTGGAAAAGTTGAAACCTTCGCTGACGGAATTAAAACACTGCACGCTCGTCCGAATCTAATCCATTTGCTGCGTCCTCTTTTGAATCAGCTCGATCACGTGGACGATGAATCGATCGCAACTGCAATTCTGACGCTGATGGAAAAAGCCAAAACAGTAGCCGAAGGTTCCGGTGCGTTGCCGCTGGCAATTCTTGAAAAAAACGCCTCCAAATTTCGTGGAAAAAAAGTTGTCTTAATTATAAGCGGCGGAAACATCGACGTGAACCTGTTATCACGTTTAATTGATCGCGGAATGATTCGAACCGGGCGGCGGGTTCGGTTGAACGTATTTATTCCAGATAAACCGGGATCCTTAAACCGGCTCACAAATTTAGTCGCCACTCAAGGTGCGAACATTCTGCAGGCCATTCACGACCGTGACATGCCGCAAGTTGGATTAAATGAGACCGGCGTTGAGCTTACCCTGGAGACCCGCGGTATAAAGCACAGCGCAGACCTAGTCCGCGCTCTTCGCGATGCTGGTTTGAAGTTTGAATTTCTGCATTAAAGTTGGAGGTATCTTATGAGATCTGAAAAAGGCGCTAAATCTAAAAACGAACCGATGGCGAAAATTGAACTCGAACTAGAGAAAAAAATAATCGACCAAATTCAAGTTATGGAAGATTTTACAAAAATTCCAAAATCAGAATTAGTCTGCACCGCGCTTAAGCGGTTTATCTCGGCGCATAAGGATTATTTTCCGGAAAACTATCGCAGTTAATGTATTGCGATTACGATTTTCTGAAGTTTATCGTTTAAATCTTTTTCGGCATCTGCTGCTGAAACGGGATCCACTTGGTCGGTGTATGGTATAATTTTTATTCCCATCGACGCATGAGGGTTTTCCACAGTTTGATGTTTCTTTAAAAACTTTGGTTCAAATTGTTCTGTAAGGCGCTGTACAACGCGCTGGTTATCTGAATCGATTATCAAATATAAGCGAATTTGTTTATCGAGATCCCCGGAACGTAGGTCGAGTTCATCGATCGGTACTTCGATTTGCCAGTCTTTACGAAATCCGAGTAAATATTTTTCAGGAATCTCACGATAAATCGTCTTAGACTTTTTCTTTTTAGCTACAAACTGAATAGCAGAAAAGTCCGCTTCGGTCATAAATTGACCGCCGCTGTCTTTAAGTTCGGCTATGGCATTTTTCAGGGCGCTCGACGCACTATCTGACTCTTCAACCGTTGAGGTTTCGGCGACCTCACTGCTGTCGGTGCTTGTAACCGTACCGGTCTTTGCGAGTTTGGAAACACTCGATGAAACAGGACTGCAGGCTAATTGGGTGTGAGCCAAAATCACAATGCTACAGAGTGCCAACGAAATTTCAATTTTACTTCTGAGAACCATTACCGGCCTCCCACATCCATCTAATTAGATGGACGTAAACCAGTAGAGCGCTATAACAAGGTCCGTGCCAGATAGGACCGGTTGGTTATCCGCATGATTCTCGCGTGTTAGTAAAGGGCGTCGGTGCAAAACCTGACGAATGCCTGGACAAGTGCCTATAGATTAGACGCTATTGTCCGCCTTAAGTTAAACAGTGGCCTGATCTACGATTTCTGCCACATCCATAACTCGCACCTTGTCAGTTAACTCTTTGGTTTTAATACCATCCGTTAACATTGTAATGCAGAACGGACAATTCGCAGCTACGACTCCGGCCTTAGCTTCCAAAAGCTGCTCTGTGCGTTTGACGTTTATGCGAGTGCCAATGTGTTCTTCCATCCACATACGTGAGCCCCCAGCACCGCAGCACATGCCGTTGGACTTATTCTGTTCGATTTCATTAACTTTCAATTGCGGTACCGAGGCTAAAATTGTCCGCGGGGCATTGTATTCGTTGTTCCAGCGGCCGATGTAACAAGAATCGTGGTAAGTCACTTTTTCATCCACCGCCTTAGTGGGTTTAATTTTTCCAGATCTAATTAATTCAGCGATTAGTTGAGTGTGATGAATGACCTCGAGCTCGATGCCAAAATCCTTCCACTCATTCTTGAGTGCGTTAAAACAATGCGGACAGGCGGTCACAACTTTTTTTACGCCATAATTATTCAATACGTTGACGTTCTCTTGAATTAAAGTTTGAGCCAAGTATTCATTTCCGGCCCTTCGAGCAGGGTCGCCAGTACACTTTTCTTCTTTTCCAAGAATTGCGAATTTTATTCCGGATTTCTTCAGAATGCTGACAAGTGCTTTGGATACTTTTTTGCTGCGATCATCGAACGAACCCGCACATCCCACCCAGAAAAGGTACTCCACTTGTTCGCCGCTGGCAGCTATCTGAGCCATAGTGCGAACTTCTAGACCTTCTGTCCATTTGTCGCGTTCGTCAGGAGACATAGCCCAAGGACTGAAATTGTTTTCAATGTTTTTGAATACGGTCTGGAGCTCTGCCGGAAAACGACTTTCCATTAGAACCATGTTTCGGCGAATTTCATAAATCTTGTCGGTTTGTTCTATGAACACCGGGCAGGCAGATTCGCAGGCACGACAGGAGGTGCACGCCCAAATTACGTCATCGGTAATTTTGGACCCCAAGATGGGTTTTACTTCGTCGGTCTTGCCACTGAGTAGGGCGAGCTTATTTTCGTACAGACTGTCCTTAAGATCGTGGACCAAAGCTTTCGGGGACAGCGGCTTTTGGGTGTTCCAGGCCGGACAAGCGTCTTGGCAGCGTCCGCATTCCGTGCAGGCATAAAGGTCGAGCGTGTCTTTCCAGGAAAGATCGCTGATTTTGCCAGCTCCGAAACTCGTAGCGTCTTCGGCCTCTAGGTTTACCTTTCGCATGCCCTTTGGTGTTTCAAGCTTACGAAAAAAAGTATTTGGAGCCGCCGTTAGCACGTGAAGGTGCTTACTGGACGGAATGTAAACCATAAAACCTAAAACAAGCAAATGGTGAAACCAGCGAAAACCGGCCGCCATCGTAGAGGCAACCTCTGGTGTGACACCCAACGACTGCCAAATGCCGCTGATCCACATTGATGCGAACATCACAGCATTGTTATCGTTTGGTTCCGCCAAAATATGAAAAGATCGCATGGCAAGAAGGGCCAACATCAGGCCAGAGGTTAGTGAAAGAATAATAATCGCATCAGTCGATTTCCCAAGTCCTTCAGGGCGTAAAACGAGTCGACGATAAAAGGCGTAGCCTACGCCGGAAAGAACCAAAAGCGTGAAGAGTTCCTGGATTAATCGCAAAGTCGCGTATGCGGATTCTCCGATGAAGCTAAGACTAAAGCCGGGGAAAAGTTCGTAGGCGAATAGTTCCATGGTTTCGATCGTAATGATCATGAAACCCCAGAAAATCGCCACGTGCATGAGGCCAGCTTTTTTCTTCTTGAGTACTGCTTTTTGAAAAAGAACGTTCGTGAAAAACGTCTCTACCCGTTCCGCGAGGCGGTCCATTCGGTTGCCGCTCCAAACGGGCCCTTTGGTCGCCTTAGCGAGACGAAATAAGATAGACGCCTTGTAAGCGAACAACCCGGTTGCACCGAGCACAACTGCGAGAAAAACTAACGAAGAAATGGCCATGATTTAGATCCCCATGATGAAATGAGCGTCGCAAGACGACGCATCGAGGATCTGCGCGTATTGCTCGCCCTAGCCTAGCGCTTTTTTAAATTCTTCCGTAAGCAATGGTACCACTTCGAACAGGTCACCTACAATACCATAATCCGCAACCTGAAAAATCGGTGCTTCTGGATCTTTATTAATGGCGACGATAATTTTGGAAGTTCGCATTCCCGCAAGATGTTGAATGGCTCCCGAAATACCACAAGCAATATAAAGGGTAGGGCTTACGACCTTTCCAGTTTGTCCAACTTGGTAAGAATGCGGTCTATAGCCGGCGTCAACCGCGGCTCGTGATGCGCCAACCGCCGAATTTGGTAAAACCTCTGAAAGTTTCTCGAGGATCGCAAAATTCTCGCTATTTTTCATTGCACGACCGCCTGAGACAACGATGTTAGCTTCTGTCACATCAAGCTTCGCAGTTGCACCACGTACCACGTCTTTTACGGTACTCTTCAGGGCGCCGGTGTCGAGTGAAAGCGCAGTTACTGCTGCGGAGGCGCCGGGACTAGCCGCTCCTACGGATAGCGCGTTCGGACGAACCGTGGCCATGTAAGGTTTTGGACCAACGAATTCAACATCGGCAACCGCCTTCCCAGCGTAAATAGGGCGAGTTGCTTTGAGCTTTTCACCGTCGATTTGAATTTTTGTACAGTCACTTGCCAGCCCAACTCCGAGTAACGCCGCAATGCGCGGAGCCAAATCTTTACCTTGGGCAGTGGCGGGAATTAGAATAACGGATGGGTTAGTAGACTTCACTGCGTCGACGAACAGTTTTCCATAGGCTTCGTTGGAATAAAATTTTACAGCATCCCCCTGGGCCGCAATTACGCGTTTGGCGCCCATTTCGCCCAGTTCTTTATTGACGGCATCGAGTCCTTGACCCGCTACAAATACCACCGATTCGGCACCCGCTCGGTTCGCTTCTGAAATTAATTCGTGGGTAACTTTTTTTACTTTGCCTTCTTTGTGTTCGGCGTAAATCAATACGGTTGCCATTTGAAAATGCTCCTATGAATGTAATTAGAGAACTTTAGCTTCTTCGCGCAACAGCTTTACGAGATCTTTAGACTGTGCGGCCGCGTCGCCTGCCAGTTTCTTTCCGGCAGCTTTGGCCGGCGGCAATTGCATATTTACTAGCTTTATCTTGCGATCGGCATCGGTCACTCCGAGAGAGGCCATGGGATGCGTTTTAATTTCTTTTTTCTTTGCCTTCATGATGTTGGGCAGCGAGGCGAAACGCGGTTCATTGAGGCCCTTTTGCGCGGCAATCAAGCAAGGGGTTGGAAGCGCAATAATTTCAATTGTTCCCCCTTCCGTCTCACGTTTAACCGTGATTTGACCACTACCGTACTCCGCGTTTAATACCACCGTAGCGTAAGGGAGCTCCAAAAACGTGGCCAACAACTGACTTACCTGAGCGCAATCATCGTCGATCGCTTGTTTGCCAGTGAAGATCACGTCGGGCTTACCTTCTTTGCGAATTGCTTCAGCCAAACATTTAGCTGCTTGAAAACTGTCGATTTCTTCTGGAGTGTCTACACACACAGCGTTGTCACAACCCATGGCTAATGCGGTGCGCAGGGTTTCCGCTATTCTACTGGGACCAGCACTAAAAACGGTCACGGTACTTCCTGCGTTTTTTTCTTTTAAACGCAGGGCCTCTTCAACTGCAAACTCATCGTAGGGCGACATGATCCACTTTACGCCGGTGGTATCTATGCCTGTTCCAGAACCATTGATTTTAATTTTGGTTTCGGTCGCGGGGACCTGTTTAATACACACGAAAATATTCATTTAAAACTCCCCAATAGTTAGACAGTGTGACGGTTCAACAGTATTCGATTAGATCGAGTAGTCAATCTTAAAACCGGCGCTAAAGCTCGTGATTAACGAGATCCAAATTAGTTTCACGCCGGCGAATAACGCGGTACTGATCGCGGTCTACCAAAACCTCGGGCGGTCGTCCGCGCGAGTTATATTGACTGGCCATCGACATGCCGTAAGCGCCAGCGCAACCGAGTGCATAAATGGAATCGGACCCCCAAATTGGGAGAGGCTGCGACTTCAAGAATAAATCCGCGCTTTCGCAAATCGGCCCTACAACATCACAGACGATCGATTTAGCGCCCGGTGCACGCGATCGCAGGGGAAAGATTCCGTGGGTTGCTCCATAGAGTGCGGGGCGCAATAGATCATTCATACCCGCGTCCAGCACTGCAATATTTCGATTGGTTCGTTTTTTAAGATGTAAAAGTTTCGACACCAAAACACCCGTTGGGCCTACCAGCGACCTCCCGGGCTCGACTAAAATTTTATACGGCTCGCTTTTGAAGAAGGTAACAATCGCTTTTCCGTAATCTTCCAATGCGGCAGATTCAATTGGACATTGATAATCTATGCCTAAACCGCCGCCGATATCGAGCGTAGTGATATGTTTCACTTTTTTAGCCAGAATCAACAGCTGTTCCCAGGCTCGCCGAAAGGGCCGAAGGTCAGTAATTTGACTTCCAATATGGCAACTTATTCCAATTAATTTGATGCGCGGGAGCTTTTCGCTCATGGTTACCGCCGCCCAAAACTCGTCAGAAGTTAGACCAAACTTGCTGTTTTTAAGCCCAGTAGAAATGTGCCTGTGTGTTTGCGCCGAAATATTTGGATTAAATCGCAAGGCGATATCGACATTGGTGTTGTGTTTTTGAGCGACAACATTGAGTAGCTCGACCTCCGAAAGTGACTCGACATTGAAGAGCTCAATTCCGGCGACTATTGCGCGAGAAATTTCTTCTTCAGTTTTGCCGACGCCGGAAAATACAATCTTATCTGGTGGAATTTGAGCTAACGAAGCTCGAAATAATTCGCCGCCACTCACAATATCGGCGCCGCATCCTAACTTTGTTAGTAACGACAGTATGTGAATGTTGCTAGAAGCTTTGACGGCAAAGCGTATTCCCGCGCGGTCTTCAAGTGGTTCAAGAGATTTTTGTAGGCGACGGGTACGGTTAATAATTCCGTTTTGGCTATAAACGTAAACAGGTGTTCCGAGTTCGCGGGCTATTTCAGAAAGCGAAACGCTCTCGCAATATAGCTCGCCTCGACGATAACTGAATCCATCCAAAGTTTTCGACGGGTCGTCGAATCGTTTAACGTCCGGTTTTAGTTTTGGCATTTTTCTTTTTTGGGGCGGTGCTTGGAGATGCCGAAGGTTTTGGGCTTTGTTTAAGAGTTGATATCGGTTCTGAATCAGTATCGCGATAGTCTTCTGGCGGCAAAGGCGGGCCCTTTACGCCACAAGCGATTGAAGCCGACGTGAACAATAAAATTAAAAACCGTGGCAAGTGAGTCATTTAAAATTTTAATACCGCGCCCACGCCGAACATGTCAGTACCAAAATCTCCCCGTAGGGCCCACGCCGGGCCGAGTTTTACGTTTAGCCCTATTCCGAGGGCCGTTCTCGGCTGATCTACCGTTGTGGTTGAGAGGTCGATGTTTTGACTCGATGTAATATTGTTGAACATAAACCCGGCATAACCATAGAGATGAAAGTTTTCACCTAACAAGATTCCGTACCGACCGGTAATTAAAATCGGCATTAACGTCAATTCGTCAGTGCTTTCCCTAAATGCCGCGATCTTGTAGTAAAACGCGCCAATTTCGGCGCTCAACATGTCGGGCGTGCTCTTTTTAAGCAGTACTCGCTGCGACAAATTGTAGGAATAACGAAGCCCGATTCCATTATAAGAAGTAACGGCTTCGTGTTGATCTACGTTTTTTATACCGGCGTATTGGACTGAAAGAGCGTGTTTGAGAGGTTCTAAGTTACGAGTCTCCTGAACCGCGAGATCGTCCATATCGATATCGTCTTCTTCTAAAACCTCGATGTCGTTAATGGAAAGTTCCTCACCGTCTTTAGAAAACAGAGGTTCCGGCATGTTGGGGTTTTTTGCCGGAGCTTTAGGAGAGCTTTTCGCAGACTTGGTGACCGGAGCCGGTGAGGCCTTTGGTTTAGGAATTCCTCGGTCTAACTCTTGGTCGTTTGGTGCAACCTCGTTGGCAAGCTCTTCGTCAGTGAGAGTTTCGCCGGCGCGTTTCATTTCCTCTTTGCGAATCATATCCATCAGTTTATCGCCGATTTTTTTAAGTGCGCGATACTCCTGGTTCATTTCGGTCGCCGGGCCAAATGGTAGAACTGTTTTGGCGGCAAATTTTCCAATATAGTTTTTCAAAACGCGCACCGCCACTACGTTTTCTTTGCCGTTTTTTAACAATAGGATTTTACCGGGTTTGGGTCGATTTTCGGTTGGATCATCGAGTAGAACTACTCGACCCGAGGTACTCTTCTTTTTAATCTGAACACGGAATTCTTCAGCGTCGATCGGACGGGTTTCTTCTTCGGCCGGCAATAGTCGATTGGACGATTCCGAGTCTACGGGGGCATCTAGTCCGACTTCATTTTCTTCCATGGTCTTAAGTGACTGAGCGGTGGAAATATTGAAGGAACCTAGTCCAAACGCTAGCGTGATCGCAAAAGCGAATCGCGCAGTATTTTTGACTTTTAGATGGGTCAGCGTTTTAATCACAGTGCTCCAGGTGATGGGGCGCATATCAACTCTCTTGGTCAAGTATGTCTAAGTTTTCAATGGTGGACAAGCTCAATCTGGCCCGAACCCCTACGCCCATTGAGCGTCTCCCTAAGTTATCTGCTCTGGCGTCAAAATTTGCCGAGGTAGAAATAGCTGTGAAAAGGGACGATCTGACCCACGTTATCGCCACCGGGAATAAGATTCGAAAATTAGAGCTACACTTTGCCGCCGCAAAAAAACGTGGAGCGCGAGTGGTATTCACGTGTGGAGCGACTCAAAGTAATCACGCCAGAGCTACGGCTGTTTTAAGTAGGCAATTGGGTCTCGAATGCGTCCTATTCTTAAGGGACGAGGGGACCTCACGGCAACTGACTGGCAATTTACTGCTCGATGCACTTTTTGGGGCTGACATCCGTTTCATTACTCCAGAGCAATTCGAAAGAATCGATATCGTATTTGCGGAAGCGGCAGAGGTTTTCAAAAAACGCGACGGAATCAGTCCGTTCTTTATTGCCGAAGGTGGAAGCGACGATATCGGCGGTATGGGTTATGCGCTAGCATACGAAGAGATAGCCGGGCAGGTGCCGTATCCATTTGATTCGATCGTCGTAGCGAACGGATCGGGAGGAACTCAGGCCGGGCTTATTTTAGGCAAAACCGTGTTCGAACACGAAAACACTAAAATAGTGGGATTTAATGTCTGCAAGACCGCACCGGAGATGGCTGCGAAGACTAAAAAAGTGGCCCTCAGCACTATTCAACGCCATCGCCTTCCGATTTCTTTTATGCCCGCTGATATTCACATCATCGACGGTTACGTTACTCCTGGGTACGCGAAAGCATCCCCGCAGCTGTATAATTTTATTGTTCAGGCATGTCGAGCCGATGGAATACTTTTAGATCCCGTTTACACCGGTAAAGCATTGTACGGCTTGATTCAGGAGTTAACTGCATCTCGACAAAGAGCCGAATACTTTGGGAAAAAAATACTTTTTGTTCATACCGGTGGGTTTCCTTCAATATTTGCTCATGAAAACGAAATCGAAAAAGCGCTACATGGTTAGGGCTCAACTTTTATTACTGTTACTTTTCGGGAATTTATCGGTTGCGAACGCGGAAAACCGCCAAATGAAGGGTGAGGGTGGAGTTCGAGTTAATTACTTAGAAAAGTTAGAAAACGAATCTAAACGCCTAATGCAGGCTGGAAAAAGAAAAGAAGCATTGGAAGCGTTGGTGGCTGCGGAAAAACACGCTGTTGAAGATCGCGAACGACAGCGGCTTAGCGGAAAAAGAAGATTGTATGCCGAGCAATTTCTGCGAACCGATTCTTTCGAAAAATATCAAGCCGCCAAAGTGGCCGCCGGTTCCCTCAATGGAGGTGAGTGCCTTTCAGAAATAGAAAAAATCGAAAAAGGTGATCAGGACAATATTCAAACTATAGTTTTAAAGGGACATTGTTATTCGCTTTTAGATAAGAAAGTTGAAGCCGAACGCCTATTCGAATTAGCGTTGGAAACGGTTCCTAACTATACGGATGCTGCGTTAGAGTATTCGGAATTACTTTTGGGCCAAAAGAAGCTTCCAAAAATCGGAGCCCTTTTGTCGGGCGTGCGACCCAATACGATTCGGGACGAAAATCGATTGATAGTGCTAAAGTCTCGCCACCTTGAGGCTCAGGGTAAATCGAAGGAAGCGGCTGAATACTTAAAAAAGGAGTACAACGGTGCCATCGATCGATCCCAGGTTTTGCTAGAACTGGGAGAGCTTTATTTTAGAATTTCCGAAGAAGGTTCGATTGAATCAGCCTGGCAAGCCAGAAAGTATTTAACCTTGTTTCAAAAACGCTGTCAGTCGTCAGCCGAAATTGAAATGGCCCTCAAACCCTCTAATCGGGAATGCACTCAAATAGAAGTTCTAGTGGGCAAGCTCGATAAGAAACTGAACCAAACTCCGAAATGAACTAAGATGCTTAAGATATTTTAGCGAGCGCCATGAAGTGGTCCTTTTTATCTGGATAATTTTTGGCAGCCTCGTAAGCGAGAGCTTCGACCGCATCTTTTAATGACGATTCCTGTGAACGACCGATCATAATTTCGTAAAAGCGTTCACTGTGGATATTCTGTTTTTGCAATTCTCTGCCGATCTGAATAACAGCGGATACCGGGCCCTCGAGATTGGTGATCTCGAAATTCAGTAGTTGGTAGTCCTTGCTTGTTTGAAATTCCGGCGGAAACTTTTTTTGATAATCGCGCGCATCTTTGGGCAAGTTTGCTTCTACAAGCGCCTGCACGATCTCTTTAATAATGTTTGCTCTGCCTGTGCCAGTGGCAGATGCTTTCTGAAAAAGTGTCATGGCGCGACTTCTGGCCCCGGTGCCCAAGTAATATTTGCCGCAAACTACAAGCGCGGCACAAACATATTTCACCAATGTGTCGTCTCGTTCGTCGATATTGCAGAAGGCTTGATAATACTTTTCCACGTCGTCGTACTGTTGCGTGATAATCGCCAAACGCAATACTTCCGAAAGGCGTTTGGGATTTGCTGGAAAATATTGGGATACTCGTTTCACAACCTCATAGGCTTCGTGGTGCCGCTTTTGGGAACCCATTAATTCGTAGAGACCTACAAGGCATTTGTAGTGAATTTTGTTGAAGTCGAGACCCTTATTGTATTTGCCCTCAGCCTCCTCAGTGATTTGCCGTGCGAACTTGGTCATACCTATGTAGTAAAGTGCAAGAGATGGGGCGGGATCAAGTGGCACGGCTTGTTCCAGAAGTTTCTCAGCCTCATCGTAGTTTTGCGCGATCAACGCTTCCTTTCCCTTTTCTACGAGCAGCAAATACTCGGGTGGTTTTAGTTTGAGTAGCGCGGCCTTTACGAGAGTTTTTCGAACGGTTTCAACAGTAAAGGGTTTAATTATAAAAGCATCGACATCTTCTTCGGCGGCTCTCGCAACGGCTGACTGCGAAGTGTTGTTGGTCGCGATTACGAAAAGGCACTCCTTCGTTTCTTTGGGCTGTTGCTGCCTTTGTTCAATAAGCAGGTCGAGCCCACTTCCAGAACGTCGATCGATATCAAATTCGGTAATTACGATGTGGGGCTTTATATTTTTGATCGTTTCTTTTGCTTGTCCGTAGGAATTTACGAGAATCACTGAATTGGGCGGCGAACCGCAATCTTGAAAAACTCTAAACAACCCAGAACGTGAGGTGGCGCTGGGATCCGCGATCAGCACCTTTCTAGTAGCGAGATATTTTTTAAAAATGTCAGATTCTTTTTCTGGAGTTGCAGACACTGATTTATCCTCTTACAGCGTTTAAAAATTCACTGATTTGAGCTTGGCGTGAATCAAAAATATTGAGCAAGGCGTTCCAGCTAAGTTCATCTACCTGAACCACGTTGACCACTACACGCATTTCGGAATCTGTTAGGTTTTCTGCTTCGAGTACTTTTCCCGTCAAAGAACACAGTTCCGATGATTTTGTTTCGTCGGGAAGTCTTTTTCTGATTTCTACGAAGACGCTGTGTTTTATATTGCAACACTTCGCCGGAAACTCGAACGTAAGCATCTTGTCACCGATTTCCACCAGAGTATTTATAGGCCCTGGTCGCACTTCGGTTTGGGTGGTGAGGTTTTTCATCGAAATTTCCAATTCGATGGACTTAAAATCTTTCGGATTAAAGACGTCTTCTGCGTTAACCATGATGTTTAGGAATGCTCCTGATTTACCGTCTAGATTTTAGTACAGGTTTAAAACTCCGTAAGCATAAATTCGATCAACTGGAATGACGCGACGCAGTTTGACACCTTGGTGCGAACGTCGAATAAACGGCGGATCATGGAACAAATTGTTTTTCCTAACGAAAACGGCAATATCTCCACGTCGATTGTGAAACCCGAGGTCGATGGCTCTTTGAGAAGCCTTCAGAAAGATGGGCCAAAACTGTATATTGCGGTCGCCGGTAATATCGGTACCGGAAAAACAACGCTTACATCCATGTTATCCGAGCGGTATTCGTGGTTGCCGCATTTTGAGACAGTAGTTGATAATCCATACCTTGAAGATTTTTACGACGACATGAACCGCTGGTCGTTTCCGATTCAGATTTTTTTTCTAAACAGCAGATTTCGCGCGCACAAAATGATTAACAGCGGAGTCAATAGCGCTATTCAGGATCGCAGTATATATGAAGACGCACATATATTTGCGCGCAATTTGCATGAAAGCGGACACATGGAAAAACGGGATTATTTAAATTATCTCGAGCTTTATAAAGAAATGTGTTCAAGCCTCACTCCACCGGACCTTTTAATCTATTTGCGCAAATCGTTACCGAAACTTAGGAAAAACATACAGACCCGAGGTCGGGGGTATGAGGAAAAAATTTCCGATGGCTACCTATCTAATTTGAACAGGTACTACGACGAATGGATTGGTAGTTACAGCGACGGTAAAGTGCTAGTGATCGACTCCGACGACCTCGATTTTGTTAAGTATAACGAGGACTTCGAAGGCATTTGCCGGAGAATTGAAAGTCAGTTCGACCAGCAAGAGTTATTCCTCTTTTCATAAGTATATTAAAAAAAACTGAAGTTATTTTTTGGGGCGCCGACAAGTGGGGTGAAGGAGACACCCGTATATGCTCACTTATTCGGCTTTAATGAAGATGTTGCTGGTGGGAGAAGTGGTTGCTGGCTAAGTT
>DGKJ01000059.1 GCA_002387735.1 Bacteriovoracaceae bacterium UBA4573 | reverse complement strand
CAGTATCCTCACGGGTGTCCGAGTTCGAGTCTCGGGAGAGCCACCACTTTTTACTTTTTGGTGATTTAGAACCAGAAAAATTGAAGCGAGCCGCCCGGGCGACGGAGATCTTACTCCCGGGTCCACAAACGCGCTGTGGGAGCAAAAAGTGGATCGTAAAGCCGAGGTAGCGAAAATGTGCGCATGCATGTGTTTTTAACACCCAACCTCCATACGCAAATCAATTGAGTCGTAATCGAAAAAAAACGGAGCATTTTAAGGAGAATTTAGGAGTAACAGACGGTGTTTCAATCTACCGTCAAACGATTTCATAAACGGAATGGGAATGCCAAAAACAAGATAATTTTTACGCCCTAGCTCTCTACTAAAAAACCATCGATAGAACCGCGGTTCTTCATCAAATATGATTTTATCTCTAGCGTCCCAAGGATATTTTTCGAAAATAAGCTCCTCACCCCCTGGGAGAGTCTTGTATTCCCGGTTGCAACAATAAAAGGCCGACTTGCTGGATTTATGTTTTCTAATAAATTCAAAATACCAAGATATCCAGAAAGGGGTCATTTCCTGCATAGAAGCTACATTTATAAAAAGATCAAAACGGGCATTGAGTTCTATCGAACGAATATTTTCTGCAGGAATAAAACAAAAGTCGCTTGAGTCAACTTCGGGTGAATTGTTCTTTTCGCGCATTTTCGTTGAGCTAGGACCCAGCAAGCTAAAGCTATTATTATTAAAATTTTTTCCAATGAAAATCGAGCAAAACGTAAGCGTATTTCCAATATCAATGAAGGTTATTTTAGATTTCGGATAAATTTGCTTTAATAGAAAACCTAAGACACCGTAACCATCGCCGATCATGCAAATCTGCTTCGGGCTTATTCCAATTTTTCCTATCCATTTCGCAAGATTTGCCGCTAAAGCAGCTTGTCGTAAGGAGTCATATGTCAAAAGCCCAATTCCTGCCTTTCGCAAATGATATAGTGCTAAAAAAAACTTTGGAAAAACCCAAATCAAGGCGGGAGCATAAGATAAATAATTCAACAAACCCATTAATTTATTGGACCAGCCAGGAGGGGTCGAGAAGTTGCCAAAACCTTCACCCTGAATCTGCGTAAATACTCCAGACTCTACCTTGATAAGCGATCTTGAAGACCTATCTTTCCAATGGGACGAATATCCCTGCTCTGGTTCAAAATCTTTGGGAAGATGAAACTGATCCAAAAGACTCTGAACAATGTGCGAATTACCCAATTCCTCAATCTTTAAACCGGAATATATCATGCGGAAAAATTACTATATGTTACGCATGAAAACAATGTTCTATGCATGTTCATCAGTATCCTCACGGGTGTCCGAGTTCGAGTCTCGGGAGAGCCACCACTCATAAAACCATCCAATTAAATCTGTTTCATGGATCGTAAGTGACTACAAAAATGTCGGCCTGCGCGCCAAGATTCGCCCCAGCAAAACTTCCGGTGCTATCGCCATAAATAATAACTTTTCCGCTTGAATGAACGTAAACCCCACGGCCAAAGTCCGCCGAAGTAACTGCAGCTCCGCCAGTCACAAGCCCATAGTGTTTTACTGACTGATAAGCCCCAACTGCCGTAAATTTAGCAATAAACACGTCCCAGGTACCACCATTTGCCTCACCGAAGTTACCGTTGGAATATCCAATCACGTAGTGACTCTCCGAACTATCGGTAGTGCTGCCGATGGGCACGTCGGTACCGCTTGCCCCCGCTCCAACGGTCACGTTTCCGAGTTGGGTTATCCAAGAAATTGCTCCAGCCACTGGTTCCAATTTCGCCACAAACACATCTACGTTACCGGCGTTTGCTTCATCTAGGGCGCCGCCCGTATAGCCTGTAAGTAGAATGTCACCAAGATCATCAATCGCAATGCTTTGTGCGAACTCCGAACCTGCGGCCGAAACGCCGACAGACACGTTCCCCAACTGGCGTATCCAAGTGTATGTTCCACCTGAATCCATTTTCATCACCCACGCATCGTTGGAACCAGCGGAAGCTTCGCCAAAGGCGCCACTTGTTCGGCCAGAAAGATAAATATTGTCGCTGCCGTCGACCACCAACCCACCCAAAGGAGTTTCGGTTGCCGGGGATCCAGATGCGTGGGTAACACTGCCCACTTGGGTGATCCAACTAAGGGCGCCAGTAGAGCTATCGAGACGAGCAATCCAGGGGTCAGATGCACCACCGCGCACTTCGGCAAGATTCCCTTGCGTGTAGCCTCCGACGACAACATCACCACCAGAGAGAAGACCAATACCCGTAACGTCTTCGTTGAGCGCGGCATTTGCGCCAATGGTCACGTTGCCGAACTGTTTGATCCAACTTACAGCCCCCGCTGCAGTTAACTTAGCTACATACGCATCGCCGCTACCCGCATTGGCTTCCCCCAATGAGCCAAGGGTTTGCCCTGCAATAAACACCTCTCCCGCGGCGTTCACTCGAATACCCGCGACAGTGTCGACGTTGTTTGCACCGGCGCCGATCGTTACGTTTCCGAGTTGGCGCGTCCAAACGGTTGATCCGGTTGAATCTAATTTCAAAACAAAGACATCGGTGCTTCCAGCGTTCGCCTCAGAAAGTGAACCAGCAGTCATCGCAGCAATGTAAATATTTCCCGACCCATCGACCGCGAGACAGTTGGCACAGGATGTGTCGTTCACTGCGGTACCCAACATGACCGAAAAGGTGGATATTGTAACTTCTTCAGTGGCGCTGGCAGCAGCCAAGACTGAGGCGATTCGCTTCTTTAACAACGAAGGACTACACCCTGCGACGAACGCAGCAATAACTGGCAATAAGACGCAGTGTAACGGCCGGCGTTTCAATCCAATGATAAAGCGAAGACCTCCCAATCATCATTAAATCGGCGTAACCCATTGATATGTTTATTTTAGCGAATTATGGACCTGGGAGGTACTCGATTGATTACAAAATTAATGAATAATTACAACTAGTTGAATTAAATCTTAAGAAATCATTAAGGTGTCGTTTTATTCACCGCAACGAAAATGCCCATAAAACGCTCAAAACGTCAAAAGCAGCCTGGCCAAAACAAGCAAAAGCCAAAGCCACAAGCGCAACAACAAAAAGACCGCCAAAGCCCGCCTTGAGAAATATTCGAACTAAAAACCGATCGGTTCCGGCCAGTACTCTGCGGCGGATCCAGATAAATATAAAAAATGAGGCAATGACGAACCCGTAAAACCAACGAAGGTTTGGGCTATTGATAATCGCATGGGAGGCTCGTACGAAACGCTCACTGCGAGTCGCCTCTACCAAGGCAAGCACTCGTGCCTTTAGCTGCGGGGAATTTTCAATGGCCGTCTGCACACTCCCGGCCACTCCCGGCGCGATCGCTTCGTCGGTGGTCTGCATTTCTTGCTCTGGGGGTTTAACCAATGGATTCAATTGATTGAGCTGCTCGACCTTCGCTTTTGCCGCCTCTCGAGCACTCTGCAGTTCTCCAACCAGTTCTTGTTCGCTACTACCCTCGGCTCCCAACGGCGCCGATGTTGGCTGAACTGGAATTCTGCGCTTTTCGACGATCCGTTGTTTAGGCTTTGGCAACTCCGTGGCAACAGGCGGGGCCGTGCCCCGCAGAATCGGAACACTCACGGTCTGAGCCGCTACAGTCGAACAAAAATAGACCCATAACATGAAGAACATTGCCGTTATTTTCGATAACACCTTTGCGCCTTGTCAACACGATTGAAAACTCCCGCCCTTTAATGCTAGGTGCGGATAGTGAAGTTAAGAATTTGCCAAGCATTACTCGTGCTCACCATACCGTTGAGCGCCCTCACATTCCCTTTTACTGCCAACGCCAATTATCGTTCCGGTTACGACATGCGAGCTCAGCTTGTTGAAGAAGCCCTCATTCGATTAGCAGCCGAGCAAGTTCTATTGGGCGACCTTGATAGAGAAAGCCTAACAGTCAGTGCACAAATCGAAGGAACTGCCCCGTCGAGCCACCGTGAAATCGCCAACCTCGAAGAAGAAATTCTTCAAAGAAAAAAACGGGTCGAAGATCTAAATGAACGATCCACTGGTCACCTCACTCTTGCAAAAAAACGCCAGATCGAAACAGAACTTCGGGAAAACTACGGCGCCATCTCGGCGGCTATTGCCCGTAAGATTACCCTTTCAAACAACATTGAAACTCTCCAAGCACGTTCTAAAGAGTTGGCCGAAAAAATTAAAAAATCTCAGAAAAAGATTTCTCGATTAAGGGCTCAAATTTCTGCCGCCGGAGACGATCAACGGTAGCGACTCTGGCGCATCTTCGATCGCACAATCGAAAAAATCGATAACCGCGAGACAATAGAAAATCTAGCACTTCAACTGGCCGATCGAATCGCAGAGCTGCGTGGTGAACTGCAGCGTCTGCCCGATTTGGAAAATGACCCCGAGCGCGTGCTTGCACTTCAGTCCGCGGCGACCAATCCAGTAGGAGCAGTGATCAATTCGTTAAAGTTTCCGATCCAAAGTGCCAAATTGCGCGAGAAAAAAATGATGGCGTTGTTTTTCAATCGCAAACTACGCAAAATGCTTGGCGGTAGTCGTTCTCATGAAAAACTTCACCTTGCTGTGCTGAAGATCGGCGATTTTGAGGCCGAAAAACCTAGCGACGACTGTAATGACCTACTCGGTTCTTTCGCTCTTCAATTAAAAAAGCACAAATCAGATTTCGGCTATTAGTTACTAAGGTAAATATAGATTTCCCCAGTCGTATCGCAGGTTCCCGCTACGTCCGGTGCACCATCTCGGTCGAAATCCGCAGTCACCATGTGGCGCCCGGCATCGCACCCTGTATTGGTTCCAACCGAAGTCATGCCGGTGGCCCCGGTCGTCCCGTCGCCATAAAATAGCTCGGTGCCAATACCCGGATTATTTACGAATACAAACACATCGAGAAAACCGTCGAAGTTAAAATCGGCCACTGCCCCGTCGTGTGAAATCAATCCAGCGCCACCAATATCGTAGCCATTTTGGGTCGGAAAAGCCCCGGCCCCGTCGCCCCACAATAATCCTACGAAATCAGTCTCAAGCGTCGCAGCAACGTCAATGTTTCCGTCTCGATTGAAATCCCCCGCTCGGATACTAACGGGGTATTCAGTTCCCGCGCCATGGTCACCAATGGTCGTGCGGGCAATAGCACCAAATCCACCAGTTCCGTTGTTCAAGAATCTTCCAACTTCCCCATTGTCGCGCAACGCTACGACCAAATCCAAATCACCGTCTTTGTCCAGATCTTCAGCAAATATGCTTCTCGGATTACTAGCTGCAACCGTCGAAGCATAACCAGTCGGAGCGTTTAAGACCCCCGCCCCATTATTAAGAAAAACCTCAATGCCCGACGCACCACCGAAATTGTCGTTCACCGTAGCGACATCGGGAAACCCGTCTTTATTCAAATCTACTGCCACGACACCTTGCGGAGATCCGTAGTTCGGACACGCCACTGTGGCCTGTCTAGTAAACGTGCCGTCGCCGTCGTTGAGGTAAACCACCACTTCATCGAGTCCCCGATTGGTGATCACAAAGTCTTCCCAGCCGTCACGATTAAAATCGGCCGTCGCAACCCCCATTGGAGCGCCACCGCCGGTTTCCGCATAAGGCGAACCCGCTGCTGCAGAGAAACCGCCCACTCCGTCGTTGCTAACAACATACACACGATCGGTAGTGGAACCCACGGCGACTAAATCCATATCGCCATCTTTGTCGAAGTCGGCCGTCGCAGGGTACTGGGGGTTCGAACCGACTTGGAGCAGCACCGCCACACCATTGGCCAAGGTGCCAGCCGCGCCCGAGGCAGCAGAACTAATTAACTGGACGTTGGTCGAAGCGGCGTGAGTCACCACGAGATCCACTTCACCATTTCGGTCAAAATCGCCCGCCACCAAACCCACCGGCTCATCGCCCACGGCCGTGTTGGTCGCAGCTCCAAAGGTACCATCGCCTACGCCTAACAAGACGCTCACATTGTCCGATCCCCGATTGCTCACACCGAGGTCCGGGATACCGTCACTATTTGAATCAAAAACCACCACAGAAACGGGATTGGTGCCGACCGTATAACTTGCAACTGCGCCAAAGGTACCGTTGGCCGCTCCCAGTCGAACACTCACGTTGTTTGAACTTGCGTTTGCTGTCACTAAGTCTAAACTTCCGTCTCGATTAAAATCCCCGAGCGCAACTGCAATTGGCGTTGTTCCCACCGCGTAATTAACTGCCGCATCGTAACCACCGACTCCGTCACTTAGAATGACGCTCACATTGTCGCTACCTGAATTGGCCACGACGAGATCCCCGTATCCGTCGCGATCAAAATCTCCCGCCGAGACTCCCACGGGGCCCGTACCTACCGCGATATAGACCGATACGTTCAAAGCGCCGCCGCCAATGCCCGTAGCTATCTCAACTTGATTAGCAGTGTAATGGGTGGCAATCACGTCTCCGGTGCCTGTTCGATCGAGGTCATACATGGTGACGCCGTAACATCCTGTTATCGGAGCGCTATCGTTTGCATTCACGAAAGATAAACCGGCGCTTACGTCGGTCAGTTCATACTGGGTGTATTGCCCGAACAACAAGTCCGTGTATCCGTCTGAGTCGATGTCACCGGTAGCAACAGAAACCGGGGAATCATTCAAGGCATAACCGGTCACCGCGCCGAAAACGCCCGACCCGTTGTTGAGTCGCACGTTTAATTCGTTGGTGGTTTGACTTGGAAACACAATGTCGAGATCCCCGTCACGATCAACGTCTAATGCTACGGCCTGAAACCCTCGCAGCGCAGTAGAGCTAACAG
>DGKJ01000090.1 GCA_002387735.1 Bacteriovoracaceae bacterium UBA4573 | reverse complement strand
ACCGCCACCACTGGAACTAGAGTCCGCGGTGGCTGCCGGAAGCGTGCGCAGTAGCTTTGGTTGGCAACCTGCTAATAATGAAACGCCCGCACCAATTAGAAGCAGAGTAAGCGCAGAGCGTTTCGTAAAGCGTGTCTTCATTCAGAATCCCACCCTCAAAATGGGCCATTAACCTTGGTTCTATTTTACTGCATCCCCGGGGGTTACAAAGAATTGAATTAAAAATAAAGTGCTTTGAAATCGGCTATTTATGCCGATTGTTAGGCTGGCTTAGGAATTGTTAAGGGTCCGTACTAGCCTGGATACCAAGCCGGGGCCTTCGAAGATCATTGAGGTGTAAAGTTGAACCGCGCAAGCCCCCGATTTTAAACGAAGATTCATTTGTTCCTGGGAGTAAATTCCCCCAACAGAAACAAGGGGATAGCCTGCGGGTAGGTAGCCTTTGGCTTCTATTAAGCAACTCTCAGAACGGCGGTTTAGGGGGGCTCCCGACACCCCTCCTTGAGCCCCGGCTAGGGTGTTTGTGAGAATAAGGCCTGAAAAAAAGCTATTCTTTTCAAGGAATTGGCAAATGGAGCGCAGTGCCTCGCCAGTGACCTCTGGGGCAAGCTTAAGAAACACGGGGCAGCCGAGTTGTTCGGCATTTAGGCTTGTCGCCAACTCAGTCAAAAAGGCTACGTTTTGAAGATCGCGAAGGCCCGGTGTGTTGGGGGAACTAATATTGACCGTAAGATAATCGGCTAGGCCTCGGAACGCGCGAGCACATTCACGATAATCTTCAACCGCGCGTTCAATGGGCGTGTCTTTGTTTTTGCCAATGTTCACGCCAACTGGAATCGAAATAAACTTTTTACTTCTGCGCAGTCGTTCCGCCACGACTATCGCACCGTCGTTATTAAACCCCATGCGATTTATGAGGGCCAAATTCACGGGGTCTCTAAAAAGTCGCGGTTTCGGATTACCCGCTTGAGGTCGTGGCGTAACGGTCCCGATTTCTATGAAACCAAAACCCAGCGTTTCGAGGCCAATGGCCAACTCGCCGCTTTTATCGAAACCCGCAGCAAGCCCGATGGGGTTTTTAAGTTTTAGTCCTGCCAGATTCGTTGACCGGGTTGAAAAAGCAGTCTTTCGGGAAAAAATAAAACGGCTCAGAGCTCGGCCCAAGCGAAACTGCCAGAGAATGGAGCAAACCCTAACCATCAGATTGTGCGCAACTTCGGGATCAAGCCGAAAAAGCAGTGGTTTTACGAACGATTTATAAATCATGGCTCTGACAACTTATGGCAGGGCATCGAATTCGGCAACGGTTTGGGCGGTAAACGCGGCAGACTCGCGAAGTTCGCGTTCGATGGTAGTGGTCCAGGTCGCACCGTAATCGTGGCCGGGGTAAATGACGGTGGATGCCGGCAGTGCACGCAGCCGCGCAAGCGTTTGCAGCATGACGGGGGTAGATCCCGTTTCCAAGTCGGTTCGCCCGACGTTGCCCACGAACACCGTGTCGCCGGTGAATAGGTGCCAATGTTTTTCCCCGCGAATGAGAAAGCAGCACTCACCAGCGCTGTGGCCTGGGGTGTGCAAAATCTCGATATCGATTTTTCCGAGGCGCAATTTGTCACCTTCGTTTAGGTATTTCGTACGACTTTGAACGAGCTGCGACTTTTTATTTAGTCCCCGAATATCCCCGCGGTGTAGGTAAAACGGGACGTCGTATTTTTCGGCTAATTCGTCAACTCCAGCGACATGATCGTGGTGGGTGTGTGTTAGTAAAACACCTTTTAAGGTGGATCCGAGCTCGTCCCGTGTTTTTTCCCACGCACTCAGGTCTTTCTGCGAATCCACAATGAAGGACTGTTTGTCACTTGTGATTAAGTAAACAAAATTGCGCATCGATCCAATGAGGTGTTGGTCGATGCAAAACAATCGGTCTTCGTAACGTGCCGAGTAACTAGCCTGCATGGCTCCCTTATAGCTAAAAAAAGGGTTAGTAGAAGATAGCATTTTATGTAAACGCCGCGTTAGGGGCAAACAACTCGCAAGGTGTTGCGCTTCCCAATTGACGCTCCGTTAAATTTCTTGCTACCTCATTAGACACAATTACAATAATTGAGCCTATACCTATTAGATCGGAGTGCATTTCATGAGCGGCTATACCCAAGTAACCCCACCCAAAAATGGTCAGAAAATTAAAATGCGTGCGGACATGACGCTAGAGGTGCCCGATAATCCGATTTTGCCGTACATCGAAGGCGACGGCACCGGCCCTGATATTTGGCGAGCCTCCCAAAGAGTTCTCGATGCAGCGGTCGAAAAGGCCTACCAGGGTAAAAAGAAAATTGAATGGTTCGAAGTCTACGCCGGTGAAAAATCGAAAAACAAATTCGACAACTGGCTTCCTGAAGACACAATTACTGCGTTTAAAGAATATTTGGTGGGCATTAAGGGCCCGCTCACTACTCCGGTGGGCGGCGGCATTCGTTCGCTCAATGTAGCTCTTCGTCAGATGCTCGATCTCTATGTTTGTTTACGACCTGTTCGTTACTTCAAGGGCGTGCCTAGTCCCGTGAAGCGGCCCGAAAAAGTCGATATGGTGATCTTTCGCGAAAACACCGAAGACATCTATGCTGGCATCGAATGGCAGTCTGGTACTCCAGAGGCCCAAAAAGTTATTCAATTTTTAGAAAAAGACATGGGCGTAAAAAAAATCAGGTTTCCGAAAACCAGCGGCATTGGAATAAAGCCAGTTTCGCAAGAGGGTTCAGAACGTTTGATTCGCGCCGCGCTCGAATATGCGATTTCACAAAAACGGAAAAGCTTAACGCTCGTGCACAAAGGTAACATCATGAAGTTTACCGAGGGCGCGTTCCGCGACTGGGGCTACGAACTCACGAAACGTGAATTCAAAGGAAAGGCCATTGGTTGGGACGACTGCGAAGGTAAACCACCGGTCGGCCAAGTGCTCGTGAAAGATTCGATCGCGGACATCACACTTCAACAAGTGCTCACGCGACCTGAAGAATTCGATGTAATCGCCACTCTCAACTTGAATGGCGACTACCTCTCAGACGCTTTAGCAGCTCAAGTTGGTGGTATCGGAATTGCTCCGGGTGGCAACATTAACTACATTACCGGCCATGCAATTTTTGAAGCGACTCACGGCACCGCACCGAAGTACGCCAATCAAGATAAAGTGAATCCTGGTTCGGTGATCCTTTCGGGCGAAATGATGTTTCGCCACCTAGGTTGGAACGAAGCAGCAGATTTAATTATTCGCGGCATGGACCGCTCGATCGCGGATCGAACGGTTACGTACGACTTTGCTCGCTTAATGACGGCGGAGGGCTTATCTGGCGTTAAAGAAGTAAAGTGTTCTGAGTTCGGTGATTGCATCATCAAGAATATGTAGCAACAGCTCCTGGAGGACAAAATGAAAGCACCTGTTCGAGTGGCAGTAACCGGCGCCGCCGGTCAAATTGGCTACGCACTTTTATTTCGTATTGCGAGTGGAGAGATGTTGGGCAAGGACCAACCTGTTATTTTGCAGCTCCTAGAGTTAACGCCAGCGCAGAACGCGCTTAAGGGCGTGATGATGGAACTTGAAGACTGCGCGTTCCCACTGCTTGCGGGAATGGTTGGTACTGACGATCCAAACGTGGCGTTCAAAGATGCTAATGTGTGTTTGCTTGTTGGCGCTCGCCCACGTTCAAAAGGAATGGAACGAAAGGATCTACTTACCGAAAACGCAAAAATTTTCACCGTTCAGGGCGAAGCGATCGGTAAAAATGCGAACCCCGATGTGAAGGTTTTGGTGGTCGGCAACCCTTGTAACACGAACGCCTACATCGCCATGAAAACGGCAGAAAAGTTTGGTCGTGTGAAAACGAAAAATTTTACTGCCATGTTGCGGCTCGATCAAAATCGCGCGCTTGCGCAATTGGCGACGAAGGCTAAGCGCCCGGTCGGTAGCATTAAAAAACTCGCAGTGTGGGGTAATCATAGTCGGGCAATGTAT
>DGKJ01000091.1 GCA_002387735.1 Bacteriovoracaceae bacterium UBA4573 | reverse complement strand
ACGTAAACCGAACGCTTCACGCTACCTAACTGCACCGTACGATAGTCTGAAACCAGTCCGGCAAATGAGCAGGTCGACTCATGCAATACTCGGTGATTCTCGGGAACGCTCGACTCCGGTTGACCGACGAGCGTCAGTTTTTCGCCATTGGTTGGTTGGGACTCTGAAATTTCTAGCGGAATGACGCCTTGTTTTTCAAGTTCTCCGAAAGTCGCATCTAGTTCAAGAATCGCGATGTCTACGCCTTTAAGAGTGGCGTAAACCCACCGTTTAGTTCGTACTTCGATATAGCTTTTCGCATCCGAAAAGCGCATGAACCGCACTCGTCCCAAGGCGGGTTCGTCTACGATGACTTGATCCGCCTCGGCCACAGCCCCGCTCAATGAAACGTAACAGTGTCCCGCCGTTAGAACATAAGCGGGTGCCGACGATTTGCTCTTGGAAGGTTTAATAAAAGCCGCACTACAACCCTGCGCGTTAATATCGCCCAGATTCTCGGGCAACGAATCATCGAGAAAGGTAAACTCTAGTACCCCTACCCCGGTATAGCGTTTTCCGGTTTTGGTGTTGAGTTTGGTCCAGTAAACATCCGAATAGTTCGATTCATCTTCGATCACTTTGCGGCCGTGCTGGTCGTAAAGATAAGGAAACAGCCCACCCGTAGGGCTGGCAGAAGCCATTGTCGCGCCGAGCGACGCTACGAATAGCAGCGATAAAATTTTCATGAAAGAGCCCCCTCTTCGAATAGGAGGCCTATCGATTCAGCGCGGCAAAATCAAGCGATAGTCAATGATCGCAGCAGTCGGATTCAGCTTGCGAGGGCCCGTGGTGGTGATCTGTCGAATCTTTCCGAAGCGTGGCCAACAACAAGACCTTTGCGAAGAGTGCCAAAAGAAGCACGCTACTGATGGTGCCCACCAAAGAGAAACTATGTGCGTTGCGCTCCGGCGAAAAAACCTGAGCCAACATGGGTTCTTGCCAAAGCGGATTCGCCCAGTTTTGGGAAGCCCAATTCCAGATCTGATCAAATCCAATACCGAAGGCGATACAAAAAGTGAAAAGAGCAGCATAGTAAGCAAACACAATTCGACCACCGAATTCGCGTTTTAACAAAAGAACGTTGGCGATGTTAGTCGCAGGAGCACTCAAGAGAAACGCGATAGCTGCCCCAGGCGAGAGCCCTTTCAAGAGCAAGACGGCGACCAGCGGGGTCGTCGCCGTCGCGCAAGAATAAAGCGGTATGCCAACCAACACTGCGCCAATCACCTGCGCCCAAGGGTTCTCTTGTAACCAATGGCTGGCAAATAAATCGGCAGGGAAAAAGGCCTGAATCAACGCTGCCACCACGAGCCCACCAAATAACCAGGGTGCGATGTCCTTGAAGAACGTACCGTAGGCGTAACTAAATACGGCTTTAATTTGGGTCCCCACGTTGTGTCGATGCGGACTTTCGGCAAGACGCCCCTGCAGTCCACAAACTCGGCACACATCGGTTAAGTCGTCGGACTCCATTCCTGCAGCAAATTCCCGAACACTATTTTGAAACTCTGTCTTAGCGTTGTGTGAAAACCACTCACTCACGACCCCAACAAATACCGAAAGCACCAACGCACCCAAGGGCCGAACCACTAAATAGGCCCCGGGCAACAAAGCAGCTGTCACAGCGAGCGCGTCAATGCTGGTTTCAGGAGTAGCGATAGTAAAAGAAGTAGTTGATGAAACCGAAGCACCCCTGCGCCGCAACGCGATTGCTGTTGGCATTACACTGCAGGAACAAAGGGGCAGAGGCATGCCGAGCAGCGCACCGCGTATTGCGCCACCGATTCCCCGGCCACCTAAGGCCCAAAAAATAATTTTGGAAGGAACCAGAACATGCAAAATCCCCGCAAACAGGAATCCCAAAAGCAAATACGGCGAAGTTTCAAGTAAACTCCCCCAAAATGCAGTCCACACGGCGTTCATAGCATCGAGCATTGCGGCGACCCTCAGCAACAGCCTAACAAACTGTAATAAGTCTTGGAAGGACTCGCGATTTGATCTATAAATTTCGTTGAAATCACGCTTTTATTTGAATTTTTTCGTATTATCGGAGGACTTTCGAATATGCCAATTCAGGTAGCCATCAACGGGTTTGGGCGAATCGGTCGCCGAGTTTTGAGAGCCGCTCTTAAAAGTAGCCGCATTCGTGTAGTAGCGGTGAACGATCTGAGCTCCCCCGAAACACTTGCTCATTTGTTCCATTACGATTCGGTCCACGGTCGCTTTCCAAGCGAAATCGAAGTACGAGATGGCTATTTGCGAGTCGGCACTCAGGAAATTAAGCTCACTGCAGAACGCGATCCCAAAAACCTTCCGTGGAAAACACTTGGGGTGGATCTAGCCCTTGAATGCACTGGAATTTTTACCGATAAAGCACAGGCTTCGGCGCACATTGCTGCTGGCGCCAAAAAAGTTGTGATTTCCGCTCCTAGCAAAGACGCCGACCTTACTGTTTGCGTGGGAATTAATGAGAAATCCTATGACTCAAAAAACCATCACATCGTTTCGAACGCGTCTTGTACCACCAACTGCCTTGCTCCGGTGGTCAAAGTGTTAGATGAAGCGTTTGGCGTGCAACGCGGTCTAATGACAACGGTTCATTCCTATACTAACGACCAAAACATTCTAGATCTGCCTCACAAAGACCTTCGTCGCGCCCGAGCCGCAGCTTTGTCGCAAATTCCGACAACGACTGGGGCTGCCAAAGCCATTGGACTTGTATTGCCGCACCTGAAGGGTAAACTCGACGGGTTTTCGGTCCGAGTTCCAACTCCGAACGTTTCACTCGTCGACCTCACTGCAGAACTCGGTAAAGCGACTACTCGCGACGAAATTAATGCCAAGTTTGCCGAAGCCGCTCGTGGGCCGCTCAAAGGTATCTTAGCCTACAGCACCGCACCCTTAGTATCGTGTGATTACAATGGTAACGAACACTCCAGTACGATCGACGCCGAGCTCACCCAAGTCATGGGTGGGAACCTGGTAAAAGTCGTCGCTTGGTATGACAACGAAAGCGGCTTTTCGTGCCGCATGGTCGAATTAGCCGAATACATGGCAGGACACCTAATTTAATATGATTAAATGCATTGATGAAATCGAAATAAAGGACAAACGCGTACTCATTCGCGTCGACTTTAACGTCCCACTTTCGAACGCTACGGACCCTTCTAACAAAGATGAGCCTCGCAAAGTCACGGATGGCACGCGAATTCGTGAAGCGCTTCCTACGATTCAGTATGCGATTCAAAACGGTGCGCGAGTGATCTTAATGTCTCATCTTGGTCGCCCAGAGGGGGTTGACTCCGCTTTTTCATTGGCACCAGCAGCCGATCATTTAAGTGAATTGCTAGGCACCGATGTTCTGCTCACCGACGATTGCGTCGGCGACGGAATCGAAATGATTGTTCGTCACTTAAAGTCTACCCAAGTAATCCTGCTCGAAAACTTGCGGTTTCACGAAGGCGAAGAAAAAAATGACCCTGCCTTTGCTCGGCAGCTCGCGTCACTCGCGGAAGTTTACATTAATGACGCATTTGGTAGCTCCCATCGCGAACACGCGTCGATTTACGGAGTTCCGCAGATCATGCCCATCAAAGGCTGCGGCTTTCTTATTAAAAAGGAACTCCAGTTCTTAAACCGCTTACTCAATGCTCCAGAACACCCCTACGTGGCGGTTCTCGGCGGTTCTAAAGTTAGCGATAAAATCAAAACCATCGAAAATCTATTTTTTGAAGTCGACGTTCTCTGTGTCGGTGGCGCAATGGCCCATGCGTTTCGTTTGGCCGGGGACCCGAAACACGTACTACCGCCCAACGCAAAACAACCAAAGTCGCAGGACATAGCCTACGCTTCTCAACTGCTCGAGAAAGCTCGACGCCACGAAGTTAAATTGATTTTGCCAATAGATGATCCCGAAGGCGTTCCCCCAGGGTTCGATATCGGACCTCAAACTATCGAGTTATTCACTAAGGAAATTCGTAGGGCGAAGACCGTATTTTGGAACGGCCCGGTTGGCATGTTCGAAGACGAACGCTATGCAAAAGGTAGCCTCGCGGTGGCCCAAGCTATGGCCGAAGTGAAAGGTTTAAAAGTGGTCGGTGGCGGAGATACCGTGTCCGCTCTAAACTTGGCTGGTGTGGCCGATCAAATGACCCACGTATCGACGGGCGGCGGTGCTACCCTGGAATTTCTAGAAGGAAACGGATTGCCGGGCATCACGATTCTCGACACAATCGGCAAAAAGAGCGATGCCCGCATCAGTTTAGTACCCGAATGAAATCGCGAAAACCCATATTGGCTGGTAACTGGAAAATGAACCTCGGCCCGGCCGAGGCAGGGCTCTACTTTCAGCAGCTGGAAACACTTTTGTCGAATGATCCCACTCGCTCACTAGACAGCGAACGAGTGATCTTTCCACCAGCTTATAACCTGGGTAGTGAGATCCAATGGGTCGCGGGTAAATGCCAGGTACAACTTGGAGCTCAGAACATCCACTGGGAATCTACCGGCGCCTTTACTGCAGAACTGTCCGCCAAAGCCTTAAAAGATCTCGGCCTGAACTGGGCGCTGGTGGGCCATTCGGAGCGCCGCCAGCTGTTCGGGGAGACCAACCAGACTGCTGGCAAGCGCCTTCTTAAAGGACTAAGTAGCGGGCTGCGGGTGTTGTTTTGTATGGGCGAAACATTGGGCGAGCGTGAATCAGGTCGCATGGAAACTGTCTGGGCCGAGCAACTCACCAGCTACGTCGAAGCCTTGGCCAAACACGTGGCCAGTGACCAAGCAAACGACTTTTCTAGTCGCCATGCTCCAGTCGCCTATGAGCCTGTCTGGGCAATTGGAACGGGCAAAACTGCGACAACTGAGCAGGCCGAAGAAGCCCACCGCTGGATTCGCAACTGGCTGTCTGAAAAGCTTGGGGCCACCTTTGCTGAAGCCTTGCCGGTCCTCTACGGTGGCAGTGTGACCCCAGACAACGCGGCAGCGCTACTCAAACAACCAAATATTGACGGTGTTTTGGTAGGGGGGGCCAGCTTGAAACCTGAAAGTTTTGCAAAAATCCTGCTCGCCTGATACATCCTCACTCATCATTTATTTTCAATGGAGCACACTTCGTGGGTACGTTTCTCATCATTTTTCACGTCATCACCTGTATCGTTTTAGTATTCGTTGTTCTCATTCAAGCGGGGAAAGAAGGCGGGCTCGGCGCCATGTCAGGCGGTAGCCAAACCGTATTCGGAAGTTCAGGTGGAGCTAACTTTTTTACAAAGTTTACTGCGGTAACCGCAGCTCTGTTCATGGCTACTTCGATTACACTCACCGTTATTAAATCGGGTAAAAAAACCTCTGTGTTTGACGGCTCAGAATCTAGTGCCCCTATTGAGACGACTACAAGCCCAGCTACTAATGCTCCCGCTGGCGCTGCGCCTAGTGCGCCCGCTGGGGAAACAACCAAGTAATAAACATGCTTCAACTGCAGTACCATTCACTCGTCGAACTTAATTTTCCGAACCGCGAGTGGATGTGGCTGCGAAAGCCTGTGCTGCCTTCCGAGCAAACTACCGGTGCGCCGGATTTTTATTTACTCGGCGTAAAATGTGACCAACGTTCCTTTGTCTGGACTCGAAACGGAGCCGCTCTTACTGACACCAACCAGGGCGCTTCGATTACTGTGCCGGTTTTATTTTTTAAGCCGGTAGACGACGAACTCACTGCCTACCTGACCTATGTAAAAACCGCATTCCAGGCGGTTCAGCCGCTCGAAGTCGAATGGGTCCGAGTGCTAAAAACGCTCAAAGAGCAATTTCAGGTCGACTTAGCGAAAGGCATTCCAGCATTGCTTGCAGCGACGCTTGCCAACGCCGGATTGGAAGCTCATTTGGGAGTCCTGGCCAATCGCGCGAAATATACTTTCTTAACGAGTCTTGAACTTGAGTTCTTGTACGAAAAAAAATGGGACCCCAGTGTATTCGAACTATTCGAAAGTATTTCTGTTGAGCTTCGTGAAGCTGCCCTAAAGGCTCTTCAAACCTGGTCTATTTCTGCGGCGAATGCGAAAGATCTGTTGCAATCGCTGTTATTTCTATCGCGTAAAACTAGTGCAGAAACTGCGATTAAAATTCTTTCGTCCACCTATAAAACCGGAGACGACTTGAGAATTGCGATTTTTCATTCAGCACAGCCCGAACTTGCACGCCTTTCGCGCGAACGAATCGAGCGTTTGCGAGCTCTGAGCGTGCCACCACGTACTTCGGTGTTTGGTGACCCGAGTTTCGAGAGCGATCAACTTAAAATTTCGCACAACCCAAAAACCATCGGCGACTTTGAAGCATTTAAGCAATGGGTTTCAGACCCTACCACGACTGAGCGTCTGCGACAGCTGTTGGAGATTTATCAGTAAGCCATGATTGCAAAATTTGAACGCATTACAGCGTCTTCCGAAGACATACTCACTACTCCAGCCGCTCGGCGCATTTTGAAAAATTTGCGGCGTTATTCAATGCTTCCGGACAATTTTGAAAGTCCCGAAATTATTTCAGCCGATCGTCTAAGCCAAGAACTGGCGTTTCGCGCGACCTCGCAACCCGCGCCCTACAATACCGCGGTCGCACTTGGTAAGAAAGTGCTACACCTTACCACTCAGCCCGGCACTTCAGTTAAGCAGTGCCCTGGAACCAACAACATGTTGTGCTGCCACTACCACATCATCAACATGGTCTCGAACTGTCCGTTCGACTGTTCCTATTGTTATTTGCAAACTTATTTGAATCAGACGCTCACCACTTTCTTCGTAAATGAGGATGATATCTTCGAACAGGTACGTAACATCTGCAAACGCCCACCGGTTTCGCTATTACGCATTGGCACCGGCGAGTTGTCCGACAGTTTGGCGCTCGACCATTTAACTGAATTCTCCGGACGACTGGCCAACATTATGGG
>DGKJ01000093.1 GCA_002387735.1 Bacteriovoracaceae bacterium UBA4573 | reverse complement strand
CCATTGCAATAAGCCCGGGCTAGGAACGTTAATTTCCAAAATTCGTTCGCCTATGAAATCGATACTGGCCAAGAATATCCCGTCTCGCATTAAATCTTTGGCGACCTGCCGCGCTCGACGTTCGGCCTTTCGGAATTCCACCGTGTTGGAATCGGCCATCTGCAAGCGCGGTTGATTAATTTTCGTTGTGTACCAGTTCATTACAGGGTCGTTCGAACCTGGGAATTTTTGAACGGCATCTACTACTCTTCCGCCGATAGCGAAAAAACGAAACTCCCCTAGCTGATGAATCCGATGATCAACCTCTTGAAGTACGACCACTGGCCCGTATTTTTTCACAGTGTTTCGATAGATTGCCAAGTTCGACTTCAAAGATTTACTAAGAAGCTTTACGCCATAACTTGCAGCTGCGGCGCTTGGTTTCAACAAGAGTGATTTTCCCCGAAGACCTGTTAGCTCCCGTCGCAGAGCGGCTTCGTCGTTGATGATCCATGACGGAATTGCCCACTTCGAATACTTGAGAAGAGCAAATTTCTCATTCCACACCGCCATGGCTCGCGGGTCGTTCACTACATTGCTTTCTGAATCACAGTCTAACAAAGCCCACATGCGATGGGTTTCGAGTGTTACGGGCGGATCACACCGCCAAAGTAGATGGGAAAATTTTTTTACGGGAATTAGTTTTCGTTTTTTTTCTAATTTAGGGAACGGCACAACAGCGCTGTCTTTGAAAAGTACAGGAAAGGCATTGACCCATAACTCATTAGCTCGCACGAAGAGATCTTTGGGTTCAGCCCACCAAGCCGCTACGCGGTGGTTTCGTGTCCCCTGATCTAGTAAATATAAAGAAGAATCTCGATCTACCTCGATCGTAGGCCAAGAGTCGCCGACAACAAGAATGGGTCGTAGTTTCGATCTCGAAAACATTGGTTCGCTAACCTCCGGGAACAGGGTCGATGCCCGAAATACTCCCACCAATGCGATAGAGATATTTTCCGTCCGAGGACTTAGCGCTTGCGAGCAATGCGTCTAGGAGCGGAAATGCCTTTACGACGGTATCGGATAATTGAAACACCGTTCTAAGATTAAGTTTGGAATTATTGATGACTCGATCAAACGTAATTTGACCAGATAAATTTCCGATAATGTCGTCTTTATTTACGTCTTTCCCGCATTCGACCAACCGAAAATCCGCCTTACCCTGGCCGATCGGAATGTCGATAACACATTGTTTGATATTCAACGTCGGAAGATTAAATCCGTAGGCAATTTGATCGGGAATTTGTATATTCTTGAGTTTAAGCGCAATTATTCCTTCAGTTTTAGATGGATCAACACCGTCGAAATCGATTTCGACCTTACCGTCGACCTCGCCCTTTAACTCTACAATGGTGTACCTCTTAACGAGAGTAGAGAGCGCCAAATTTATTCGATCAACATCGAGATCGATCAGCATAGACCCACTCGCGCCCGCACCGACGGTCCCACTCAACTCACCACCCAGCAACTCGGCACTAATTCCTAATTTTTTATTTTTAAAAATGAGTGAACTAATTTTGGGTCGAATTTTTAAGAATGGAATTTTCAGTATCTGAGAGTCGTCGTCAATTGCCCTTATTTCGATATTATAAAATTTTACAGCTGGCCCAAAAATAAAACTAAGAGAAACTTTTTCGGCCGCAAATGAAAGACCCTCGTTCTGCATCACAATTCGAGCGTGGGCGATCAAATAGTTCTGAATTCGACCTTCCGGAAACTTAAAAATGAGGAATACAAAAAAAGCAAAACTACCAAATGCAACGAAACCAAGGGTGCGAAAACGGCTTTTCGGTTCCGCCTTTGAAAGATCCAAAGAACCAGTCGTTTCTTGGTACTGTGGTTCGTTATTTTGATTCATAAATTTGCTCCACTACTTCGCCTTATAAACCGAAACGGTAAAGGTCGCATCAAGCCAGCCACTAAAATCATCTTTAGCCTGAATGTCCAACGCAGTAATAGCGGTCCCGCGAACGCTTCCCTTTGAGGTAATGTCGTAGAGCGTCTTTGTGACTTGCCTCAGATTTATTTGGGAAAGAGTCACCTCAACTTTAGTTTCTTGAATCGCCTTATCTAAGTCGGCCGATACCTCTGAACCCACTTTTACTTTTTCTTCGTTCACCCCCGCCTCTTCAATGACTCCCTGAAGAAACGAACTTAAACCAGCGTTCATATCTGCGGCACCTGCCCCAGATTGTTTTTCTTTAAATCGCCGCAAAGTATCGCCAGACTGATTGAGATATCCGATCAACGCTTCCTTTTCATCGATCGCACTCTTTAGCGTCGCGACTCGCACCATGCCTCCCAACACCGTACTTACGACGAGCATCATAGCTGCTCCCGCAGCGCCGAGTTTAACATAAAGCTTTTTCTGAGAATCGAGTTCATCATAACGCGCTCGCGCTTGCGAGTAGGCATCGGACTCACGCAGTCGATCTATTATCTGCTTAAGTGATGCTTTTAAGTCATCGAGTCTCGACATTGTTTTCTCCCTTCACGGAAGCGGTGATTTCGAAATACCTTTTTCCCAATTTTGGAACCATTTCTTGTTTAACGACAGCCACCCCGGTAAGCACACCGGTGTCGTCTAGAGCGCCTTGTAGACGATCCACGCTGGACTCCGGCGCGAGGTAGCCTTTCACTAAAAGCTTTTCTTCTTTGAAATCGAACTGCGTTACGTCTATTACAACGTCACGTGGCATTTTTTTGCTCACCATATTTAGCAAGTCAAAACCTGAGAGACTCTTTTTAGAGGGCGAAACCACATTTGACTGCTCATATTTGGCGAATTCTTTTTTAATATCGTTTCTCAATACTGATGGACTTACAATGTAAGTGCGAAGCACGCTGGGACTGACTGCACCTACCACTCCCTTAATGCTCCTTTCTAATGTTTGTTCCTGCTGAGCTTCTCGACGGTTCAGAATTAACCACTGAGCAAAGATATTGGCGTACACGAAACCCAAACTGGCTGCCGCAAACATCAAGGGTCGTTTGTAATGTTTAAGAGAAAGAGAACCCCAACCTCGATTTTTAACAAACTCATCTTTTCTAAAATTAATAGTCGCGAAACGCTCTGCTTTGATCGAAGAAACCGCCAACCCCGTCGCGACGGCTATTTGGGATTCGGTGCTTTCCGCCAATCGAAGCGTATCGCCCACCAGTTGCGACATATACTTCGTTTGAAAAACCGGTATTTGCAAAATTTCTTCGAGGTACAATTGTAGGTTCGGCAATTGAGAAGTTCCGCCGGTAAGAAAAATCGCCTTCGGTACTAATTTGGTTTGAGCTTTGTAGGAAATGAGTGCTTGTTTAATTTCTCGCACGATCGGAACTAACGCATCCGTGATCACTCCTGAGAATTTTTCCTGCTCCTTGGTGATGGTTGCGGCATGTTCACTCAAGTGCATTTTCGTAAGTACGAATCCGCCTTCGATCTTGGCCTTCTCTGCTTGATCAAATGTAAGTCCGTAATTTTGAGCAATCGCACGAGTTAGGTCATCACCCGCAGCAGGACAACTAAGGGAAAGTACCGGACCTTCGCCAAGAAACATATGAATCCCGGTTTGTTTAGCGCCTAAATTCACTACGCAAAAGGGGCGGTCGCGATATTCGACAGGAATTGTGCGACGCAAAAGCTGACTAAGCGCCCAAGGCTCAGTAGTAATAACGTCGGGGTCCAGTCCTATCATTTGCAATTCACTAATCGTATCCCGCAAATCGTTTTTTTGAATTACTGCAGTAAAAATGGTCGACTGATGACCGTCGTAATTTAGAATCGCAAAATCATGGGTCACCTTTTCTAAATCAAAAGGAATGTCGTCTTCGAGTTCAAAGACCAGAGAACTTTGAATTACTTTGCGATCTTTAGTGGGAAAATGAAAAACGCGAGAAGTCGCCCAGGCTCTCGGTACGTTTACGACAAGTTTGTCGTACTTATAGTCTTTTTCGCGAAAAATTTGGCGAATAGCGGCTATCTGCCCCGCTGTAAGTAGTTGGCGTTTCGGTGGTTCGGCGGAATTTGCAGCGTCTTTAGATTCAGATCCACTGCCCGATTCAGCAGCTCCTTCGCCGGCTGATGCGACCACTTCGGCCGCAGGAACGGAGGCCGCCTCTATGGCCGGTTCAGTTACTTCCACGATTTTGTAGTCGGCAAGCTCCAAACGCCCGAAGCTTGATTCAAATTCGACAGCTTTAATCGAACTAGATCCGAGATCAATGCTGAGAATCTTCACATAGCCTCCTAAATAGACCGCCAATAAACCAATTGTAGGTTTTCCGAACCCTTTTTCGTAGTAGAATCGACGGTTGGCGGATTTATGCCCGCACCCATTGGTTGGGTCTGCGGCCTACCGGAACCAGGAGCATCCGTTTTACTGGCCTTCGGAGCACCAGCCACAAGTACGTGCGCTTCGATTCTACGCGTCGACTGACCTACAGTGGCCTCTATTCCAATTCGAAAACTACTCTCATTGGTAATAATTTTAAGTCCCGCCTTCTTAAAGCGCTCTTGTATAGACCTCAATGCCGAAGCACCAGACGCTGTGGTACCAACGGAACTCCAAAAATCTTTTTCATCGTTCCAAGGTTTACCGACATCGGGGTCGTCGCGTTTACGCATAAGATCATCGATTTCATTTTCCGTAAGTTCAGGCAAAAGCCCCCATAGAGTGGAGCGCGAGGCCATGTTTACATTGATTCCGGGCGTAGCACTGGCGGTAAAGGTATCAATGAGCAGATTATAAATTTCGTCATTGATTCCAGGCACCATATGAAGTTCTGAAATGTCGTAAAATGGCGCCTCTTTCGGAGTCTCGGGTGCTCGGTAACCGGGCAATGCCGAACCGCGAGACTCACGCTTCAAGTAACCTTCAATCGCATCGATTACGTCTGCACCGGTGACATTTCGGTAAACCTCGGCAAACTCCTGATCTTGACTCATTTTTTGATTTAGAAGCGTGGAAATCGTGGTCTCGACCATCGGACGAAAGTTCACTTCTTCTTTTTCTTCACCATTGCTATTTGTGGTTTTGTTAGAGCTTTTTGCATTATTTGAGGCGCCCGAATTACCGGTGTTACTATTTTCAGATTCTGTTTCGGCATCCACTTCTTTAATAAAAAGATTATTAAAATTTATCTTTGAACTCTGACCGAAAATCATAGCCGTATAGTTCCCCGCCAGCGAAGACTCCGCCACGAATTCCTTTACCGGGTCGGCAACGCTGGCTGGGGCGTCTTTCGGAAGCGGCGGCGGAAAAGCAAAGGGGGTATCCCACACTATATCCAA
>DGKJ01000121.1 GCA_002387735.1 Bacteriovoracaceae bacterium UBA4573 | reverse complement strand
TTGGCTGCACAGCGCCGCCGGAGCTTCCATCGCCGCCACCTGGCTTTCCGCGCATCACTGAGGCATTGCCGCCGCAGCCAGCTGCCGCCACTGCGACCACTAAACTGAATAGGGCTAGTAAACGAACTGCATTCATCGACATGTCGATTCTCCTTAAAAGTATGAACAGAAATTTGAGGCACACTATAGAGAAAACAACGCAATGAGTCAATAAGATTTATCAAAACATTCAGGTATTATTAGTTCAATAATATTAATGGGTTATATTTTATTGACGAGTTACCCCGAGCTGTGGTCCTTTGTTTTTCATGCTAGATGAGAAAAATTATCGGGTTTTGGTGAAACAAGCGTTCGATCGCGTAGAACAAGCCTTTAATGATGTGGATCCCGATGTGGTGGAAGTAGAGACCTCGCAGGGCACACTGCGGGTTCAGGTGGCCAACGCAGGCGCCTGTATTTTGAGTCCCCAGCCTTCGGTACGGCAAATCTGGTTAGCCGTCGCAGCCAAGGGCATAGCTTTTCATTTTAACTATAATGAAGCGACCAAAGAGTGGGACGATGACAAAGGACAAGGTATTACGCTTTTTCAGTTTCTTCAGAACTACGTGAAGGAAGCGGCTCGTGTGGAGATTTCGCTTTGAGCAATTTTTCGGCGACAAATTCCTCGAATTTTTGTTGAAGCAACGAAGCGGCTTTTTTGTCGGACTCTGATCCAAACATTTCTAAAACCGAAACCACAGATTCAAGAGTTGAAATACAGTTTTTGCGCGGTTCGCGGCGAAGTTTGTTGTAGAGCGAAGGCTTCTTGGGATTCAAAACAATCCGATGCAGTTTTAGCAGCCAAGCATTGCGCCACCAAAGGGCTTTAGCTTGTGACCAATTGCCGTCGAGTGCGATTACGCCTTCGAGTGGCAACCCCTGCGGGATAGATTTGATTTTTTGAGACGAAGCTTGAGAGCCGACGAAGAGTACGCCCCATTTTTTGGGGTCCACCGGGCGCCCCACTGCCTTGGCGAGATTTGCCCAAGAAAGACCTACTCGAATTTGGCATCGAGAAAGCGATTGAACTAAGACCGGCGCAGTGGCCAAGTCCTTAGATTTTTCTTGAGGATGTTGCAGAATCAGGATTTCGAGCGTGTTTTCAATTTTAGTCATACGTTAAATCGGCCGCGCCACGGTTACACCAAAAGAGAAATCCCTGCAACGACCATCGCGATTCCCAAAGTTTTTTGAAAAGAAAATTTTTCGAGTCCAAACAAAAGGCCGATGGGGACTGCAAGTACCGGAGCGAGGCTAGAGAGCGCCGATGCAACGGCCAGTGGCGCGTGCATGAGACCGTAGATGTAGCACATTGAGCCTCCGAAAGCTTCGAACGCGAAGACCCAACCGTATCGTTTGAATTCCTTGAAAGGTAAAGCGCGAGGTCGCGCCCTAGTGAGGAGTGAACCTACGAGTGGGCACAGAAACAGCGACATACCCATGCGTATGAAATTGGCGACTGGTGCCGAAACTCCGTGAGCAGTTTGCATGCCGGAGTAGGTATTTAAGGCCCAAGCGAGGGACGTTAAAAAAGCGAACGTGAGCCCAACTGAGTACTGTTCGAGTAATTTTTTTTCCCGCGCCGGAGTGATGCGTTTTTCAAGCTCTCGTTTGACGTCAATGTTTGATCGACGGTATCCCGACAGAATAACGGTGACGGTACCTCCGACCACCAGTAACAGCCCGAAAGCTTTCATGCCGGTAAGAGCCTCGCCTTTTAAAAACACGCCTGCAAGCGCTGACCAAAAAGGATAAGTCGAGGCGATTGCAAGTGCAGCAGGAGCGCCGAGGGCCACAGTCGACCAAAGAAAAAGTACGTCGCCGAGTGCAAAACTCGCCAACGCACTGACGAAGCCCCACACCAAATTGTGGTCGGTAATTTTGAGAAATTCACTAAAACCACCGTTTATAACGACCGCAATCGTGAACAACGGCAGAGCTATCATGATGCGTGCGAGATGTACTTGGTAGGCAGGGTACTTTGCACTTAGGCGAGTATAAGTAGAAACGCCGATCGCCCAAGTCACCGACGCCATGAACGCCGCAAGAGGACCAAGAGGCAGAGTCATTGAAAGGTCTTTCTAGCTATTAATGTCTAGTTTCAGAATCCCCGTCGTCGTACGAAACAGTTCCGTAAGACGAAGCAGAGGTGGTCTCAGTTTCGTTCGCCACTGCGATGACTTGGGAAGAAACAATAATTTCTTCGCTCGCCGCGCGTTCAAGCAATCCGATGGCCGCCTCAGCAATCGATTCTGGATCCAAGTGATGGTATTTGTAAACATCGACTGGTCGCCCCGACTTGCTGTGTTTTCGGACGGCCAGAGTTTCTTGCGGAACGCCAATGACGCTTCCCAAGTTGTCGAGCAGCCCAGGTTCACCATCGAGCACTGCCACTATAGGGACTCGAGACCCACGTAGAGAGAGTAAATCAGCCCGCGACTCTAATGCAATGTTGTGTCCGTTACCATTAACTGCCAGGCTTCCTACGGGTACCGTTTTTGAGCGGTTGATGTGCAGATTGCCATTAATTCCAAGTTTGTTTCTTAAATGGTCGTAACCGTTTTGCTGGGCAAGGTTTCCAGCAAGAAGGTCAGGTGAGGTGACGACCAGAATGTTCGCAAAATACCCCTGCTCGCGCAGAGCCTTAGATGCGGCGACAGCCTCGGGAACCAATGCACCCATGACTGCAATGTGAACGACGTTGTCCCCTGGGGCATAACCATCGAAGCCTTCAAAGTGACTCAGCCAATAACCACCGGCCAAAACATCTAGTCGGGTCGCTTCGAGTATCGCAGCGTCGTCCATGCCGGTGAATCGAACCTGCTCTCTTAGGCTTTCGATAAAAACCTTTTGCTCGATTGAACGCGTAACCGCCCGGATCAGCACTCCCTCGCGATCGACGTTGTCGTGCGTGAAGTGACGTCGTACCGCGTCGGCCAAGATCCAGTCCATTTCGATGGCGAATGCGGGTTCCCAGGTTACTCCGTTTGGAATTTGAATGTCAGACTTCCAGCTGTGTTGAGCACCTTCTGGAGAGAGTGTTACGCCAGACGGCGTGCCCACTAAGATAAAGCCACTGCGCCAATAGAGATTGTAAAAATACTGGTCGAGCGCGCGCTTTATGAAAAAGTCGTAGATCGTCATCATGGGAAGAATAGGTAAGCCCACGTGGTCAGTCATTTTGCCAAATGCACCGGCGCAGGTCATGGCATTGCCTTCTTCGATTTCAAAGCGCAGGTGCCGATTGGCTTCTTTTTCAAGTGGTACAAGATTAGGTCGGCGTTTATCTTTTACGTCGTAAAGCGCTTCAAAATCGACCACGTCGGGCCCGAATACCTTGCCGTCCATGCTCGGATTTAAGTTGGTACTAGTGCCCACGTCTGGGGCGAGAGTGACGAGATAGCGCCCAGCTAAATTCCAAGGCTTTTCGTCCGCGCTGAGTTCGCCAGCTTTTCCGAGGTTGGCAATTCGAATAAGTTTAGCAGCCAGTTGACCCCACATCCACTGGGTATTAGCCCAGGGCGCGAGCTTGAGATTGATGCCAAAGGAAGTTGGAAAACCGCCTTCTTTTTCGATTTCAATTTTTATTTTCTCTGCGTTTTGATCGCGAAGAGCGCGTTGGGCTTCGATGCCCGAGCGTAAATAACGGCCGCGCTCGTCTAGAAACTTTGACTCATCGCTGTTGTTAGGGAATCGCATAAAAAGGTCGTCGCCTTTTTCAGGATTGATTCCCTGTTTTTGCGCTAATTCAACAACTTCGTCGTCGTCTGGGAGCATGCTATGGTTTCCAGTTGCCGCCTGGCAACGAAGACCCCAACCTTTGATCGTGTGAGCAACCACGAGCGTTGGTTTTTTGGAACGGCGGCACTCGGCGAAAATTTCGCTAAGTAGCGCGAAGTCGTGTCCACCTAAATCTTCGAGTACTTCGAGAAGTTCCGCGGAACTTGCACCTTGAAGCTTGCTCTTTGCTTTTGGTACCAATTCACCAAGACGTTTTCCAAAGGCCTTGCCGTCTTTTTTAATTAAAAGCGCCTGTAATTCAAAATCAGTGAGACCTTCGAGTGCCTTTTTAACTTCGTCGCCATATTTTTTAAAAAACTCCAAACGCTTTTTTCCGTGGCGCGCTTGGACAACTCGCCAGCCGTTGGCCGCAGCCATGCGCTCAATACGGTCGGCATCTGTGCCTGCGAATCCCGCCTCATTGAAAATTCGAGTACCGTCGAGGTTCTGACGGTTATAATCGACGATCCAAGTGACGTTATTCAATTCGCGTTCGGCTACATCAGGCATGCACTCTGCAAGGCTTCCCTCGCGAAACTCGGAGTCCCCGATGATCGACCAAAAATGAGAATTTTTGGGAACATCGAAACCGTGGCGTTCGGCAAATCGATAAGCAAGTGAAGTGTAGGCCGCCGTTACAGGTGGAATGCCCACTGAACCCGATGGAAAATAGTGGAACGAATCCGCGTCCCACACTGCGTGATAAGATTGAAACGCTGGTTCGTGATTGGGATCAGCTGGATTCATGAACTTTCTTAGATTGCGCATGACCGCGCGAGCTTCGTCGTCGCTAAAACGTTGCTCTGCCTTGGCGTGGTCGCGGTTGTGATAAAAAAGGGAAAGCAAATAGGAATAGGAATGGTCCATAGGACTTGCATGGGGTTTTACCGCGATGAAATCCTGTGGCTCACGGGCTGAAAGATGAATGGCTCCCAATATGTGGGTTGAGCTGGCGCAGGCAGCTGGATGTCCGCCGACTTTGGGATCGCCTTTTTGGACGTCGTCCCGGTTGTTGGCCAGATGAATCATTTGAGTTGAATAATACAGCGCTCGGCGCACAATCCGGTCCATCAAGTGCGCCGCAGTGGGCGCAGTTTGCTTTTTGCCCGCCATCGGACCTCCTCGTCTTTAAAGACTTTAGGGAAAACGACTCATCTATATATCGGAAAATTCCGAAAGAACAGAAGGGGAGGATGATGATTCTTTGAGCGCGGAAAGTAACGGAAATTCTTCAAAAAGTAGTGGAGGGGGGCCGCCGAGCCCTCAAGGGCCTACCGCCGCGCCCGAGGGGAATAAATTACCCAGTGGTCCAGCGCCGGGCTCAGGGGCGCCGCCGGGGCGGCCATCCCTTGCCCAAATGCTTCAGTACGATGGCCAAGAAATTTCCGAAAAAGTCCCCATGCTGCTTCTTAAAGAGTGCAACCAGACTGTTCAAGATCTTCGAAGCGAGCTGGCTACCGACGAACGGGTGCGAACCCAGGAACTCCTACCCGCCAACGCCGCGACGATTGCCAGGCAGGTGACCCCCTGCCTAATGATCGCATCGGTGAGCGAAAATAATGACATCATGAAATACATCAATTTGTTGAAATTGATAAAAGATGACGTCAAACAAAATCGAATTAAGTTTCTAGTCTTCTCGAAAATCAAGAACCCTGCGATTATTAAAACTTTTGAGTCATTTGGCTGCCACGAATACATTTTAGAACCAATCGCAAAGAAATCACTTATGTTCAAAATGGGGCTGCACATTAAAGCCCTACACGGCCAACGAAAAAAGATTCGGGCCGATGCTAATCGAAAAGACGAAGTAAAGTTGAAGGCGAAAAAACCGGGCGAGGTCGAAACCGCTAATGCGGAAAACAAAGATACCGGTATAAAAAAGGCGGCGGCTCAGGAAAACGAAAACGACGCATGGGTGTTTCGAGGTAACAAACCCAAAAAAGCGGGTGGTAAGTGGACCATGCGCATGAAGGGGCCTGACCCGTCCAAAGGTAAGTGGTTAAACGTCGGAAAAAATAGCGAGGGGGAAAGTCAGTGGCGTTTTATGCACCCGGAAACCGCACCA
>DGKJ01000080.1 GCA_002387735.1 Bacteriovoracaceae bacterium UBA4573 | reverse complement strand
CTCTTAAACAATTCGAACAGGCAATTCGCGAATCCCAGGCCACTCTGGTGCAGAGCTACTTCAATTCTGGCGTAGTGTTACAAGCCAAAAAAAATCCATCCGCGGCCGAACAATTCTACCATAAAGCATTGGCCCTTGATCCCACACATTCGGATTCCAATCTCAACCTAGGCCAGATGGCTTTGAATAAAGGCGGCTTCAAATTGGCGCTTCAGTATTTTGAACGGGCATTAAAGAGCGAGCCTCGGTCGACGAACGCGCTCTACGGCGCCGGTTACGCCAACGAACGTTTGGGTAACAAAAAAGAAGCAAAAAAATACTACTTATCGACCCTCAATGCCGCGCCAGATCACCCAGAAGCCAAAAAACGGCTGAGCGGGCTAAATTAATCGACTAATAGAATCGAACACGCGCGCTGGGGTAATGTCTTTCATACAACGCATAACGTCTGGTTTATCACAAACGTTTTTGTAACAAGGAGCGCACGGGGGTTTGGATACTATTTTCTCCCCAAAACCATAAAGATCGACTTCTTGTTCGCAAGTACTACCAAATAGCACCACGCATTTGGTTTTCAGCGCCACCGCCAAATGCATAGCCAAAGTGTCTCCAGTCACGCAGACATCGCAGGCCTCAAGAATTGCAGCAAATTCACGAATAGAGAAATCGCATCCGGGATAAACAGCAATTCCTGGTAGTTTGGTCGCAAGTCGCGCATTACGCGCGTCTTCATCTTTACCGCCCAATAAAAGCACCTGGGCATTCTGTTCTCGATGAAGCCTCTGGGCCAGTTCTAAAAAATATTCTTCCAACCATTGCTTCGTTTGGAAAACTCGACCACTCCCGGTGTTCAGGCCAATAAGAGGCCGCGCTCCCCCGTTTTTTTTCCCTATGAAACCATGCCTGTTTAACAGCGTGTTGGCCATAGAGCGATCGGCCTCAGCCAACTGCAAGTCATAGTGGTCCATTTTTGAGGGAATCGGGAATTCAGAACTTTCGTAGGTCAGTTCCTGGTAGGTCTTGGTGTTCGTCACGAACTTCATTTCATCTGAAAGACCAAGATCAAAGGAATACTGCGACGCCTTATTAATGGGTGCCATATGGCCCCACTCGTTCATTTCGAAACCATACCGCCGCTCAGCCTTTACCAAAGCCGCTAATCCTATAGCGGCATCTTCTTTATCGTAACAATGCACTTCATCGAACTTTTCAACCATTAATCGCAGAAGAGCTCCGTTATCGGGATCATCCACGTACACCAAGCGGTGAATTCGCGGTGTGCGTTCGAGCATGTCCTTCGCATTTTTTTTAGTGACCCAGGTAACGTGGGAACCAGGATTTTGCCGTTCAATGGCGTACAGAACCGGCGTCGTTCGCATGACGTCGCCCAGAGCCCCTAACTTAATGATAAGAATTTTTTTTTGAATTTTGGAATACTCGCCACAGTCCCAACAGACCTTTTTTTTGGCGCATGGCTTATAACCACGAAAATGAATGCAGTCGAATCGATACTTGTCCATTTACAATTGAGACGGACACTATAATAGTCAGAAGAAAATGAAAACAGTTGTTGTCGTGCCCACTTATAATGAAGCTCTTAATGTTCAACCGTTGACTGAGGCCTTGTTGGCCCTTCAGGTGCCTGACCATGAAATCCATGTTTTAGTCGTCGACGACCATTCCCCCGACGGTACGTGGCAGATCGTTGAAAAAATGGCTCAATCGAACCCACACGTGCATCTGCTGCATCGCACCACAAATCGGGGTAGGGGTTTGGCTGGCATCGAAGGGTTTAAGTGGGCTCTAAAGGCGGGAGCCGACCGCGTAGTCGAAATGGACGCAGATTTTTCGCACCACCCGAAATTCGTTCCCGATCTTTTGGCGGCGCTTCAGGCGGGGGCCGATGTCGCCTCTGGCAGCCGTTTTGTAAACGGCGGTAGCGACGAGGACCGTGGCGCAAGCCGGCAGATCATTACAAAAATGGCGGGAATTTATATTCGTGTCCTACTAGATTTACCACTAAAAGACGCCTCCAGCGGATTCCGCGCCTACAAGCGCCATGTGCTCGAAGCTATTGAACTCGATCGTTTTATTTCGACTGGCCCCTCGATAGTTCAAGAAGTGTTCTTTCGATCCCGACAAAAGGGCTTTATTATCAAAGAAGTTCCAATTTCGTTCCTAGATCGTAAATTAGGGGAAACAAAGCTCAATGTAAAAACGCTGTTCAAGGTGCTCGGGACGGTGTTTCAGTTGCGAGTGCTTCAAATAAAAGGTGAACTTTTTCAAAATGAGCCCTCAAGAAAATCCACTCAGCGCGCGTGACCGACTCGCACCTTATTTAAAAATTGACCTACTTTTAGTCGCCCATTCGATGTTGTTGTTTTTTTGGTTTTTGCCGGAAATTCAACACGCTTCGATTTACTACAACGATGCGATTAGCCACATCGCAGTCATTCGGCAGATGGATGAGGTTTGGCGAAACGGCGGCAACATTTTAGATTTCTGGATGGCCAATATCAATCTCGGCCACGCCTTGTTGCGATCTTACCAGTTCCTCATGCATTTTTTGGTATGGTCATGCCATAAAACTATCTTCTTTTGGCTTCCTATTGAAACCACGTTCAATCTCTGCGCCACGCTAATGGTTATTGTCCTGCCCTGGACTATAGCGAAAGGCTTTCGCCTTTTTGGACTTAAACGAAACGAGTCCATTTTTGCAGCCATAGCATTATCTTTGTTTCACGAAAAAGGCGGATACGGAGTTGGACTCACCAACTTCACTTACTCGGGGTATGGTACATATACCCAACTTTATGCCCTGGTTTTTCTACCGTTGGCCTTGGGATACGGTCACCGCGCACTAAACGGTGGCACGGGTTTAGTTCGCTCGAGTATATTTTTTGCGCTGACATTATTTTCCCACATTTTGGTAGCTTACTTCGCCGCTATTTGGCTTTTAATCGACTTCATTTTTACCCTTGTTTCTCGCCAGTCGAATAGGGGTCGCGTCCTAGGACGAGCAGGTCTTTATATTGCCCTCACTTTTATTTTTTCCGCATTTTGGTCGCTACCGCTCGCGCTAGACTTGGTTTGGCAGCACAAAAGTGCGTTCGAGCCGTATGACAAATTCGTAGGTTTCGGAGCCAAATCTATGTTTGGAGCCCTGTACAGCGGGGGGCTAGCCGATCATGGACGTATCCCCGTTTTAACAGGCCTTGGCCTCATGGGATTTGTTTTGTGTTTTATTCCATGGTTCCAAAAAAAATCGCGCTCTGAAACTTTTCCGTATCGATTTATTTCGGCACAAATGCTGATTTGGTTTCTTATCAGTTTCGGACCCGCGACCTGGGGTACCTTCCTTACAAGTTTACCGTTCGCAACCAACATGCATTGGCACCGAGCATTTTTAATGTTTCAAATTACACTCGCTGCATGCACGGGAATAGCGTTTGTTTCTTTTCTTTCCGCATTAAACAAAGTTTTCACAGAAAAAATTAATCCGCCTCAACCACAATACTGGACCGCCGGAATCGCGGCTACTCTCGTGAGCCTTGTTTTTGCAGGGCCGCTGGTTGAACGCCACAGGTATTTTTATAAAACCAACGCTCACTGGCTTTCAGAAAGTAAAAAATCTTGGACAGACAATTTAGCAAGTCAGGATTTATTACGTTTCGCTCAAAGCAAAACGGGAACCCGTTTCTACGCGGGAACTCATCCCAACGTTTTACCTGGCTCTTGGGGTAACGATTTACGTGTGACAACTTATATTCCAGTTTACGGACTTTTCGCACAACACAACGTTGAATCTGTCGGCCCAATTTATCACCATCAAAACCATACAGAAGATGCGTCATTTCGTTATCTTTGGAAAAGTAAGGCGCACAACGAACTCTTCAACAT
>DGKJ01000025.1 GCA_002387735.1 Bacteriovoracaceae bacterium UBA4573 | reverse complement strand
CGGTTTTGGCGCTCGTGCCACCGCGCTCGCCGGCAATTAAAATTTCCGCACATGCAGTGCCTTCCGGATAAATTAGATTTCCGTGTTCTTTAACTATGAGTGCATTGCGAAGAGGAATCATCATGAGAACGCCCAACAAACCGCCTAGGACGGCGACGAGCATGATTTTGTCGAGGCTCATGTCGTAACCAAGAATCAAGAGCGCGGGCATGGTGACGGCAACGCCAAATGCGATCGACTCGCCAGCAGACCCAGTTGTTTGCACTACGTTGTTTTCAAGAATAGTAGCTTGGCGAACACCGAAAATTTTTGAGAAGGCCCGAAATAAAGTAATCGAAAGCACGGCCACAGGAATCGAGGCGCTGACGGTCATGCCTACCTTGAGAGCTAAATAGAGCGACGAGGCTCCGAAAATTATGCCCAGGATAACGCCCATGAGGACGGGCACCGCGGTTAACTCTGGCATCTTTGCGGAATCACTAACGAATGGCTTAAATTCTTTCTGACTCATTTGTTGGGGCCCCTTCCTATACACGAGATAAACGGAATGTTTTTTCTTCTATAGACGAGGTGCGACAAAAAACCTATAGGGGGTGCAAAATTTTTGAGGTCTGGCACAATTCAATCAATGGACAGCGAACGCGGCGACCTTGGGCGGGTTTCAATACTAAACGTCGGTACAAAGATCTTGTTGAAAGACGTGATGGATCAATACCTGCGTACTTTGGGCGACTTTAAGACCTACTATGCTCCGAACATGAGTTCGGCGCTTCGGGTATTTCAGGAAAACACCATTCAAGTCATTTTAACCGAAGTCGATCTGGGAGACGGTAGCGCCTATCGCCTCATTAAGGAACTCGGCGGAGATAATGGCTTAAACGACTTATACGTCATTTTGGCATTGGAGGATCGATCCGATGCTCTCATCGCCCTGGCCACCGAGATTGAAGCCCACGCTATTATCGTAAAGCCCTTTTCCGCCCAGGATCTCAAAGCGCAGATCGATCGTTTTACCGCGTGGCGGGTAATGCCCAAGGAGCCTTGGTTAACCTTAATAGAAGAGGCCCGGCTAGCGGCACGAGATCGCCGCTACCGCGACGCTGAAGTGAACTTTGTTGAGGCCATGAAGTTGGCTCCCACTAATCCGGTCCCATTTTATAAGGCGGGAATGTATTACATCGAAAAAGGCGATGCCAGCATGGCAGAGACCTTTCTCAAAAAATCAGTCGAACTAAAGGCCAACTATGTTCCGGCTGTAGCCGCACTTGGACGGGTCTATTTGGCCAAACACGACTTGGTAAAAGCAGAAGAGTTCCTCAGAAAAGCTCATGAGATTTCCCCTTTAAATCCTGATCGCTTGGTCGAGATGGTCCGAATGTATATTGAACGCTCGGTCGAGGCCTGCAAAAACTCACTAAGAGTGGATCCCAGCGCAACGGCGCCCCATTTGTTATTGGGGAAATTGCGGGCTCTGCTGAAAGACTACACGGGCAGCGTACAAGAACTTGAAAAAGCCCTTCCTACCCTAAGGGATTCCGCGAGGCTCGAAGCCCAGACCTACATTGCGCTGTCTCGGAAGCTTGGCGGAATAGCCAAGTCCTAACCGAATCTTAACAACGAATAGTTTGGACCCTTTGCTACAAAGGTGGCGGAGGCATTCCAAAATGAAACTTCTAAAATTGTGTATTTTTTCGGTCGCTTTTTTTTCTGCAGTTGGCAGCGCCAATGGCGCAGCTCTAATCAACGGCGCCGGCGCTACATTTCCTAGTCCACTTTATATGCGCTGGAGTAGTGAATTCCAAAAGGTTCGAAGCGATGTGCGAATCAATTATCAATCCATCGGCAGTGGTGCTGGTATTAAACAATTTATAGAAAAAACTGTCGATTTTGGAGCCACCGATCTTCCGATGACCGATGAACAACTAAAAGTCGCAAATGAACCGGTCTTGCACATTCCCACCGTTTTGGGCGCAGTCGTACTGACTTACAATTTACCAGCTCTTGCGGGCAAACCATTGCGTTTTAGCTCAGATATCGTTGCAGACATTTACCTGGGCAAAATAAAAAAATGGAATGACGAACGCATTGCCAAGGAAAACCCAGGTGTTGTTTTACCAGATACTGAAGTTCTCGTGGTCGCCCGAGCCGACGGTAGCGGTACGACTGGGATTTTTACAGATTATCTATCGAAGATAAGTGCTGAATGGAAAACCAGAGTGGGCAGCGCCACCGCCGTAAAATGGCCTGTTGGACTAAAAGAAAAAGGCAACGAAGGTGTTACCGGGCGTGTAAAGTTGACCGAGGGCGCCATTGGGTATGTTGAATTAATTTACGCGAAAAATAACGGCCTTCCTTATGCGAGCATTAAAAATAAAGCGGGAGCTTTCGTAGAGCCCTCGGAAAAAGCGGTCACCGCCGCGGCGGCTGGTGCATTAAAAAACATGCCGTCGGATTTCCGGGTTTCAATTACGAACGCAGATGGAAAAGAGTCGTATCCGATTAGCGGCTTTACCTATTTGTTGGTTCGAAAGACTCAGGTGGCGGGTGAAAAGTCCCAAAATCTATTGTCGTTTTTAAAGTGGGCCATCGGCGATGGACAAATGTTCGCTTCGGCGTTGCATTACGCTCCGCTTCCTAGTTCACTTGCTAAGAAAGTCCAAGCCGAGGTTGCAAAGATACGTCTCCAGTGATTTTTTTAAAAAAACGCTATGGGGCAAACTGAAACCGTTTCGATTCGAGTACCTTCTAAGTTAAAACGCAAAAGCTCTGCGCGGGATAGGCACGGGCCTGATCGCTTCTTTTCGTGGCTTGTGTGGGTTCCCGGAGTGATGCTGGTTTTGCTACTCTTGGCAATTGCGGCGTTTCTATTTTGGAATGCCCGCGAGACAATTCAGCATTTTGGCTTTTCATTTTTAACCGGAACCGACTGGGATCCCGTTCAACAGAATTTTGGAGCGCTCCCAGCAGTTTTTGGAACCGTTGTATCGTCGTTGATTGGAATATCCATTGCCGCACCCTTGAGTATTGGAGTCGCACTTTTTCTTACTGAAGTTGCGTCGGGGCGGCTAGGCCGAATAGTTGGTTTTCTCGTCGAAATGTTGGCTGCCGTTCCCAGTGTGGTTTACGGCATTTGGGGAATATTCGTGCTCGCGCCCTGGCTGCGAGAGAAAATACAACCCGCTCTGCATGGGGCATTTGGTTTTCTACCTTTTTTCGCAAAACCTTTTTACGGCGTCGGAATGTTCTGTGCGGGTGTGGTGCTCGCAATTATGATTATCCCGACGATCGCTTCGATCGCACGCGAGGTATTTGCAGTGGTTCCTCGTGGGCAACGTGAGGCAGCGTTGGCTCTCGGCGCGACCAAATGGGAAATGATGCGTCTGTGAGTGTTTAAG
>DGKJ01000120.1 GCA_002387735.1 Bacteriovoracaceae bacterium UBA4573 | reverse complement strand
CCGGTAATCCAGGAAAGGCTCCGCACTTTCAATAGAGTGGGCCATAGAATCACGGTCCGCCCACTTTAATTGTTTCGGAAGACTAGAATGAAGCATTTGGTCGTACGAAAACTCACGAATCGAACGCGCCATGCCCCCGTAGGTTTCGAACGGGTTAGTTGCATTTGATTTCAAGACGTTGCCGTTTAGCCAATCAGTGTGAGACACTCCATGACTGACCAGTTTTTTTACAAAACTCCGCGCTGGCGCCGGAACCAATAACCGAAACAATGCCTGAGCCAAATGATGGTTGGCTCGACCGTGATTACGCCTCGCTGCTTGAAGCTCTCGCGCCAACGTGAAAAATTGGCCCCGAAGTAAAAGATTCATATAAAAAGGAATAAAGTATCCGTGATACCCCGCAAGCATTTCGTCAGCGCCGTGTCCGTCCAAGGTTACTTTCACGTCGGTTTGCGCTACCAGTTCAAAGACTTTCCATTCCGCAAAGACACTCGTCGATGCAAACGGTTCGTCGTGATGCCATATGATTTTTTCAAGCTCTAAAAATAATTCACTAAGCGACGGTTGAGTGTAGTGCGGTTTAACGTTGGTTTTCTGAACCACCGAATTTATAAACCGACTCTCGTCAAAGCGCTTTATTTTAGAACACGCCGAAAAGGTATTCTGGAAATCTTTTTTCGATGAATGATTTAAAAGATGATGAACCGCACAGACAATCGAAGATGAATCGAGACCTCCGGAAAGCGCTGTACCCACAGGAACATCGGAGCGAAGGCGTAAACGAACGGCATCGAAAAATAATTCCCTGAAGTAATCTACCGCTTCAGCGTAATCAAATCTAACAGCGGTAGGCTTCAACTCGTACCACCGGACAGGTCGGATTTCACCACAAGCGTCTGCCATAGAGAGAGTGATCATTTCCCCCCCTCTGACTTGCCGTACGCCGGAAAAAAGGGTTTCTTCGGTATGATCCGTAAGCCCAAAATTTAAATACTCGTATGCTCTCTGGTGTTGCAGTTTAGCTGACCAGCCGGGCAACACCGTAAACTGCTTAATTTCGGATGCAAACGCAACAACACCATCCGGTGAGCGCCAGAAATAAAGCGGTTTCACGCCAAACCGGTCCCGTGCGGCAAATACTTGATTGCGTTTAAGGTCGTAGAGCACAAAGGCAAACATTCCGTTGAAACGATGAAGGCAATCAGGCCCCCATTCCTCGTAGGCACAGAGAAGCACTTCGGTGTCGGTGCCGGTAGAAAAGCGATGTCCACGCTTTTCGAGTTCTGCACGCAACTCAAGGTAATTGTAAATTTCACCGTTGTAGGTAATCACAAGGCCTGGTTCGGGACGAAACATAGGCTGATGGCCAGTTTGGGAAAGATCCAAAATACTCAGGCGCCGGTGCCCGAAAGCTACATGAGATAAAAGATCGCCCGCCTTAGAAATTTCAGCTGTTGGACGATAGGGTATTTCGAAACTCCAGCTCTCATGGACCGTGTCGGCACCGCTAAAAAAACGCGGATCCCGGCCCGCCGAAATCAACGCGAAACCTTCACCGTCGGGGCCCCGATGACGAATTGCGTTAGCCATCTGCAAGATATCAAAAGAGAGTGGTTTAGGATTTGGGCTAATAATAGCAGCGATCCCACACATGCCCGCCAGTGTGCTCCGGTCGGTACTCAAAGACAATACTGGAAATTCAGCGGGCCAGGAAACCCTAGTCAAAGCTTAGATTTTTAAGTTAGAATCCATGGGAATCATGAAGCTTATTATTCAAATTCCCTGCCTCAATGAAGCCAAAACGCTGGACGTAACTTTGCGTGACCTTCCGAAGTCGATTCCCGGGATTGATCAAATCGAAACCCTAGTTATTGACGATGGTAGTACCGATAACACCTCGGAGACCGCGAAAAAATTGGGGGTAAGACACATCGTACGGCACTCCATTAATAGGGGACTGGCCGCCGCGTTTCAGACCGGCCTGCGGAAAGCTTTGGACGAAGGCGCCGACATTGTGGTGAATACTGACGCCGACAACCAATACAACGGCGCAGATATCGCCAAGTTGGTGGAACCCATAATTAAAGGGCACGCCGACATGGTGGTAGGTATACGGCCCATTGGCGAAATTTCCCATTTTAGTTGGTTAAAAAAACGACTTCAGAGACTGGGAAGCTGGGTCGTTCGGGTACTTTCGGGCACCGACGTTCGCGACGCCACCTCTGGCTTTAGAGCGTATACCCGCGATTGCGCAGCTTCGATTCATTTAATTACTCGATTTTCCCACACCCTCGAAACACTCATTCAAATGGGCAATAAAAACTTCGTAGTGGACCAAGTGGATGTGCGCGTAAACGAAAAACTGAGGGAATCCAGACTATTTCGTTCAATGCGAGAGTACATCACTCGGTCGTTCTTCGATATATTTCGCATCTATCTGTTTTACAAAGGCGACAAAGTTTTTGCGATTTCAGGGACATGCCTGTTTTTACCCGGATTTGCACTTGGATTGCGCTTCCTCCACATCCATTTCTTCTTAGGCGAAGGTGGCCGAGTTCAGTCTTTGATTCTGGCAACATTACTCATGATCACTGGTTTTCAATGTTTTTTAGTCGCTATTCTCTTTGCGGCCCAGATCGGAAATCGCAGACTGATGGAAATAGCGCTTTCGAGAATGAATAAAGCGCCCTAATGCTTACGTCTTGACACAAATTACGCCAACCCGGTAAACGCTATATGGTCTGTACCCCATTGCTCACTATAGGTCGGGCTGTAGCGCAGCCTGGTAGCGCACTTCCTTGGGGTGGAAGTGGTCGCTGGTTCAAATCCAGTCAGCCCGACCATTTGACACGCCAAGGCCAGCCCGGGAGTTGACATACCCCAAAGCACCTGACTACATTTCTCACCAATCATATGAAAAACGATGATGTATTTTTTTCGCTTGTGATCTTATGCTATCGCGCTGAGGAATCAATCCTACCCTTCGTGAAACGCGTTCATTCAATCATGTCATTGTACAATTTCAACTGGGAGATTGTTCTCGTCGCTAACTATCTTCCGAACTCGACAGATAAAACTCCATCAATCGTAAAAAAGCTTTCCGATGAATACCCGCACATTCGCTGCGTCTCGGAAGAAAAACAAGGCATGATGGGGTGGGATCTACGCAAGGGTCTCCACTCTACGAGGGGTCAGTACATCGCCATGATCGACGGTGATGGACAATTTCCAGTGGAGTCCATTTTTGCCTGCTTTGCGCGCATGTTGATGGACGACGTAGACCTTGTAAAAACATTTCGTGTGTTTCGTTATGATGGATTTTACCGCACTGTAATTTCGCGCGGATATAATCTAATTTTTCGAATTTTATTCGGCAAACACTTCAAAGATGTAAACTCAAAGCCAAAAATTATTAAAAGATCCGCTTACGAACAATTGGATTTAAAATCTGCAGATTGGTTTATTGACGCCGAAATCATGATTCGTGCGAAAGAGCTGAAGCTTAAAGTAGCTGAAATACCTATTTTATTTTACGCACAAGAAGGCCGATCATCTTTCATAAAATGGTCCGCCATTTTGGAGTTTACCAAAAATCTTCATTTTGCTTTTAAGAAGCACCGATTAGCCAACAAAGATTAAAGTAATGGAAAACTTAGAAAATCAACTTCTGAAGCAACGACATACCAGTAGAAATTTCTTTTGGCATCGCCTGCGTTGGAATGCGATCCGCCCCGCTCTCGTAAAGGAAAATGTTAAATCAGTGGTGGACCTTGGTGCAGGATCGGGAATTTTCGCAGACTTCGTGAAAACTGAAATTCGAGACGTCGATTATTTTTTTGTCGAACCGTCCTCACTCTTGACCCCCTACCTCGAAAAAGAATTTGGGAAAGATCACAATTTGACCACAGCTCCTAACTTTAAGAATATGGATGCGGTCATCGCTCTTGACGTCTTGGAACATATTGAAAATGACGCTGATTTTTTGAAGCAAGTTGCTAGTAAAATGCGATCCGGAGCTGTGCTTGCGATGACAGTCCCCTCGATGAAACTTCTCTGGTCCCGCTGGGATTTGCGCGTCGGTCACTATAGAAGATATGAAAGATCAGATCTTAAAAAACTTTTTCGAGATCTTTCATTAGAATTCGAACTTACTGATTTACGATATTTGTTTTGGGAACTATTTCCCATGGGACTATACAGAAAATGGAAAATGAGGTCCCTTGATACTTCACAGGGATCCCCTTTGCAGGAAGCAGAAGTTCCTATTTTACCGGGCTGGATCAATGAAACACTTTATTGGTATGGCTACTTCGCCATGTTGGCCAGTAAGTGGATGCCCATCGGGACCACGCTCATGCTTACCGCTCGAAAACGTTAAAGTTTTGCGCAGCCTACTTCATACAAACATCTAGATCCATTGGGCCGAACTTCCAAGGCTCCGCGCTTCTACAGCCCGCCAACTTTGCATTAACTTGAACCGGAGCATTAAAGTAATCGGTACCCCGTTTGATCAATGGTATGATGAACAATGCCATTACTATCGCCATCGCGACCCTGTCCTTGTAAGGCTTGATACGTCTGGTCGTTAGATAGTAATACGCGCTTGCCACCAATAAAAAGAAGCCCATAAGCATCGTAGGCTGAATGTGCCTTACCCACATTTTAAAATGAAAACCAAAGTACCAAACTGCGAAGATACATTGAAGCAGGGCGAATCCAACAGGAAACGCAAATCTATACACTGGCAGATTACGATTTTTTCTCCACTGTTTAAGAACAAATCCAGCACAAAGGAATGCAGGAACAAAAATCAAAAATAGTATCTCGAGTTTCCACCTAAGCCCATAGTGAAACCACTCAAATTCCGGGGAACCGAGACGATCGAAAATATTTACTGATACTGCCACAGCTCTATATTCGTACCCAGATAGTACAACATTTATAAACTCAAATTTGCCCAAGAGCCACTGTCCGACCTGAGTAGGAGTATTTACTAGGCCGATCAACAACAACCAAGCAAGTAACGGCGTCAAAAATAAGCCACACTCTTTGATAAGGTTTCGAGCGGCAGTCCGCGATGAAAGTGGATTTTCTTTTTGAAACGAGAACAAAGCTAGTAGAGCGTAAGGAAGAAAAATTAATTTTGCATGCCAAACGGAAAGTCCGAGAAAAATGGGGCCTAAAACGCGCCATTTTTTATTCCCGTTATTCAAAAAAATCACTCCAAGGAGAATGAGCATGGCCCCCGGAAATTCACCAAGACTCTGGGAAACGGCAGCAGGACTATAGGGAACAAATCTAAAGAATAAGACCCAAATAAGAATCATGCTCAACGGACCAAGTTTTCGCTCCGTAATTTGCGTGGGTACCAGCCTCATAGTGAGGCAAAATAAGGCAAAACAAAAAACAAAAAAACCAAGCCTTGTTGCAACTAAATTTCCAAAAATGCCCCAATTTAATCCTGAAAACCAACTGGCTGCCAATCCTATGCTCAAGGTTGGTTCAAAAAAGCTTTCCCGAAGTTTAGAAGCGTCCCAAACATAATGCCCGTGCGTAAACATTCGTAGGGCTGCCTGGATACTATTGAGTTCATCCATAAAGATGTCACTCGTGACGATGAAAGAATAAAGCTCAACAAGAGTACGCGCAAAAACAATGCCCAATGCAATTGCAAGCAGGCCGGGAGATACTTTATTTTTCATAGTATTTTGATCAATATAAGAACACATTATGAGTGTCAATCGCATCGGTCTGATCTGGACCTACGCACCCACGGCGCCACTCTTCGAATTTGACACCCATGTCTCGATCTTATACTCATAAGAGTCTCTTACCTATGAAGATCATTACCAATGTGCTCGAGCAGCCCTTCGCTTATTTATTAATACAAAACGTTCTGGGAGGAATGCGCGCTCGAAAACTATGTGTTCAGGATTATTGTGAAGTTTCACCTGGGTCTAATATTTTGGATATTGGGTGTGGGCCCGGGTATGTTTGCCAATACTTTCCTAACTCGAACTACTTCGGTTTTGATCCTTCGGCGCGTTACATAGATTATGCTAAAAAGAAATTTGGCACTTCCGCCAAATTCTTTGCAAAAGAATTCACTCCTAGCGACCTAGAAACATTGCCACGCTTTGATCTGATAATGCTCAACGGCGTGCTTCATCATGTAGATGACGCAACTGCTCACAAAATACTCTCGCTTTCGGGAAATGCTCTTAATCCTGGGGGAACGATTATGACTATCGATCCAATCTTTTCTCCCCAGCAATCGTTTGCCTCAAAGTTTTTTACAAAATTAGATAGAGGCAAAAATGTGAGGTACCGTAATCAATACGAGCAATTAGCTAGAGATGCAGGCCTAACCGTTGAAGCACATGAGCGAGATGACTTATTATTTATTCCGACTACACTTTTCGTTATGAAGTCTCAAAAAACTACAGATTCACACTAAAATGGGAATAGACTGGACGGCCTCGAAAACTAATTCTTGGCACTTTCGGATTCTTATAAAATAAACAAAATTCGGAAAAATTACCGCGCTCGCCCCCCAAGTTCGCGAAACCGGCCCCTCCTGGACTAAACGAATTGCCTCCATTCAAAAAGCTCTGTTCGGCGACTCGGCCACACTCTACAAGCAGACTCTCAGCCTCTCTTTGGTGTTTACATGGTGCAAACGGCGAAAGATTCAGGCGCCCTAAAGCCTCATTGGCCATATAATTGCCGACTCCAGTAATTGCACCGGTACCAAGCAACCAAGAAACTCTGGGCTGCCGCAGATAACCCGCAGGTGTTGCGGGGCACTCGGACCGCCAAAACCCTGTTTCGATGGCGTAACCACCGATCGCACTTCCCGCTGGTTTAGCTGGCAACCTCATTCGGCCGAATCTCCTCGGATCGAGGTAATAAATGGTGCAATTCGAAAACTCCAAAACTAAAAAACAATGTCGCCGCCAATTTTGGGCCGGAGCGTCCACCTGAAATCGCCCGGTCATTCCCAGACGAATCTCTAGTTGGTGTGATCTTGTTTTTTCTAAATTCAAAACAAGCGCTTTTCCATAGGAAGAAAATTGTATCTTATTTTTAACCATTCCCCGCAGCTCATTCTGTACCACTTTAGGAACAATGACGTTTCCCCAGTCGCGCTGATTTGGAAACAACACTTTGGTTAACTTATTTCCGCGGTTCCCGGCATTTAAATCCCGCGCATAGGTGGCAACTTCTGCGAGTTCAGGCATTAATGATCAATACTCCAATTCAGTCTTCGGTGCTTTCACGTTGGAGCGATGCTTTAGTCTAGCCATCCACGCTCTCAAACTCTCTAAGGAACGAATCAGCGGCACATCATTTGTGGCGCCTCTCGAATCCCTAAGACGACCCGTGGTATCGTAGTAAACACAGGGTACTCCGATCAGGCTCGCGGCCACCCCGGGCGAACCAAAAGGAAAACTGATACAACAATCAGCCGACTGAAAAAGATCAAAAATATTTCCGTAGGGATCTGCAAACCTCACTTGAGGGCGTTTTTTTAAATCTTCCACGAATTCTATGTAGTCCGGTTCGTGCGCAGATTTTTTAAAGGGTCTCTTAATTTTGAGAACCACTTTGTAACCCGATTCTCCAAATAGGCTTTCACCAGTCGAAATAATTTCCTCAATAAATTTCATGACGTTCGAGACACGACTATTTAATCGGCCAATACCCAGATATCCTAAAGTGTAGCGTGGCTGATATGGATTGATATCGAACACTAGTATTTCAATTGGCCTAGACTCCGAAACTTTTTCCTCTTCTCGAATTGCCTTTGGTTGAAACATCTCGTTGGGATATCTGGTAAAAAGAAGTGGAAACTCCAAAGCCACAATCGCATCTTGCGAATACCCCAACGACATTAGATAGGATTTATGTTTTTTGTCCCAAACAACGTAGCGATCCGCGACGCAGTATCGCATGAATGGATCATAGCCACTCAAATCGTATGGAGGATGATCTTCAGACGCTGCGGGGGCGCCCATATGGGCACAAAATAACATCCATGTTCTAAATTTTTTGTGGCTTATTTGAGTCCATACAGGCGTATTTTGGGCCAGTGCGTTTGGTATAATGAGGTCATCAACTTTTTGTTCCGTAAAGAAGTGTCTGGCCCTCGGCACGAATTGAAGCTCACACAATAGCGGGAGTTCCCACCATGCATTTTTAAAAAACGAAACTCCGCTCATAATTGCCAGACGAGATAGCGCGCAAAGACAATTGCAAACATCAGAAAAAGAATACTCCTCAGAAAATAGATCCGCCCCGGAGAGAACAATTTTTTTTTCTGCAATCATTTCAGGCTGTCGCTCCCAATCGCGATGAATTGTTAGCCAGCGCTCAGAATTAAAAGGGGATATTTTTTTTGCGATGGGACTTTCGATAAATGCTACTGCGTCTAACCTCGACGGATCCCCGGAAACTTCAAAAGGAGCTAATCCAATCCACACAGTACCGATGCCGCCCTTTGGAGTTGAACCTTTTTTATCAGAAAAATAGTCTCTAATGACAACAAACGACGTTCTTAGTTGAACAAACAGCGCATGTAAATGTGACTCAAACCTATGAATTGCGTAAAACAAACCAGAAAGAACATTATCAATCGGTACATCATATTTCGAAAATTCATCACGGAGTTCTCTTGGTCCGATCAACACTACTTTGTATGAAGCATTACCAGGAGCCAATATTTTTCGAAAAAAGCGAGCAAATCTAAATGAACGATTATAGTCTCGATCTATTCGTTGAACGGCGAACTTTGGCAAAGACCGACAATCAACACCAACCGATGAAGACGCGGGAAATTTGTGAGAATTGATTTTCCTAAAAATGCTTTCGAGGATCTTGCCCCATAGGGCATCTGATTCGTACCTAGGGTCTAGGGTCACTTTTTCAGCTAATGGAAAAAAATTGTCGTCTAATTTATACTGAGAAATCCAAACTTTTTTTCGAATATGGGTAATAATATAGAGAGCGCACCTCAGAAGCTTGTTTTTCGGACCCAGATCAAACGAGGCGAGTAAAACGTAACGTAACTTCGTGAGGTCCATCTAGAAAATCTCTTTAAGAAGAACAAAAGCTTCTGCAGCTTTCGCACGAGCCGATACCCCCCTTAATTCCGCCAAGGCCTTGATCGCGACGAGACTTCGAGGAAATGGAAAGGGCTCAAGTTCCGATTCGTAGATGTTCATAATTCGCATTTTTCTATCTAGGTGGTTCCCTATGTCACAGAACACGTTAGGTCTGAAAGAACCACCAATGGTCGAGAGATTACTATCCGTTTCGGAAATTGTTTCATATGCCAGGACCCGCGAGACTGAGCTGGATCTGAATGACTTCACACAAGCATTCACGGCTTTAAATGTAACCATATGATCTGTATGGGCATCCCCCTCGAATGGGGTATAAACTGTATGCGGACGAATTTGTTCAAATACGGACCGTAAGGAATTAATTACTTCCGATAACGGCGTCGCGTCGAGTTTTGAAGGGGAAAAACCTAAATTGTTAAACGTACTAAATCCATACTCTGCCTTCACACTGGCGATCTGATCGTTTCGAGTTTTAATTTGTTGTGAACTATAGCCCGAATCTTTATTCATCGAAGTAATCAATACCCAATGAATTCTATCTCCCAGTTGCTTATGCCGAAGAAGTGTTCCTCCACAGCCCAATGTCTCGTCGTCGGCGTGCGGAGCAATTACTACGATATCTTTCATAAATAATCCCCTACCGCCAGTCCCGACGGAAATTCATGTTCAATGATGTTTAGTGCACCAACACCACATTTAACTAATATTCCTGTCGTGTCGATTTTTAACACTTTTCCAGGCTCAATGTTAATCAAATCGCAATCAACTGATTGCACTTTCCAAATCTTAACTTCGGATGTTCCATATTGACAATGAGCGCCAACATAGGGGCGTGACAAAGCCCGTACTAAATTGCGAATGTTTTCGGCGCTCATTCTCCAATCAATTTTTCCATCTTCTTTCGTACGCTTTCTCCAGTAATTTGCACTATGGGAATTCTGCTGGCGCATCTCAATACTTCCGTAAAGAAACGCCTTCGTAATCTCTACCACCTGAATACAAGCTACTTTTTTTAAACTTTCATAAAGTAACCTTGCGTCGTCACTTTCGCTTATATCGACATCCACTTGCGAAATTATCGGTCCGCTGTCTGCGTCTTGACTCATCATAAAAAAAGTCGATGCAGTTCTAGTTAATCCCAACACGAGTGACCAAATGATTGGGTGCCTACCACGATTCTGTGGCAGTTTCGCAGGATGATATCCGACAGTTCCACGAAGGGGGATCTGTAATATTTCTTCGTTTAAGAGGTTGGACCATCCAAAACAATAAAGTAGATCCGGCTTCATTTCTTTAAGCCAAAGATTGAAATCAGCTTGTTTAAACTTATCCCAGAAATAAACCGGAATTTCATGTTTTTCGGCAATCGGACTAAGGTTTCGAAAATCAGAATTAAAGGACGATGCGCTTTTTGTTACCACCCCAACAATTGAGACGCCGTTGATATTCAGATTTAACAATGTTTCCAAAAGAGTGTAACTAAAATCAACACACCCCATTACAACAATTCTTAACCTATTCGTATTTGAAAGATACGTCATAAAATTTCTTCATAAGAGCACCCTTGAGGTGCGTGCGCTTTAATACGTTTTTAATCTTAGTGGCTACTCCGCCATGACCATAGGGCGAGTCCCCTTGGCATAAGCGATTTTTAAAATTCCCACTTAAGGCGACTTTAATACTTTTAACTATATCAGCAGTCTGTTCTTTACAGCTTAATACGGAGGCTCCCATTTCGCGCCCCCGCTGCCGCTCTCCTATATTTACGGTCGGCTTGTTAAAGGCAGGTACTTCGATAATACCGCTCGAGGAATTACCAATTACGGCATCGACTAAACTAATAGCGGAAAAGTAATTTTCCTGACCCATAGACGTCAACAGAATCGCGCGAGGCCCTATTTTTTTTAAATAACTTTCGATCGCTAAATTAATTTCCTTACCGCCTGCATCGGCATTCGCTCGGGTAAAAATAATGTGCGAGGAAGGAAAATGATCGAGCGCACTTAAAAGGGCTTTAATTCCCTTTTTATTGTCTGTCTCTTCTAGAGTTACCGGATGGTAAGTCACTAAAAAATTTATCTGCCCGAGATTAAAGTTAATTTTCTTTTCGAATTGCTTCCGAGAAAGAAGACTCGACGCTAATGCATTATCTACTCCAATGGCGCCGAAGTTAAAAACCCTCCTCGGGTCCTCTCCTAATTGCACAATACGTTTTCGATAGGTTTCAGTGGCTGAAAAATGCAAAAGCGCCATTTTAGTGATCGAATGGCGAATTGAATCATCAACCAACCCTTCAGTAAGTTCCCCGCCATGAATATGAGCGATGGGCACCTTCATAAACATTGCGGCTTGTGCTGCAGCCAAAATTTCAAACCTGTCTCCCAATAATACCACTAGATCGGGCTTTATTTTTTCGTAAGTTGACGCAAATCCAAAGACGCCCAACCCGACAGATTTAGTAATACTGGTTTCGGTATTGCTAGAAAGTAGCATTTCAATTTTTGCATCAATTCTGAAACCATCTGCTTCGATTTGCTTGTAAGTAAGGCCATACTCCGGACTTAAATGCATTCCCGTGACGACCAATTTGCATATCAACGTCGGATCAGACTGTACCTCTCTAACTAGTGGGCGCAGGAGCTCATATTCAGCGCGCGATCCAGTCACTATGCAGATTTTCCGTTTTGTTTTCATGAGCTGTTTGATTCTACGCTTTTTTCGAAAAAACACCTATCAAAACTGAGCTCCATATAACACTCGACGGCAAATGAGCTAACTCCTCAAGAGCAGATGAAAGTCGATTATATATGCCAGGAGTCATTTTGTAGTTAAGGCCGGCCATCATTAAATGCGGATGAACACCAAAAAATTTCTTAAACTCGAATCCATATTTTTCAGCAACGCGCTTCAACTGGCGCGGTGTATGTTGACGCGCTTCAATTGGAACTGAATAAGTCGAAAGCGAGTCCTTACGTTCAGATTGTTGAATTGGTTCGTTTAAAAGTTGAGCACTTATTTGAGAAATTGCTTTTAAAAATTTGGATACATCTTCATCTGGGAGTGGCTGAATGTATTCTTTAATCTCTTCGACGAGCTCCTTTGCTCCTCCTGATTCAATCTCCTTCACGGTGTAGTCGCTTATGCTAATCATATTGAATAACCGGTTTCTTGCCGACACTAAAAGCAAGCCATCATCAGCTAACAATCGGTTCGCTTCGGAAAAAAACAGTTCGTCGCTTTCTAAGTACCCTAAAACTCCCATAGAAGTTAATGCGTTAAATTTTCCGGCATCGAGCGAATTATTTAGAATGTTTTTTTCTTCGAATCGAATTCGCTTCCTTTGGTCTGGAGCTAGTGTCTCTAGCGACTTGCGAGCTTCAGCAATCATCGTGGGAGATTGATCTACTCCTACTGCATAGTATCCTTGCGCCGAGATTTCACGACATAGATTTCCACCTCCACAACCCAGATCTACTACCTGTATCGGTTCGTTTCTAAATCGCTCGGATAAAACTGAAAGCACGCGCCGATTGCGGGCCTCGCCCATTGAATAAGTATGTCCCTTATTAAGGTAGGCATCCTGAATCCAGGTGTTTGCGTTTTCCCTAAAATACTTTCTTACTAGATCTTGATCTTTCATTAAAATTATCTCCTAAGAACACTGTCGGATAATAGTTCCGAAATGCCGAGCTGCCGATGCAAATTTTCGATTGAATCCCAATCACCTGCTGAAACACTTTTTATTTCGGAATTAGTAATATTTAAATTAGGCGGGGTCAGATTATGAAACAGGGTTTGAGTTCGTTGAGTCGGTTTAAAATTCATCTTTTTTAACAATGACCTGATTCGTTTTGGATCATTAAGTGCATCGTAAAAATTAAACGAGATCAATTTTGAATCATTTTTGACACTCACTTTTGGCAGTTTGCTCATTTCAATTATTCGACGCCAATAATAAAGTCCCCGAGCAAATTCGGAACGCTTAAGAAATTCTTGCTCATCGCCCGGTCGCACCCAAAAGTGAAAGTATCTTTTATTATTTCTGTTGGATTTAGATATCGAAACGGGCCGATAGAGCTGCCCGTGGGTAGGCCTCTTTAGTTCCGAATCGGTGTACCATCCCTTTAGGGTGGTTTCCTTCGCCACGCAATAACCCGGACTAAAAACATGAATAATGGGGCTATCTGGAAAGATCTCTTTCAAAAGACTTAAATATGGCGTCGTGTCGGTGAGATTTAATACTATGACCGTTTTTTTTTCCAAAATATACTTTCGAACGTCATTGCGGCTATGCAACTTAAGCATTCGATTTTTAATTTCTTCGGGTGCTTTTTGATGCCCAATGTAACTTAAATCAGTGGGTCGAAAACTGACAGCTCGCATTAGAATGCGATCGTTAATTAGCTCATAAAAATAGGTTTTAAACATTCCGATCGCCAGATTACGATCGATTAAGGAGAGCCCCGCTGAGATAATGAGCGTCATCAACATCCAGGGTTCGTCAAAAAACTCCACATTCTTGCAGGAACCCATAATTCGACCCAACGTGGTTTTTCCAGCCCTGGCTGTTCCGGTCATGAGAATTACAGGGGAATTGAGTTGGTTATCTCCCGAGCACAATTGGTGGTCTACCGAAAGAGCAATGCGTCTTTTATTCATGTTTTTTAAAAATCACTTCTTTCGTTAACCGGTGATCACCAGACGAGCTGCATCTGATCGACAATTTTTTTGTAGGTAGTCTCGGTCCACAACCCTCGACTAGACAAGTACTCATGGAAAACCTTATTAAACATGGCGTCAGCAGCCTGAAAAATATTCATCATTTTTCCATTAATGGTCTTATGACCTGTCTGCCTTGAGTGCGCCAAAAATACAGTCTCTAGTGGTGAATATACTGCATCGAATACAATTGCTTGCCGATTTAGCAATAAACACCGTTTCAGTGATTCTTCTGAATTCTTCATAATCGAATCCAACGAGCTGGAAAGAAGTTCGCGTTCAATCTCAGGATTTGAAACACTGCCCTGCACCATCAAGCTAGGGGGTTCCACACGAGAAAGAGGGGAGAAAGGTCCCAGATTTACAAAGTCGCCTTTAGCATTTTTTTGAAGGCCACTTTGACCCACGGTGGAGGCATTCACCAGCAATTGCAATTGCGGTAATATCTCTGCAATTTCTTCGAATGGGATAAAATCCACATTATTAAATTCTCGTTTTAAGTCTTTTACCAAAGTTAATGCTTTTTCTTCTGTCCGATTGGTAATCCAAAGTTTTCCCGAACGAGAGGCTTTCGCGATACAGAATGCGAGCGATCGAGCAGCTCCACCGGCTCCAATTAATAGCGTTCTAGCATTTGCGAGCTCTACGCCTCCCTTTTTAATCGACTCGACTCCACCTATCCCGTCCGTATTATACCCTACTAATTTTCCGTTTTTAGTTCGTACAATAGTGTTAACAGCACCAATTGCACGCGCAGTAGGATCGACTTCATCAAGATATTTCATTATGCCAATTTTGTATGGCATCGTGACACTCCCACCCAAATAAAACGAAGAATTTCGCAGCGTGTCTACTAATGCGGCTAAGTTTTCCGATTTAGGCACGTCAAACGAAGCGTAAGAAGCTTGGAAGCTTAATTTTTCAAATACCGAATTCCAAATTAAGGGACTTTTCGCAAAAAGAGACGGAGATTCCCCTATAATTCCAGCGAAATTAACAATATTCTTAGAAAATTCCGGAAGTTGATTTGAGATATTTTTCTGAACTAATTGAAGTTCTTTGTGGGCTTTTCCAGGTTCATTTTTCCCTAAAGTTCGAACTCCCAGTTTTGCAGAACTAAGGCCCTCATCTAGTTTTACTCGCCGTCCCAGTTCGTTGCTTGCATAAAGTGCGTGCACAATTTCTAATGTTTTCTTTCCCTCGTCTAAAGAAACTTCAATTGGAGCTCCATCAACAATTGAATCCACCACCTTTTGATAAAGAACATCGTGGCCTAAACCATAGGCACTGGGAATTACCTGAGAATATCGTTGGGGGACATCTGAATCTCCATCACCAGGGGCAGTAAACTCCCACGTCTGAATGGTGTTCATGGCGATTCCACCTAGCACTATCGTTCCCTGTTCGCCCAACAACGACAAAGACGCTTCTAGATCTCTCGGACGAGTGGCGGTCGTCGCTTCCACAATTCCCAACGCACCATTTTTGAAACTCATCGTCGCTATAGTTAAATCGTCACACTCCATTGGAGCTAGCCGAGTTCGACAAACAGCTTCGACGCTTTCTACATCCCCGAAAAGCCAACGCAACGCATCTAAGTGGTGAATCGCCTGTTGTGATATAACTCCGCCATCCGAAGCCCAACGCCCATGCCAATTATCTTGAGTATAATACTCGGCGTTTCGACACCATCTCACCCGCACTGTTGCAAGCACCTTTGTACCTAATCGCCCTCGCTCGATCGCTTCTTTCGTTTTTAAAATGGCTGGATTGTACCTGTTTTGGTGAATAACCCACGCTTTTACGTTGTTTCTCTCAGCCAGTAAAATTAGCTCATTCGCATGTTCAATGCGTAGCGCGACGGGTTTTTCAACTACGACATGCTTTCCAGCTAAAATAGCCTCTTTCGCATGCTCGTAATGATCACCACTGGGAGTAGCAATCGCCGCAACATCGAATTTGCCCCAACCATAAAGGTCCGCACTGGAATTGAAGACTTCGACACGATCACCAAAGGATCGCTTGTCTTCCAAGCGGGAGGGGTTGGAATCACAAACGGCGACCAATTGCCCACCACTGATTCTCTTAGTAAGCGCTTCGATATGACGAGAAGCAACGCGGCCATTTCCAATAAGGGCAAATTTAACGTCTTTGTTCATAAATATATGTATTCATATTAAAAATGAATTTTGAATGTCCATCAAAATAGCGTAAATATGCCGAATGAAAGTTCTCGTCACCGGAGTCGCAGGATTTGTTGGCTTTTCGGTTGCCAAAGCTCTTCTCGAAAAAGATCTAAGCATTGTTGGGATCGACAATCTGAGCCAATATTACGATCCGACGCTCAAGAAGGCTCGTTTGGCTAGCCTGGGCGAACGCAAACGACTTCAGGTTTTGATCGTTGACATTTCGGATTCAGCCGCCGTGTTGGATATTTTCAAAACAGAGCGTCCTGATATCGTCGTCCATTTAGCTGCGCAACCCGGGGTTAGATATTCGATCTCTCACCCCCACTCGTATATTCAGTCTAATATCGTAGGCTTTTTAAATATCTTAGAGGCCTGCCGAACCCATCCAGTTAAGCACCTAATATATGCTTCTACTAGTTCGGTCTACGGGCTTAACTCAAAACTTCCGTTCTCAATTCATGATCATGCGAGTCACCCGATTTCACTATATGCCGCAACTAAGCGCTCGAATGAGCTAATGGCTCATAACTATAGTCACCTTTTTGGAATTCCCTCTACTGGTCTTCGATTTTTCACTGTCTACGGTCCATGGGGTAGACCAGACATGTCTTTCTTCACATTTACTAAAAATATCCTAGCGGGAGAACCGATCGAAGTGTTTAACGAGGGCCGCCACCGTAGAGATTTCACTTATATCGACGACGTAGTTGATTCGATACTAAAGGTCATTGAAACACCGCCCCCAGCTCCAAACCCAGACTGGGACAGGACCGTAGCCGATCCGGCTTCTAGTAGCGCTGCTTTTAAAATCTATAATATTGGCGGCAACAAACCTGTCGAGCTTTTGAAATATATACAGCAGATCGAAGAGCGCGTCGGAAAAAAAGCCATAAAGCTATTAAAACCACTCCAACCCGGGGATCTCGAAGTTACGGAGGCGGATATTTCCGAATCGAAACTCGAACTGGGTTACTCGCCCCGAGTTCCATTAGAAGAAGGCATAAGCCGATTCATTCATTGGTACAGAGGATACTACAACATTTAAAAGAATAGGCTCTTTAAGGTAGGAATAGGCATGGATAACTTAAAAACAATCGCCATAATCCTGGCTCGCGGTGGCTCTAAGGGACTGCCGCGAAAAAATGTCAGGAAATTAGCTGGAAAACCACTCATTGTGCATAGCATTGATCACGCTAAGGAATCTGGCGTATGCGACGAAGTGCTTGTAACCACAGACGATGATGAAATTGCTGAAATATCCATGAAGGCGGGCGCGGTAGTACCTTTTCGACGACCTCCAGAACTCGCGACTGATTCGGCTACCCCAGACCCTGTTATCACGCACGCGTTAACAACCTATGAAGACATGATCGGAGCCAAATTCGATATCGTAGTTTACCTTCAACCCACTGATGTATTTCGAACCCCCGAAATGATTGCGGCATGCGTGAATCATTTAAAAAAGAATCCTGCCGTTCACACAGCCTTTTCAGGGTACAAAACTCACAAACACTTTTGGAAAAAAACCAATGAGGGATACGTTCGTCTTACAGAAGCGGTTTATAGCTCACGACAAGAACGAGGAGATAAAGTTACCTACCGCGAGGACCAAGGCGTTGCTTCAGCTACACGTGCTTGGCTTGTTCGAGAAGGCAAACGATTGGGGAGCGTAGTGGAAATTATTCCTACAGAGGATTTTAGAACTACGATAGATATCCACGATGAATTTGACTTTTGGCTTGCGGAAAAGGTGCTGACCGAGTGGAACCATCGAAATCCACGTTGAAGAGCGATTCGGACCATACCAACGGGACTTTTGTACAAGAATATTGCAGTCTAATTGCTAGACTTAATAGCTTGAATTGCTCGCTCGCGTGGTGGGCTACCTGGATACCTTCAAAAAATAAAACATCCTCCCTCTCCGTAAAACACTGCTACTCGATCTGGCACGATTCAAATCCGGCAGAACTTGCATTTTTAACCAAACTGCAAATTTTTTCAAAAGCTGTGAGCCATTCTATACGAGTCAGCCTTAGAATTGCTAAAAATGCTTTTATTTCGCGACGAGCCTTGGCTGAACTCTTTCAGAGTCTGTGTTCTGATCGCGAGACTCCCTTTTATCTGATCAAAAGTTTTCTTCTGCAAAACCCTAAAGATTCTGGTGACTCCAAAGATCCTTACTTTGGAAATTTGGCTGAACTTGCTTCAAATCCCCCAGGTAATCATAAAGTTCTAACGATAGTCGACCCTCTTTGCGATTTTAATAAAGCCCTCGCACATTGTCGTGCTTCAGATCGGATTTTACCGCTACATTTTTTTCTCGAACCCTACGACCTTATTCGTGTTTGGGGCCGAATAATTTTGGGACTATTTACATCACCAAAAGGTCCTATACGCTTCGCCGAGAAAGACGTCACGTCCGTTTTTAGATATCAATATTTTTTCGACCTCTTAAGTTCTACCTCTATTCACTCCCTTTGCCACTATTATGCGATCAAGAATATAAGTAAAACTCTAAAACTTTCACACTTTGTTTACACTTGGGAAAATAATCCATGGGAACGAATGTGTGTTTTAGCGCTACGAACATTCAGTCCAAAAACTCAGATCATTGGGTACCAGCATACGATTGTATCGCCAGGTTCGATGAACCTTTTTTTAGGAACAGATGAATCGCTATACGCTCCAATTCCGGACCGCGTAGTCACGGCTGGACAAGAAGCTGTCCGTGTTATTCGAGAATTTAGCCAGGAACACCGCTTGAAACTTTCCGTCGGATTCGCGCTTCGACAAAGTAGCAGTTACAAAACTGAATCGAAAAATGAGACCATTAAAAACACAATCCTGATTTTGCTCGACTTGATTGAAACTTCCGATTTTGCCAAAAACATTATCGCCAATTTAGAAAACAACAACGACTGGAAAGTCATAGTTCGAAAGCATCCCGCGCACAAATGGTCCGCCATTATTAGCCATCTAAATGTAACAACCAAGGCATTACCAAAAAATATCGCACTCTCGGAATGCAAAAGCCTACGAGAAGACCTAGAAAGAGCCGATATCGCAATTTATTCGGCTAGTGCATCTGCAATCGAAGCGATCGCTATTGGTTTACCCGTAATATACGTTTCGCGCGAGAATGACATCTGCTTTGATCCTTTATATCGACTCACCGACCTTAGATGGATCTACGATAAAAGTCGCTCCATAGTTCCCATTTTAGAAGAGATTAAAAATCTTCCGCTCGAACAATTAAATGCTCAAAGATTTCGAGCGCGTGCTTTTTCAGAACAATTTTTTGGGGTAAATGAACCTGCCTCTTTAAAAGAATTTATAATCTAGCTTTAGAGACCTTGTTTGCTATAAAGCGAGAAAAAATCACCCTTCTTAACCAATAAATCAGAAAAATTTCCGGACTCTACTATTTCTTGATCGCGAATTACATGAATAACGTCAGCGTGCTCAATTGTAGCTAAACGATGTGCGATAATGATAATCGTTTTTTTTCCCGAAAGATTTTTTATTGTTTGATGAATAAGGCTTTCCGAATGATTGTCGAGAGCGCTCGTCGCTTCATCAAATATGATGATCGGGGGATTTGCCAATAACGCTCTTGCGATTGCTATTCGTTGCCCTTGCCCCCCTGATAGCTTGAGCCCGCGTTCTCCTACGATTGTTTGATATTTTTCTGGCAGTTGCTCAATGAACTCGTGGGCATTGGCCATGCGAGCGGCGGCTTCGATTTCTGCCACAGAATATTCCGATCTACCGAAGACGATATTTTCTAAAATGGTACCATGGGAACTAAAGGAATCCTGACTCACCAACCCAATATGCTTTCGCCAGGAATTCATTTTAATACTAGATAGGTCGACGTCATCAATCAATATTCTTCCACTGCTGGGTCTTATCAATTTGACGAGCATATTTACTATTGTCGTTTTGCCAGCTCCGGAAGGACCGACAAAAGCAATTGTTTGATTTTTTTTTATTTCAAGATTTAATTTTGAAAAAACAGTAGTTCCATTTTCATACTGAAATTTTAGATTTTCAAAACGTATGCCTCTTTCGAATTTAACGTTGTCTTTTGTACCGTCTTTTATAGATGCTACGTCTTTGGTACAAAAATCATACAGACGCTCTACGTCTGAACGCGCTCCGGCGATCTGCATTTTCAATCGCCCCATTGAAGCTACAGATGGTACAAATCGAATTATCGCAAAAAGAAACACCGAAACTAGCGGTAGTTTCTGCTGTATTAATGCTGGTTCAAAATAGGCCAAAACTCCTAAAGCAATGCAACAAACTGAAATACTTACACACTCGAAAGCCCGATTGGATATTGCAAGCCACTTTTGATCTTTTACGTAATAGTTACCGAACTTTTCATTGGAGGAATTAAATAAACTTCCCCAAAATTTCTGCACACCGAAAACAGAAATTTGTTTGATTCCATTTAGAAACTCCTGAAAATAAACCAAAGAGTTTCCTGAGTGAATTCGCCGCTCGGCACCGGTAATATAAGAAACCTTTTTGGTCACATATTGATTCAAAACTGCAAAACAGAATCCAAGCGCTCCCATTGCGAGAGTCACTTTAAAATCGATCACCAATATTGTGGCGAGAATAAAGGCAGCCTTCAGAGATTCCACGCCAAGCTGCAGGTAGTTTGATACAGCGATGGCAGCCTTCGATGGAGCTACAGTGCCCACATAGGAGAGTTCCCCCGATTTACTGCTTATCAGTTCCGAATATTCCAAATCACTAAGTTTCTCGAATACGAGGTTTTTAGTATTGGACATTATATCCGCAGTTATTCTCGCATTAATGGCCTCCTGCAGAACTCCAAATATGAACTTTAAAAGTTGCGCAAAAACTATAAAACCGCAAATAACAATTATAGAACCTTGTGCTCGGTCAAGAAAGGTATGCAACCCTAGTTTATTTAGCGCATCAATTGATAGAAATGACTCGCTTGGAGTTTGTACTAAAGAGCCAATTAAAGGATAAACCGAAGCAACTATCGAACTTTCTGATAGGGCAAAAATCACGCTTACAAAAAAAAGCCCCAGAACCCTTTTCTTTTGCCCGCGTATTAGAAATTCGAAGTGGGCCTTTTTAAAAAACGTAAACTTTTGCTCTTTGGTCACTGACTCCAGCCCCTGAATCTCTCGCACCGAAACCCGCGATATGTTGAATATTAAAATAGTTGAGTACTCACTCCGATTACTATAGTTACTGTATCAAATGCAAAAAAAAATACTTGTGACCATTTGTGCTCGAGGGGGTTCAAAAGGCGTACCTGGGAAAAATCTTAGGTCACTTCTTGGTTTGCCTTTAATCGCACATACCATTCGAACCGCTAAAGATTGGCGATACTCTGACAAAAATATTATTGTATCAACCGACTCTGCCGAGATCGGTGCTGCTGCTCAAAAGTTCGGTGTAGAAGCTCCGTTTCTGAGACCTCCTGAGCTTTCCACAGACTCCGCCGGTAAGTTACCTGTCCTATGTCACGCGCTCGAATTTTCAGAAAAGCATTTCTCGGAGCGTTTCGATATTGTACTAGACTTAGACGTTACCTCGCCAATTCGTGACTTTTCTGATTTAGACAGCGGTCTTAGCAAATTTTTGAGCTCGAAATGTGACGTTTGTTTCTCAGTAGTAGAGGCGAGAAAAAACCCTTACTTCAACCAAGTGGAATCGGACAACCAAGGGTACTTTCACTTAAGTAAGCCCATGAATAGCGGGCAGTCTTTGGTCACAAGACAATCCGCCCCAAAAGTATGGGACATGAACGCCTCAATTTATTTTTATAATGCCGCATTTCTGAGAAGAAAACCTGGATATATTTGGGACGGCAGATGTGTTGGCTTTGAAATGGACGCGGACAAAGCTTTCGACATTGATGAAGAAAGAGATTTTATAATTGTAGAATCCCTCATGAAAAACAGATTGGCTTAGACAGACTTTAGGTACTTTGCCGGAACGCCCACATAACAGCTGCGTGGGTCCGTGTCTCTATTTACTACCGCACCCGCTCCAATAACTACACCTTCAGCAATTCTAATTTTTTGCATTACTACAGCTCCTGTGCCGATATGTGAGGAATTACTAACCCTAACACCACCAGACAACGTGGCACCGGGGGCTATGTGACAATGATTTCCAATCTCGCAATCGTGGTCTACAATCGCACCGGTATTGACAATCGAATTTACACCGATCGCCACTTCGTCTTGTAGAATGGCTCCAGCCATTATTTGGGCCCCTTCGCCTAGGCATACTGTGGACGCTAATACCGCTTTAGGATGAACAATGGTTTGAAATAGGTAACCATGCGCCTTAAATCGTTCAAAAACATCACTGCGATTTTTTGTCACTCCAACACTACCAACTGCGTTCACAAGGTATACAGAGGCAGGAGAATATCGACTGAATACTTCGTTCTCGCTCATTAACTGATACCCAGCAAAATTTTTTCCGACTAGTTCTGCATTATTTTCGCAAATTCCCTCGATTTTCATATCTAAGAGACCAAGCGTACTTATTAACACTTTAGCGTGACCACCTGCTCCGACTACTATTAGGGGTTTAACCACCATCAATTACCTCATCAGCACTATAGTCTCTGTCGGCTTTTACATTCAAATAATCCCAGTATTTCATCGGCGAAATACCGCTTCCCGGCCTTTTTGCGATTAGATTACGTGAGTTCCACTCAGATCCCTTCGTAAGGTCCGTCGCTGAGACTAAACTTTTTCTAAAAAAAACCCTATTTTTTATCTCAGAAGGAGTAGGCTCTTTTAAAGCACTACCTAGTGCCATTTCAACTTCTCGAATAGAGCGAACCATTGTTTTAAGTTCGAGCGGATCTAAAGACGCCTGATGATCGGGGCCTTTCTGATCTTTCGACAAAGTAAAATGTTTTTCAATAATCTTTGCTCCCAACGCAACTGCGGCCAGGGGAACTGCAACTCCAACACTGTGATCCGACAAACCGACATCAATTTGAAATCGATTTCGCATAGATGCCATAGCCTTTAGATTAAGTTCATTGAACGGCGCGGGATATTCGCTGGTGCATTGTAAAAGAGTAATTTTTGATGACAAAACTCGATTGACGTCTCGACCACGAAAAATTTCTTGGATTTCCGCAGAATTTTTCGGCTCATTTTTATGTAAATAGCCATAGGCTAATACTTGTAGAGCTCTCTCAATTTCGTCCATATCACTCATTCCGGTGGACAAAATAACAGGCAGGCCGCTTTGAGCGGCCGCGAGAAGCAACGGCCCATTCGTAATATCTCCCGACGAAATTTTTAACTGAGATACGCCGCAAGTGTTTACCAAAAAACTCAGGCTATCCAGGTCAAAGGGGGTCGAGAGAAATTGAACTCCCATTTTTTTGCAGTGAACCATTAGCTTCAAGTGATTTTCATCGCTGAGTTCCAATTTCTTTAACATTTGGAACTGGGTCTCGGACGAATCAGTTGTTTCAATTTGATAGCGCGCCTTTTTTGCGGTGTTAGTAACAATTTTTTCAGCCGAAAAGGTTTGAAACTTAATAAAGTCTACACCGGCGTTCGCAGCTACATCGACCATTTCGAAAGCTGCATCGATCGAACCATTATGGTTTACGCCGGCCTCTGCGATGATCAATGTACGGCTATGCACTTTAACTTCCATTAAGAGATACGATCCCAATTTTTTTGGGCGTTTTCAAAATCTGCGATAGAACCAATGTCGATCCAAGGCTCCGGAGATTGAAAACACTTTACTGACTCCCCTCGAGAAATGAGATCTGAAATTAACGCGGGCATGTCCAACGGCATTTTTTTATTTTCTAAATAACTGAAAATTTTTGGTGAAAAAAAATAAATTCCAGAATTAACCAAAAATGGAATTTCTGGCTTTTCTGAAATTCCAGCAACGTCGTGCCCTTTCATTTCGAAAACCCCATAGGGCACTTTCAAGGTGAAATATTTGGCACAGGCCGTCACAACCGATTTATGCACTCGGTGAAACTCGGCCAAAAGATTTAGGTCAATATTTACAAGTATGTCTCCATTCACTACCAAAAAGGGCTCGTCGATACGCCCTTTAAGCATGCTTAAACTACCTGCAGTCCCTAAGGGGGTGTCTTCTAAGATATACTCGAATTTACAGTTATATTTCGAACCATCGCCCAAAAAATCGATAATTTTTTCTGCCAAATAATTAACGGACACAAAAAAATGGTCTACCCCTTTTTCTCGAAGCGACATTATAAGTCGTTCGATCACTGGCTGACCGCCTACGTTAAGCATGGGCTTTGGAATGGTTTCCGTATAGGGCATTAATCGAGAGCCTCTACCACCTGCCATAATGACTACTGGAGAATTAAAAACATAATTCTCCTTTAAAAAACTGTCTATTGTGTAAACTTTTAATAATCGGCGACCTTTATCTAGAACTGGCACTTGACGCACGCCGTTTTTTTTCATCATTTCAAATATTTTTTTTTGGTGAGTTTCTGGGCCCGCAAAAATGAAAGTAGTTCTAGCGACCTTGTCGACTTTCGAATGAATTGTCTCACCACGAAGCAATGCACGTCGGATATCGCCGTCAGTTATGCAACCCGTGACTCGACTTTCTTCATCGACCACAAAAAGAACCTGCTGCACGGTGACTACTAACCTACGCAAAGCATCCTCTATTGTAGCCGTTGGAGGAATTAATATCTCTTTAGAAATGCTATCATTCACCACGTTGTCCACCCGCCATCTACAACGAGATTTTGCCCGGTCACATAACTTGAGGCATCAGAAGCCAAATACAAAATTGCGCCCATTAAATCGTCTACTCTCGCCATTCGACCTAGGGGCACGCGTTCGGAATATTTTCTCTTAAAAACATCGTTTTGCCCGCTTTCTACTCCACCGGGCGTTAATGTATTCACTCGAATACCCTTGGTTCCCCAATACGCAGCAAGGTATTTTGTTAAGGCAACCACCGCCCCCTTAGAAACAGAATAAACTGCGGGTGTGTTTATGGACGTTTCTAGGTATCGGGAACCTTCATATATGCGTTGATCGGGTGCGACTAACCCATATATTGAGGCAGTTTGAATCATTGATCCACCGCGCCCCTGTTTAAGCATTTGTTTACCGACCGCCTGGGCCATAAGCATCATTCCATCTATGTTTACGGACATAATGCTACGCCAACATTCGATCGAATAGTCTTCAAATGGAGCAAAAAACGACTCAATATTGTCAGATTTTGAAGCTGCGTTATTAAATAAAACATCAACACTGTCCCACTTCTGCACAACCGTATCCACCGACTTTTTTACGGAATCTGCTGAGGAAACGTCGCATTCAACAATCATCAAATTTGAAGGCTTAATTTTTGAAAGTTTTTTTCCAAGGGTTTCTAAATTTTGAATATCAATATCAAGTAGAGCGACTTTCGCGCCGGCCTCTAATAACACCTCGGAGGCACGGCATCCAATAACTCCGCCCGCTCCAGTTACTACAACAACTTTGTCGTTCAACCGAAAGTTAACAGACATTGCTTCGGCCCCGCTCTCATTCAATCTCAGTAGAATCGATCATTGCATTCATTTGAGCAGGTGTTAACCAACTCAAATTTTTATCGCTAGTGTAGGCAAAACCATCTTGAACTCGTTGCCCAAGCTGAGTCGCCCAAGCTGATGTTTCCGGCGCAATTACATAGTGGTCAGAAAATTCAAAAGTCTTTCTACCTTCCTCGACACTAATCAAGGATTCGTGAAGCTTTTCGCCCGGTCGAATGCCAATGACCCGCATTTCACATTCTGGAGCTAAAAGTCGTGCAAGATCTACAATTTTCATAGAGGCAATTTTCGGGACGAAAATTTCACCGCCAGTTGAATTTGCCAAACAAGAAAGTACGAACTCAACTCCCTTTTCCAGAGTTATGAAAAAACGGGTCATGCGTTCGTCAGTGATGGGGATCACTCCCGATTTCCGAAGACCTCGAAAAAATGGAACTACAGATCCACGGCTGCCCACCACGTTGCCGTATCGAACAACCGAAAAGCGGGTCTTATTTTTTCCTTCAAAATTATTTGCTGCGACGAACAGTTTGTCGGAACACAGCTTTGTTGCGCCGTATAAATTTATAGGGTTACTAGCTTTATCCGTGGAAAGAGCGATCACCCTACCAATTTTGTTATCGATGGCGGCATCAACAACGTTCATTGCCCCCATGATATTGGTTTTGATGGCCTCGGAGGGATTGTACTCGGCAGCTGGAACCTGTTTCATTGCTGCTGCATGAACCACAAGGTCTACTCCGCTAAACGCCCGACCAAGGCGCTCTCGATCTCGGACATCGCCAATAAAATATTGTAAAAATGGGTACTTACTCTGCGGGAAAACCTGAGCCATTTCGAACTGCTTTAGTTCGTCGCGGCTAAAGATAATAAGTTTACGGGGCTTAAACTGCTTACAAATTTGACGAACAAAACACTTACCAAAGGATCCTGTCCCCCCAGTCAAAAGTACCACTTTGTCGTCAAACAGTTCATGGACAGATTCCATTAATTTCCCTCATTTTTCTATAAGCTTTGCTCTTTTTTTGAATTAATGTCAATGGAGTGACACACTCAAAACCTAGCGACCAATCGCCAAAGCTGTCTAAGAAGGTAGTCCTAATTACAGGTTCTAGCGGCCTACTCGGAGCCACCCTACTCATGGAACTTCGAGATCGGTACGGACTTGTCGGCACCTATCTTACCCATCCAATTTCGTTATCAGGAACAACCAACTATATGCTTGACCTGCGAGAGAAAGCCGCACTCTTTGAACTTCTTGAACGAGTCCGCCCGGAAGTCATAATTCACACTGCTGCTGCTGTAAACGTGGACGAATGCGAAACCAATCGCGAACTTGCCTATCAATTGAATGTTTCGGTTCCGGATTCACTCTCTGAGTATTGTGGCGCCAACCGAAGTTTGTTTGTGCATTTGTCAACTGACGCATTTTTTTCTGAGAAAAACGTTCTTCATGACGAAGAATCGGCAGTTACACCTCTTAATTATTATGCCGAAACAAAATTACTCGCCGAAGACATCATTCGAAAGAAATGCTCGAATCACCTAATTATTCGTACTAACTTTTTTGGCTGGAACTACCAAATCAAGAGTAGCCTCGCAGAGTGGATATATTTTCTGCTGCGCGACGGCAAGACTGTTCCAGCAGTAGAAGATGTTTGGTTCACGCCCATCCTAACCAATACGCTATCTTCCACATTACACGAAATGATCGAACACGGACTTCGTGGAACTTACCATGTTGCGAGTGATCGCTCGATATCCAAGTACGAGTTTGCCCAGCAAATATGCGCGGCATTTGATTTTGATTACTCGCTCATTATTCCCACTAAGGTTGAGAGTCTGAAGTTAAAGGCCAAAAGGTCCTCGAACATGGCTCTTTCGAACCGGAAATTGAGGCGAGACCTACCGGGTTGGCAATGCCACATTGAGGACGAGATATTCAAATTTAAAGAGCTCGAAATAAATGGATATATTCGTCGACTTCGGACCAGTCTTGTGGACAATTGAACATCTTACTGGCCACTGTCTTTTGAACAAAAATCGGCCTATTCCCGCCTTAAAAATAGGCTGCAATTTTCTTGTTAAACTGGCGAATACTTGAGTATGTTCACCCTCATGAAAGCAGATCCATTTCGATTGATATATACGCCAATGATGGTTTTTCCGGACCTGGATTTAGAAGCATATGTTGGTTTGAGCTCTTTCAACCCAAAGGGAATTTCGAACTCTATGCAGTCGCACCAGGTTTGGTTTTCGGTTTACGACCCTTCCGGAAATTTTGTTGATAGGTACCAAGTTGGCAAGTTGGCGCCCAATACTAGAGAGTTTTTTCCTGTATCTTCACTTACTGAAAAATATGGCTTCAAGTCGCCATACCTTGTCGTAGTACACAGAGTTCCAGAAATGGACCTAACCAATATTAACCATGAAATGTTTTTGATGTTCCGGTCGATAGTGCAATACCGCGATCGATTTAAAGCCTTTGGTAGCGTGGTCTACGAGGCACCCTACACATTTAATGCCACTAAAAGAGCTAATTTTATCGTACATAGCAGTCAGGTTTTGCTCAGTACGGAAATCGAAACATATCTCCTTCTTTTAAACTTCACTACAAATTCTGAGACCTCTCACCCGATTACCTGCACAGTGGACCTTCACCACGCTAATGGAAAAAAAGTTTCAAGCCTCCGAAAAACTGTGCCCGGCTTTACTGGGTGTGCACTAAAGCTTTCAGAACTTGTTCCGAGCGCTTCAGTCAGCGAAACTCCGAGCCAATTTACTTTGGTTGGCTATTCGAACGAGGGAATCCTAATCCCATTATTTTTAAACGTAAATAATAGGCGAGGAGGGGTCTCGATCGAACACACACACCCGCCACAGGCTTATTTGCAAATGCCTAATAAATACTTTTACGAAATTCGCGAGCGGGCGATAAATCATTTTCTATCTCACAAAGAAAACCGGTTAACGCAATGAATAATACCTCATCTCAAAACGAATCCTTAAAAAAGTCCCTACTACATCACCTGCGAAGGGCCAAAAATCATATAAGGAATAGACTTCCGCATAGTCTAAAAGAAAAAAATCCTAGCCTGAGAAAATATGGGGCAATCAACGATCTCTACCCATGGATCTCGGACGGAGAGATTGATACTACTTTTTATATCTACAACCACCACTCAGTTTACTATCCGCACCTCGACACCCGAACTAAAGTCAATCTATGGTGGTTTGATAGTAACGGCGTAGAAATAGGAAAAAGGGAGTTTGAATTGGGTGTCCTTGAAACAAAGCAGATTTCTGTGGCCACTGAAAAGAGCATTTTTTCATCTCCTTCTTCTGTTGGAACATTGCTTTGGCACATTTCAGTACCTAAGGCGGTTTTAGATTTGCCCGAATGTACCAAGGGACACGCTTATTTTGCTGATCGTAGTTATTATTGTTTCACCAAAGGAAAATCTTTTGCTGCTTTCGTGCACGGGATTGATCGCTACGCGGTTTTTCAAAAAGGAGTCTCGGATAAGTACGACCTTTTCTATGGAAAAAAGGGCAATTATTCTTGGTTTCCCGAAATTCCATTTGGCTCAAACCTTGGGTGCCAAAGAGTTGAAATAATTACGACAAACCGCTGTGCTTCGTCGCAGGCAATTAGTCTGCGCCTGAGAAATCAATCGGGCCAAGAATTATTCACTCACACATCTGAAGTAGCTCCGAGAGGTGTTTTTAGATATGTGGCTTCAGAATCCCAGTTAGCCGCATTGGGTCCCAACGGCTCGTTCGATCTACACGGCCTTCCGACCCAATGGACGCGTGTAATGCTTTTAATGCACTTTTCAAACGGTGCTATTACTTTAATGCACTGTTAATGTTTTCCTAGGTGTGGACTACTGGGAAGATTGATAAGGCTATTTTCAATTAATTCCGATCCAGCCATGTCGGTGCGTGGACAGGTCTGAAACATCGGTAACTTGTAAAGGAGTGTCCAGGCCGGTCTGGCTTTAATTCCAACAGCGTTCGCTGCGGCCAGTACCCGATCTCGAGCCCCTACATCGGCTTTTTCCAAAAGTAACACGTTAAGCCAGTAGTTGCTACGAGCGTAGTTCGCCTCTTTAAAAATCCGAACACCGGGAATGTTATTAAATACGTTCTGGTAACGCGCGGCAAGGCGTCTTTTATTTTCAATTAATTGCCCGATTGATTCCATCTGAGCGCAGCCGAGTGCTGCGTTGATATTGGGCATGCGATAGTTATAACCCACTTGATCATGAAAAAAGCCCCACTGATGGGACACCTTGGCGGTTGTAGTAAGATGCCGGGCCCGTCTAGCAATTTCGGGATCCGACGTGAGAATTGCGCCGCCTCCGCCAGTAGTTACAATTTTATTGCCATTAAAGCTCAAAGCGGCCACTTCACCAAATAAGCCAGTGTGTACACCTTTGTAGTATGATCCGAGCGATTCCGCGGCGTCTTCGATAAGTCGAATTTTAAAATCTAAGCACAAATCTTTGAGTGGAGCCAAATCGCACGGGTGCCCAAATGTATGCATTGCGATTAAGGCTCTAATTCTTCGGCCCGTAGCCTTATTTACACAATCGCTACCCACTACCCGACAGTTACTGGCGAGGTACTCGCGCAATTTTTGAACGTTCACTCCAAGGGTGTGGGGCTCAGAGTCATAAAAGTTTGGTGTAGCGGCACAATAAGCTACCACATTTCCAGTAGCTACAAAGGTAAGCGCTGGAACCAACACTTCATCTCCCGGCTTTACATCCACGAGCATTAGACAAGTGTGTAGTGCAGCAGTTCCATTGGACGTTGCAATCGCGTGGGAAGCGCCTGTAAAATTCGACAAGTCTTTTTCAAACTTCGTTACAAATTCACCGAGGGAAGATACCCAACCCGTCTCGACGCATTGCTTCAAGTAGTTCAACTCATTGCCGGTAAAACGTGGCTCATGAAGTTCGAAGGACGCGTTCGGACTGCCTGAACCTGGCAGAACTTCTTTGATACCGTCAATTATTGATTGAATGATTTGTTCTTTCGACACTATGGCCTCATCTTTAGCTCATTCTCGTTCCAATATAAATTATCTAATTCGCACTCATGTTAATCTTCGGATTTCGGATATGACCATTGAAATCGAAACTGGCAATCAATAGACTGTCCGCATGCAGCCCACAAACTCTCGTAACGCCTTGGTAATAGGTTACGGCTCGATCGGAAGTCGACACGCTCGAATTCTAGAGTCTCATTGTAAATCTGTTTCGCTCGTAACCAAACAGGATGCGGGAAAATTCCGCACCTATGACTCTATAGTGCAGGCATTTAGTCGGGATCATTTTGATTATGTAGTCATCGCAAACAATACATCTGACCACTTCGATGCGTATCGAAATCTCGTAGCGGTTGGTTACACCGGTGCCCTTCTGATCGAAAAGCCAGTTTTCGACAAACGCCCAGAGGCCCCCATAAGTAGCCCGTTTTCGCTATGTGGTGTTGGATACAATTTACGATTTCTTCCAGTCCTCCAACGACTCAAAGAGCTTTTAGGCAATGACACTATTGTTACGGTAAATGTTTATGTCGGGCAGTACCTTCCATCGTGGCGACCCAAAAGAGCGAATGGTACAGATTCATATTCGGCAAAAAAAAAATTGGGTGGCGGCGTACTCCGGGATCTGAGTCACGAGATTGATTATATCCAGTGGATTTTTGGAGAATGGACAAATTTAACAGCACTCGGAGGTAAAATTAGCGACGTAACGATCGATAGCGACGACGCGTATTCCATCCTCCTAAAAACCAAACGGTGCTCAAATGTCGTGGTTCATATGAATTATCTCAATCGTTCCGCTAAAAGATTCATGATCGTAAACTCAAACAAGGGAACGTGGATTGCGGACCTAATTACTGGCCAACTGGAAATACAAAGATTTACTCAAGACGAACAAATTATCGAGAAACACGGCGTCAATTCGGACTTTACATACTCTCTTATGCACAAGCATTTGTTAGCGGGCGAGACTTCTATTTGTTGCACTCTAAACGAAGCCATGCAGACTTTAGCGGCCATAGAGGCGTGCGAAGTGGCGTCTTCTACGAAAACATGGATTTCCGCCGTTTGAATTTGGCACTAGCCGAACTCCTTGTCCCAGGCGCTCATTAAATTTCCCGCAATTTCTTTGTTTGGTATTTTTTTTATATCCATTAGCGAAATCGAGTCATCAACTTGAAAAAGCCCAACATTTTTACCCAGTCTTGTCCCACTTCTTAGAACATCTGAGTGAACGCATGTGGCAAGCCCTGAAAGGCTGATATAAAGAGGGTCCCTGTACTTTGCTGGAACAAACTCCTCGCCAACGAGCACGAGTTCCCCATTTTGTTCGATCCAGCATGTTCGATTCTCTGGAAATGCTGCATGGATGCTGTCGTAATTATTTTCAAACATTTTTTGAAGCATTGAGTCTATCAGCTGTTTTCTTCTAAACGGGCTATTCACCGAAAGATAGACGACCACGTCTGGCGCGAGGCCCTTCGCTGCTAAAGCCGCATCTGCAAATACCAACGTGTCCGTTATATCCCTGTAGTCAAATGAAAGTTCCGCCGGTCGTTCTAAACATATATCCGCACCAAGCTGACGTGCCAATTCGAGAGCTTTCGCGTCTTCCGACACTACCACCGTTTGATCAACGAGTTTGCTCGCACATGAGCTTCTGATTGAATATTCGAGCAACGGGCGTCCTGCAAAAACCTCAAGATCTGAACCCCGCACAGGAATCACCGCTGCGACTTTTCTTACTTCGGACTTACCTGGGTTTCGAAGCGTCTTAGACTCCAAGGTCTCGAGTATTTTGACGATTTTTTTTGCTCGTCCCAGATCTCTACCGTGATGGATTCCATGATAGTGGTAAACACTCGCATCCGGGTCATAAACAATTTTAAGACCCTTTTTCAAAACAGCGCTTGCCCATATTCGATCTTCGATGTTCGTAGCCGCCTCATCAAATGGAATTTGGTCCCAAATGCTTCTTCGAAGAATGCTGTTGGCATTGTGAAAGAAAGGATCTTTATGTTGAATTCGACGGTCCAGTCCAAACGTAATTATCAAATCTCTTTTATCAAGGTCTGAACTATAGGATAGCGGTTGTTGACGCCCATAAACGCCCGCAAAATTCGCATCCTCTTCTAGAGTGTTTACTAGAGTTTCAAGCCACTTATCGTCAACTGGAATACAATGACCCGACAAGCACACCACATACTCACCTTTTGACTGTCGTATTCCGAGATTAATTGCTTTACCCGGCAGAAAATCTTCTATGGAAACGACCCTAACATCGAATTTTTTAGCTTTCTCTAGCGTTCGATCATTACTTAAATTGTCTACTAGGATTACTTCAAAATTCGGATAAGTCTGAGAAAACACTGCTTGCAAGGCTGCAGAAATCCAGCGCTCCTCGTTCTTCGTACGCACAATTATCGAAACTAGCTTTTTATTCACGCAGACACACCGACCGTTCGATCAATTGCGTTAGCTACGCGCTCCATGTCCTTCATAAGACCTTTGAAGTCCCTAAAATCTATCGGCTGTAATGGGTCTACTGCTGCATTTTCTGGATCCGGGTGAACTTCTATCATTACGCCATCTGCGCCTGCTGCAATAGACGACAATGCCATTGGCTTAACCCATGGCTTCCAAAACGTAGCGTGTGAAGGGTCTGTCACTACTGGGAGGTGGGTTACCTCCTGCGCTGCCGGTATAACCTGAAGGTCTAAAAGAAATCTCGAAGTCGCGCGATGTGTGTGAGGAACCACTACCCCACGTTCACATAAAATTACATTCGGATTACCCGCATGCAATATATACTCGGCAGCTCCCAACCAATCGCGAAGCGAAGCACCGTAGTGTCTCTTAAGCATAATCGGTTTTGAGGTCCTGGCTACTGCTTCGAGCAGTGGGTAGTTTTGCATGTTTCGTGCACCAACCTGAAGAATATCGGCAACTTCAGCCACTATATCCACCTTTGTTTCGTGCATAATTTCTGTGATAATCGGAATTTGAAAAGCTGCCTTCGCCTTAAGTAAAAGTTTCAACCCCTCTTCGCGCAGTTCGAAATATTTTTCACTTCGATAGGGAAAACTCAAAGGTTTAAAGGCGCCCGCCCTCAAGAAATGCGCACCAGCCATTTTTACTGCTTCTGCTGTTCGCATAATCATGCTTTCATTCTCGACAGCATTAGGCCCGGCGAAAATCGGAATTAGCTTTCCACCGAATTCTACACCAGCCGCTTTCACGATGGTTCTATGGTCCCTGGATTTTTTTGCACAAAGAGGAACTTTTGATTTTAAATCTTCTTCCGTGAGGTCCTTACCGGGAAACTTATTCTCTAACATGTTTCACACCTTTCGCGCGAGAATGCTCATACCGCCCAACATTGATCCAAAACGAGTGTATTCGCTTAATTCCGGGGAATTACTAATACGCCAGGATTCTGGAATTTCAGAAACCTTTTTAGGTACAACAAATGACTCGACCACCCTAAAACCTTTTTTTTCAATTAATTTTTGCATTACATCGAGCGTAAACGCTGCAATGTGCATTCCATGAGTCGCTGAAACATTGCAATCAAGAGAGGGGCACTGAAGCAATAGCCATCCGCCTTTTTTTAAATGAAGCGCAAGCGCATCAATAAATTCGGAAGGCTTTAACACATGTTCGATAACGTGATGTGTGACTATACCGTCAAAAGAACTAGGGGCAAAAGACGTCCGATTATAAACACCCTGAACCATTCGATCACCCAAACCGAAGAGTTCCCGAGATGCTGCCACTCTTTCATGTGAAGGCTCAATTCCCCAAGATTCTAGGCCATGAGTTTTGAAATAATTGCATGTCACTCCCGAGGCGGCGCCCACATCTAACACTTTGCCATTTTTCAGCTGCGTACGTTCAACAAAATAAACTGCCGGCAACTCTTTGATTCGGCGCGCCGATGCGGTCATTTCCATTGCGGAAATTAAGCTCGAATAGTAGCGATCAAGATTCGACTCAGTATGTGGATAATTTTGGAACAGGCTCCCGCAATCGTTGCATCGCCTCCACTCAAGTTTTAGAAAAAACGGTTCAAATTTTCTAATAATGTCGCCAAAAAAACCTTTTTTTTCATAAAGGTTTATACTGTCTTTTCGCTCGTCGAAGGCATAAGGGGGCTCTGCTCTGCGAAAACCAGCGTGGGTAGAGTTAGAAGACCCACAAACTCTACATGGAATGGAAAGTTTCTTTTTTTTAAAAACTCGAAGCGTATTATTTTGCAAAAGAAAATAAGCGTAAGGGAAAAACAAAAGATAAACTGGGCCCCTGAATAAAATTTTTTTCCACGAGACTCGCTGGAAAGTTTCCAGCAGAAGCCTGCGTCGCATAACGCTCTGCAATTCCATGTCCATTAAACGAACACCAATCAATTACCCAGAAGTTGAATATCGCACAAATAAGTCCTGCTCTATTTTTGAGTCTGTGCTATCTGGCTTAGAAAGATCTGTACCGGCACCATAAGCAACTTTTCTAAATAAACTTTCCACATTACTTACTCGAGTAACTATTTTACTTAGTGCACTAACTGACGTGCCATATCTTTTAAATTGATCTGTTCTTGCCTCAAGCTGTTCCTCCGAATACTTAAACTCGAAAGAAAAGGGCTCGTCGCGATAAAAAGTAGAAAGTGATTTGCCCGAGCTTGCTCTCCAGGCCAGTAGATCATAATGGGTCACCATCTCAATATTTGAGGTATTTGCTTCGGGCTGAAGAAGTCCATCAAGTCGTTTATCCACAAACTGCGAGATTGCAGCAACTTCTTTATCTACCACTGCTTTATTCGGTGCCGATGCAAGGCCCCATTCTAGACAAAGACTAGAAAGAAATTTTATCCAATCGCCTTTACACTTAACCAAGCTTAACGATTTATACTTGAATATTAAATTCCCACCTAATTCGCCTGCGAGTAATTTTTGGTAGTTAGCTTCATTTCTGTAAAAAGAAATCAGTTCTTCTTCTGAATCCCAAAGTTCAGTTCGGGTTTCGGCAATAAATTCCTTCATCAACTCTTTTATGGCTGGTGGTGCCTCAGCCAAACGGTTGTAAACCATCAATATGAAATCAAAAGTACTTATTCCTATCGAATCCGCGTACTTAAAAAACTCATGATAAGGCCTGCTGTTATGCAACGTTTCGACGAGTAGACACAAACCACGAATCCAAAGGTAGTCGTCAAATGGCATATCACGCGTTTCAACTCCGACTTCCTCAGTATCAAACACCTTTTTTCCAGCGTATTCTCCAAAATTCAAAGGTACAATTCGATATTTACCAACGATTTTGTATTTCGCCCTGTATTCGGGTTCCTGAAAAGAGGTCCCGTGCAAAAGCATTAAAGAATACATTGAAACCTGGCTAACACCGGCTTCCAGAATTTTGCGCAGTCCATCGACGAAAGTTTGTTTACTTTCCCCTGGCAAACCAATAATCACTTCGCCCTTGGTCGCGCGTCCGCGTTCATTTAATACGCGAGTGATCTCGGTATAGTGTTCTAATTTAATATTAGAACGATTAATGTTTCTTAAAACTTCGGCATCCATAGACTGGACTGACATATTCACAGAAAAAGAAGTGCCCATCATTTGGGTGATATCAATTACCTGTTCTTTTTTATTTTTTCCTGTTGTCGCCATTATGTGAGTGGGCCACAGATAACGTTTCTGCGACTCAAGCAGCATTTCACAAATTTCTTTATCTCTCGCGTACATTCCGAAATTTGTATCCGCAACATGTAAGTTTCTGATTCCAAGCTTTGACACTCTCGGCGCAATGTATGCGAGTTCTTCGCGAACTCGCTCTGCCGAAAAATGATTTATTTTATTAAAATAGGAACTACCGGTATGACAAAAAGAACAGGTAAATGGACAACCTCGGTTGGTTTCAATGAAAGGCGTCAGTTTACCATCGAAAAATTTATCTAAAATACCTGTTAAATACGGGGATGGAATTTCATCAAGGCAGGTAAGTCGCGCTGGTTTTTCACCCTTTATAAAGACGGGCTGCTCCGATGAGCGAGTTTCGGGTTGTATAAAAAGGCACCCATCAATCGCCTTTGAAAAGAGGGCATCACGAAATAGCCTATTCCCCATTCCGTCGAAGGTTTTTCTAAAATCTAAGATCTTACTTACTAAATTGGTAAGGGCTACTTCTCCTTCCAGCTCTATAAAAAAATCGGTGGCCGGCCTCGTCAGAAGAAACTCTTTTTGCAATTCTGATCTGTGTGGGAGATTGGTACCGCCCTGAACTGTTATCGATGCCGGATTTTGTTCGTGCGCAAAAGCCGACATCCTTTCAGACAAATGACTGTTCCATGAATAGTTGCTGAGCGCTACAACGTCGGCCGGATTTTCGCGCAATGCCTGAACCATTTCATTTGGATATTTAAACAAAGTGATTTCTACGTCGTCACCAAGAGACTTTTTTAAATAAGTTGCTACAAATCCAATATTGATAGGAATTGTATCTGACACCAAAACCACTGTGTCATGAGTTAAATCCCCCAAGTATACTTTAAGTTTATCCTTCATCGGAAAACTCCTCCCGATTCAAAATGAGTGCTCTCCAGCAATTCTTCCGTCTTTTGAAAATGAAACCCAACAAATATCTAAAAAAGATTTTTCTGCTACGAACCACCACGAAAGCGTTCTTAATTTACTATCTTTGGCCATCTCTGGCCAAAGCTTTGAAAGATATAATGCCTGTCCACTTTCTGCATTTATCGTCACATCTATGGGTCCACTCTCGGAATTATCCATACTTATTCTAAGAGTGCCTTTGACGGGTGCCGAAATGGATTTATTATGAGAAGCGTTTCTAACAAGAAGTACCGTTTCAACATCTTCCGAAATAATTCCATGGCCCCAGTAATTTGTTTTCGATGGATAGATCCATGCCTTGGCTCCACTTGCAATATCCGTCGAATAACCCGATTTAGACCCACGCACTCGGTAACGAAAGCTGGTATTGATTCGGGCAGGAATCTTCGGGCCTGACAACGCCTCGATTAGAACCATCCTTTGGTTTGGTTCTAACTTTCGAACAAACGCCTTACCGGAGTTGGCGCCACTTTCAATTCTAATTTCTTCGTTAGTGCTTTTAAGGACCCCATTCCACTCTGACATCGCACGAATTCGAGCTTGAGTGGAGTGTTCAATGTCCGTAGGAAAAACCATTAACTCTAACTCCAACTCTTCTGGCTGGAGAAGTGAAATAAATGTTGGCACGATCTCTGAACCTTCGTTTGGCGGGGATTCAAGATAATCTTCTACTTCGTTTTGAACAAACGAATGAGAAACCTCATAAAGTCCATCACTCTTTCGATAGTTTCCGACGATCATAAGAGGGTAGGTGTTTGTAGAATAAAACTTTACTCTCGCATATGAATTTTCAGGAACACCATGGAGGTCGGCTCCAAAGATTTCATCCAAAAAACAAATCTGAGACGAAAATGGATACTGTATTTTTGTAACATACTTTTTTTCCAAAAGTTTTTCGTTCTTCGGAGACCAAATACTAACTTCGGTAGTCAATGGCTCATCGAGCCCTCCGGGGCCAGTGTACAAATGAAAAAAAGGCTGATGATTAGAATCATTGAAGCGGCAACTCCAATTCGTACCGATCGACTTGCGTTTAACGAAGGCCTCATTGGGGTTAAGCACTCGACCCGCAGAATGTACCGCACTAAATCCCGTACCTCGGCCACCATCTTTTCCGAAATAGAATGCAACTACAGCCGGATATGGGTAGAGCATATTTTCAAAACTTAGAAACTCCACTTCGACCATTCCATCGATAGATGCCGCTCTCTCTGCCCCAAGTATCGATCGAACAGATATATTGTTATGCTGCGCATCTACTCGCTTCGTGTGCCGCTTCAACAATTGTCCATGATTATCGTAAATTCGGAGATTCAACATCACGCCGTTTAGACGGTTCTTCAATCTCCAGTAATCAAAAAAAGACACTTGAAGGTCGTTCTCTTCTCTAAGTGAAAAAGGAAATAATGTGGAGGCCCGGTTATTATAGCGAGCTGCTCTAAAAGCGAAATCGTCAGCTAATTTTTTAGACTGCATCATGACGTTGGATTCACTTCGCTTCATCTCTATCGAATTCATTTTTCTTTAGCTCCGTTTGCTGTTTAAAAGATCAAATTCAATACTGGATAGTTAACAGATCGCACTTCTAAAGTCACAAAAATCAGAACTTGGCTAGGCCAATCCCGGAGTCAATTAGGTCCCTGCGAGTTGTAGATAGTGAGTCGCCAATAAAATTTAAGATATTTGCAGTTAGTACTGCGTTTACATTTGGATGGGCTAGCGCTTCTGCTAAGTGGGCGTGATACCCTGCTCCACCGGCGAGTACGATAGGTCGAGAGCCTGTGTTTTTTTCGGCAACCACAGCGTCAACCACCGCCAAATCAAGCCCAAAGCCGGTTCCGTCCTGGGATATTGACTGAATCATAATTTCTCCAACTCCCAATTCATCCAGCTTAGCGACGCATTCTCGCAGATTGAGTGTTGACACTTCCGATCCATTCTTAACAAAAACCTTGTATTCGCCGCTTACTTTGTCTTTTAAAACGTCTAAGCAACCAACAACCGCCTGGCTTCCGAAAAGCCTCACTAGATCTGACACCAAAGCCGAGTTTGAAAAACACAAAGAGTTCACAATAATTTTGTCCGCGCCTGAATCAAATAATCTTTTTGCATCTTCTACAGAAGCGATACCTCCCCCAAAAATTTTGGGAGTAAAACAAACTTTGCTGATAATTTCGCAATCTCTCAAATAGGTCTCGTGAATAATTCTGTTTCTCGAAACCGAAATAATAGCTAATTCATCGATCGATTTCACAACCTCTGCCAGATTGTAGTTATCAATCAACCAGTTTACGTCGCCTACCTTTTGCAGTCGAAAGTTTCGACTTAAAACAAAATATCCGTCCTGGTGTAGTAAGGCGAAAATCAGTCTTTTTTTTCTCATAGCTCAATAAAATTCCTGAGAAGCTGCAAACCTTTTTTTTGACTAATTTCTGGATGAAACTGAACGCCGAATGCATATTCACACTGGACACTCGCTGTAAATTTGGTCCCGTTTTGAGCCAAACCAGTAACAGACCCTTGAGAATCAGTGCGAAAAAAATAACTATGCGTGAAATAAAAATAGGAACCGCTCGCTATTTCTTTAAATAAATCCCCAGCGGTAGGCAGTATTTCAACTTCGTTAAATCCCACATTCGGAATTAATTCCGAACTCTCGGGAACGAAGGGTACGACCTCCCCCGGTACCAATCCTAAACCAGGTGTATTTCCGCCTTCATATCCTCGATCAGCCAAAATTTGCATGCCAAGACAAATACCGAGAACAGGGGCTTTTCTTTCGGGTAGTTCTTTAATCGCTCCGATTAGATCGAGCTGACCGAGGCGGTCCATTGCAGTGGTAAATGAACCCACGCCTGGAATTATAAGTTTTTCACTCTTTTTCAACTCGGTCCATTTGGACGTTATGCGAACGTCAGCTCCAAGAAACTCCAACGCGTTTTTCAGCGAAGCGATATTTCCCATTCCATAGTCCAAAATATGAATCATATTCCTAGCTGATCCGAAAGTTCGGCATCCAACGCCCATTCTTTTTTTCGAAGAGTTCTTTATTTGCCCAACGATCTAAGACGCTATCAAATTCCTCCCTGCTCATTTTATAATAATCGAGATACGCATCAATATGTTCTTCCGGAAATGCGTTGTCGTAAATTCGAACAAGGTTTACTCCTTGATCACGACGCATTGCGCCTCTACGAATTTCGATGCCCGCATCTTGCGTAGCCCGACCAAAGCCGAATTTTAAATACATGAGGTAAGCGTGTAGCGAGTACAACGCCTGGTCGGTTTGGGAAAAGTTCGTAAAAGTCCCAGTGTTGGTCATTTCACTTTCCTTAAGTCCACAAAACTCTTTCGCCACAAGGTAGTTGCGATAAGGGTCCCAGTTTTCAAAATATGACCAATGCGCAATTTTTACTTCATTTCTCCGCAAATCTTCGTCTGTTGGAAAATGCCAAAAAGTTAACTGATTCTGAAGACTTTTAGGTAGTAGCTCCAGAACCTTTTCGTGGCCTCCCTCAAGGTAGACTTTCTTCATATAACTAACGTCATAAGTCGGTGTTTCTGCGGTCTGAGTGGATCCGCCGTACTCTACTTCACCATCTTCTCCGTAAAAAATTAGACCAATTCCTATTTTATGCGCAAACATTACAGGAGCAGATTGAACTCCAATTGCCCAACCATAATACGGAAAACCAAACTCTATGAAACCGTGACGGCTGATTAATCGAGTGACCTCTGGATGAAGGTTAATTTGAATGTGATTATAGCCGGACTGTATGAAGTTTTTAAGATTTTGATCTCCGACTTCTAGAGAGAGCGGGGGAGTAATGGTTAAAGCAAGCGGGTTCATTCCATATTTTGTCTTTAAATTGTGAGCGACATATGAACCGTCTTTGCCACCACTTACAGGCACCAAAACATCGAACTCTCCATCATCTCTTCGATACTTGTCCAAAAGCTTTTCTAAGGTGGCTTGTCTCATCGACCAATCGAAGCTTTTCTTTTTTTCCGACCACTGACACGCATTACACCTGCCTTTTTCGTCAAATGTAATCCGCGGTCTCGTCGACATATTAAGACAACTTGTGCACCAAAAAACCTTATTCATAAGAAAATATCCTCGAATATGCGTATGGGGTCTAAATTGAGCTCGATACTTCCATCAAAGCGTATTTATATAGCCCCTGCTTTCGAAGTTCAACGATAGAAAATTGTTTTCAATATCAATGTTCACATGAGACAAGACGCCTCGTTAGGCCCCATGGTACATCTTTTTCGGTAGGAGCATTGGTGAAAAAAAAAATACTCGTTACAGGAGCGGACGGCTTTATTGGGTCCCATCTAACAGAAGCCCTAGTTAAAGAGGGTTACGACGTTCGAGCATTCGTGCTTTATAACTCGTTTAACTCCTGGGGATGGCTCGACACGCTGGATCGTAAAATTCTTGACCAAATCGATGTATTTTCAGGCGATATTCGAGATCCGAACGGTGTCCAGCGCGCCTCTCAGGGGCGAGACATCGTGTTACACCTCGCGGCATTGATAGGAATTCCATATTCCTACCATTCCCCAACAACCTACGTTGAAACAAATGTTCTCGGAACCTTAAATATCGTACAAGCAGCCCGGGACCATGGAATCAAAGTGATTCACACTTCTACGAGCGAGGTATACGGCACTGCCAAGTTCGTGCCTATGACCGAGGATCATCCCCTACAAGGGCAGTCGCCTTATTCCGCAAGTAAAATTGGCGCCGATCAAATCGCACTCTCGTATTACCAATCGTTCGGTACCGAAGTTGCGGTGCTTCGCCCTTTTAACACTTACGGCCCAAGACAATCTGCGAGGGCGGTAATTCCAACCATTATCACCCAACTTGCCAGCGGAAAACGTGATCTTGAAATCGGCTCATTAACTCCGACTCGCGACTTCACGTTTGTTGAGGATACAGTACGCGGCTTTATCGCAGCAATTCATTCCGATGCTGCCATAGGACGCATCATTAACATCGGTAGCAACTTTGAAGTTTCCATCGAAGACACTGTCAAAATAATCTCTGAAATAATGGGTAAAACCGCAGATATAAGTCAAAAGAAAGATCGAACTCGTCCCGAAAAAAGTGAGGTTTTTCGTTTGAGGTGCGACAATACATTGGCAAAAGCTACTTTAGGGTGGGAGCCAAAATTAGCTGGAACAACTGGGTTTCGACGGGGACTCGAACAAACGGTTACTTGGTTTTCAAACCCCGAAAATTTGAAGCTCTTCAAAAATCATATCTACAACATTTGATAATTTTTTACTGAAAAAGGATGTTTTGTAGAGTGTTTTGCCTCTTTTAATCTTGTTTTCCAAAAATTGGGCGTAAGCTCAGTCAAAAAGGTGAAAAGTTTCGAATTAAATTTCACAAAGGACTTCGTATTCCTAATATAGATCTCGTTTTCAATACCAATATTGGTCCACGCTGTTTTCGATGCGACGTCTAACTTAAGTTCTTCTTTAAGCCCCAAATCTTGCGGACCTAAGTATTAATTCGAAGCTTTTTAGAAAAGATCAAAAAACAAAAATTCGGAGCGATCGCTGGTTGATAGCTTGATTTCAGACTCGTCCTCGATCGCACAACCATCACCGGCTGACAGCTTCTGGCCCAGCACAGTCAGACCGCCAGAAACGATTTGAACCCAAACTTTGCGTCCAGATTTAATAGAATAATCCAATGAAAATGCTTGATTGGATTTACCTACATATAGATCTGCGTCTTGGTGAATTGAAATTATTTGGTCTGCCTTATCGGAACGCCCACTCGCCACCATCACAAAGTTTTGGTCGTTAAATCGATCCCCAAAAAATTTTTGATCGTAACTCGGCTCATACCCCGCTCGATTCGGACGAATCCAAATCTGAAGCAAATGAGTTTCCTTATCTTTAAAATGATTAAATTCTGAATGGCGAATTCCGGTGCCGGCACTCATACGTTGTACCTCCCCGGGTTTAATAACTGTGGAGTTACCCATCGAGTCCCTGTGCTCTAGGGCTCCAGAAATCACATAGGTGATAATTTCCATATTTTCGTGACCGTGCATTGGGAACCCCTCACCGCCAACGATACGGTCTTCGTTAATTACACGCAGCGGACCAAAACCCATGTGTTTAGGATCGTAATAGGAGTCGAATGAAAAGGTGTGTTTTGTATCAAGCCAACCATGATTTGCCCCACCCCGTTCCCCGGACTTTCTGATTGTCAGCATCTCTTCCTCCACGGTATGCCTGTCAAACGATGACCTCGCCAACGTTCGCAGTCATTATTCCTACGTTAAACCGGCCCGGACACCTAAGAAAGTGCCTCGAGTCGATAGCTAAACAAACACTGCGTCCCACTCAAATCATTTTGGTGGATCAAAGCGATGATACCCATAGCAAAACGCTTTTCGAAGAATTTGCGCTTAATGGTGTTATCAAAACTTACCTCCACCAAGAAATCAAATCGCTGATACTCGCGAGAAACTTTGGCCTGAATCACGTGCGCGACTGCGAATTTTCTGGTTTTTTAGACGACGACCTCGAATTGTTTCCAGACTTTTTTGAAAAGCTTCTCGCACCCTTTCAAAATGATCCAGAGTTCAAGTTAGCCGCAGGCATGGGTACTCCAGTCGGAGAAACTCGAAAATCCGATATATTTGCACAGTTTTTCCTCCAACAACATTACGGCAATGGTAAGTTCATGCCCCATGGCTTGCCGACATTTCCATATGGTTTGGAACACTTTACGGAAGTCGAGTTTGTGGCCGGCGGAGCCACCCTTTACCGAAACGAAATTATTCAAAAATACCGCTTTGATGAACGTTTAATCGGGTACGGATACGGCGACGACATTGATGTTTCATTTCGAATCTCGCGAAAATACAAAAATTTCTTCGAGCCCAAAGCGCGCTACAAACATGATATAGGTTCGCCGGGGCGTGACCCCGGTTTCAAGTTTCGAAAACAGCAAATTCAGAATTTTTACTACCTATTACGCAAAAATGTCGGACTCACACCCAAATCCATTAGCGCCTTCTCATGGTACTGTTTTGGTCAATTGCTGGACGATTCTCGAAATTTACGGCGAAGCGCCCTCAAGGGCTGCTTAGCCGGAATAATAAACGTCGCTCGAGGACGCCTCGACTCGGTACGCTCAGATTAAACCGTCGCCGATTCTTTTGGCGAAAGAGACTCCCACTTATTCTGTTTTTTAAGCACCCGGGGGTCTGAGACCAACATATGCCAAATCACACCCTGCCAGGCTTCGGCGTGTGGAGTAATCGTGTCAGTACTCAGGGTCGGAATAATCACGCAAGCATCCGCAACTTTAGCGGTAAAGCCCCCGTCGCGGCCAACGACGCCTAAAATTTTCGTGCCTGTTTCTTTGGCCAACTCAAGTGCTTTTACCAAATTCACGCTTACATTCTTTTCGCGATTTCCGCCCCCAACACTGAATACAAAAACTGCGTCTTTCGAACTCAAACGACTAACCTTCAGCCATTCGGCGAAAACGGTATCCCAACCTTCGTCGTTGGTGCGCGCCGTGAGTTCAGCGACGTTATCCACCGGTGAATAAGTTTCGATACCTGCCAGCTTCCGAAAATCGTTCACAGCATGCGAACAATTCGCTGCACTTCCGCCAACCCCCAAAAAAAACAACCGGCCGCCAGTGCGCTGCAACTGGGTCAAAACTTCGATCATTTTTTCGACCTGCCCGCGGTCAACGCGACGGGCTATTTCCGTAACTTCCTCAAGATATTTTTGAACGTAGCTCATTGATTGAAATTGCGTGTTTTAAGGCATAACGTCAAGGGCATTGGTTAACCGAATTCCACCGCGATTGCGGCCCTATTACGCCTTTTTGATTACACTTGCCCAGACGGTCGCCGATCTATCGGCCGTCGCCGTTTCGTTTTGGTTTGGTTATTACGTCTACATTGGCTCAGGTGCCCCCGCCCCACAGACTCCGAGTGAGTATTGGCTGATCGTCGCTATGGCGGTGGGTTGTTATTTCTTGATCTTTCGCATTCTGAATCTTTATGAGCGCGAAATTAGCCTTTTAAACGTAGAAGAGTTGAAAAAGATCTTCATGGCTACGATCTGGGCAAGCTTCTTGTTTTTCGGACTAGCCTTTTACATTCGATCCGTATCGCTCTCCCGGATCATGATCACCGTGAGTATAGTTACGGCGGGCCTTTTGGTCTATCTCGAGCGCATTCTATTTTACCGCCTTCATATTTGGTTCCATGAAAACGGCTTTTCTCGGGAAAACGTGTTGGTTTACGGCGCGGGGTACGTCGGCAAACATTTGGTGAAACGCCTGTCTTCGTCTCCTGGACTCGGTTATTTACCGATTGGGTTCATGGACGACGACTCACAACGATTTGGCCAAATTGTTACCTTCAAAGATGGCGGACCCCGCCACGGGCTGCTCGTTTTTGGTGGGTTAGATGACCTCGAACGAGTGGTGAAGGAAAATCAAGTTCGAGAGGTGTTCATCGCTATGCCGAATGCGACCTACGAGAGAAACCTCGAGATCATTAATAAATGTCGCGCGCTCGGAGTTTCGTTCAGCATCGTACCCAACGCCTATCAGCAATTTGTTCAAAAAATCTCGGCTACTGAAATAGGTGGCATTCCCCTGCTGCGCAACAAATCAAGAAAAGACACTCTCGGGTATCTAGTGGCCAAACGAGTGCTCGACTTTTTTATTTCTTCTCTTTTAATTGTAGCACTTAGCCCTTTGTTGATGGTGTTTTCGATCCTCATAAAAATAGATTCTCGCGGGCCCGTCATCTTTAAACAAAAAAGAGTAGGGTTAAGAGGCAAAGAGTTTAGTTTTTACAAGTTTCGCACCATGCGAGTAGACGCTCCTAAATACGCACTCACACCGCAATCGACCGACGACCCCAGAATTACGCGAGTGGGCCGCTGGTTGCGACGTACAAGTCTTGACGAGCTACCGCAACTATTTAACGTTTTTCGAGGAGACATGAGTTTAGTAGGACCCCGCCCCGAGATGCCGTTTATCGTTGAAAAATATGATGAACTGCAACGAGAGCGATTGTCAGTTAAGCCGGGCATTACTGGCGTTTGGCAAATTTCATGTGTTCGCGGAGAGCCCATTCATGAAAACGTCGAATATGATTTGTTCTACATCGAGCATCGATCCATGTTGCTTGATATTGCGATCCTATTAAAAACGATCGCAGGTGTGGTGCGTGGTATCGGCGCTGTATAAATTGGTCCCTCGTAACACCAGATCCACAGCAAGCCCCATGGCCCGAATTTCGTCCAGATAATCACGATGAAATGCTCGCCCCCCGACAGAACCATCGTAGCGTCGCACCAAAAAGACTCCACTGTATTTTCTCACAAAGGATAGAGTGGCGAAGTTCATGATCTTCAGCGTTTGAAGTAAAGAACTCGGTTCGGAAGCCGTGTTGACTTCATTGCGCAGACTCTCTAATTGCCTTCGTTCGTTTTCCATTTCTTCTTCGTCAAAAATACGCATATTAAACCCCTTTTTTGAGGCTCATTTAGCAATGCGTGTGCCAAAGACACTTCGGTGATTATTCAGCCGACTTTGAACTCGCGAAGGAATTAATGATAGACCCAGACTGTTTGTTTTTTCAGACTAACGTACTTTTGTACCAGTCGATTGTTCGACGCAGTCCAACATCGAAGGGGGTTTCGGCTCGAAACCCGAAAAACTCTTCTGCCTTCCGAGTGTCCAGACAACGGCGCGGTTGGCCGTTTGGCTTAGACGAATCCCACCGAATGGCTCCAGAATATTGCAATTCCTTGCAAACAAGTTCTGCGAGATCTCGAATCCGAATTTCTCGTCCATTGCCAAGATTCACTGGTTCCGCTCCGTCGTACCGTAACGTAGCGGCAACAATTCCTTTGGCACAGTCCTCAACAAACAAAAACTCGCGCGACGGTGAACCATCGCCCCATAAAACTACTTCTTTTAGTCCACTTTGCTTGGCTTCAAGTATTTTTCGAATAAGTGCCGGAATTACGTGAGAGCTGTTTAGATCAAAGTTATCGTGTGGACCGTAGAGATTCACGGGTAACAAAAAAATTCCGTTGAGTCCGTATTGGGCGCGATAGGATTGAAGCTGAACAAGTAGAGCTTTTTTGGCGACACCATAGGGCGCATTTGTTTCTTCTGGATAACCTTCCCAAAGATTCTCTTCCTTAAACGGCACCGGAGTAAATTTCGGATAGGCACAAATAGTACCTGCGACTACGAGCTTCGCGACTTTTTGGCGCCGCGCAGCTTCTATAAGCTGAATGCCCATGATTGCGTTGTCATAAAATAATTCGCCAGGTTTTTGCTGATTGAGTCCAATGCCACCTACGTGGGCCGCTAGATGAATAACGATATCCGCGCGCTCGCACACTCTCATGCATTGTGACATGTCGCGAAGGTCGTATTCCTTCGATCTAGGTACAAAAACGCTTTCGGCTCCCTGATTTTCGAGTTCGCTCACTATATGGCGACCAAGAAAACCGGATCCACCTGTCACTACTATGCGTTTATTCTCTAATTCCGATCGCATGAAAATATTGTTTACCCGCGATTGGTGATGTGTTGCTCGGGGTCAATGCCTGCATTTTTTAAATCTTCTCTGACCATAAGACGCGCCAATTCTCTGAATGAAAGAGTCGGTTTCCAGCCAAGGTGTTTTTTGGCCTTTGCCGGATCACCAACGAGAAGGTCGACTTCGGTGGGGCGAAAATAACGTTGGTCGATTTCCACGTATTTTTTCCAATCTAACCCTACATAGCCAAACGCTTCGTCAAGAAACTCACGCACCGAATGCGTCTCGCCTGTCGCGATCACATAGTCGTCAGCTTTATCTTGCTGCATCATAAGCCAAATCGCTTCGACATAGTCTTTTGCGAACCCCCAGTCACGTTTCGCATCGAGATTTCCAAGATAAAGCTTGTCCTGTTTCTTAGCTAAAATTTGGGCCAATGCGCGGGTGATTTTGCGAGTTACGAAGGTTTCACCACGACGAGGTGATTCGTGATTAAACAATATGCCGTTGCAGGCGAAAAGATTGTAGGCCTCTCGGTAATTTACGGTAGACCAGTACGAAAAAACCTTTGCGCATCCATAGGGGCTACGCGGGTAAAAAGGCGTGTCTTCTTTTTGGGGAATTTCCTGCACCTTACCGTACATTTCGCTTGAACCAGCGTTGTAGAACTTGGTGTTGATTCCGGTATCCAAAATCGCGTCGAGCAAACGAATCGTTCCAACGCCCGTGACGTCGGCCGTGTACTCGGGGGTGTCAAAACTTACCCGTACATGGGACTGAGCTCCGAGGTGGTAAATTTCATCGGGTTTAATTTTTCGAAGAATGCGGTTGATACCGGTGGAATCTGAAAGATCGCCGTAGTGCAAAAACAAACGCACACCCGACAAATGTGGGTCCCTGTAGAGATGATCGATTCGATCGGTATTAAACGAACTCGATCGGCGAATAATGCCATGGACAGTGTAACCTTTTTCAAGCAAGAGCTCGGCGAGGTAAGAACCGTCTTGTCCCGTAATTCCCGTAATAAGCGCTATTTTCTGATCCATTTTTGCCATAGGGCCCAAGCTAACGAAGGCCTGAAGGCTTCGCAAGAGTCTTTTCGATAAGGTTCCCTAGGTTTATTCGGTACCGATCAAACCCAAAAAACGCCTTCATTTCGTTGATTTGTTCGGTTGGAATAGGCGACATTTCCGCGGCTTTAAGAATCGCCGACGCCAACTGGACCGCGTCGAAGGTGTTGGCCAACACCCCCGGAAAGGGTTTATCTGCCAACCAACGCGTCGATTCCATGTCGGGAATGACACAACGTTTTCCACAAACAAAAGCCTCGATTACCGACGTTGGCAAAGCTTCATTACATTGACTTGGCAGTACCGTTATTTTGCATTTTTTGACTCGGGCCAACACATCTGACCGCGACAAGACGCCTAGGTAGGTGAGATTGGGCAGACGTTGAGCGGCATCAAGTACCGCACCTTTTAATTCGCCGTCACCTGCCATCGCGAACTTCAGCTGCGGAAGATTTTCGATAGCAGTCAAAAAAGTCTTAATACCTTTTTCAGGAGAAAGACGGCTTCCAAAAAAAACATCAAACCCTGGGGCACCGGAAGTCGAACCATCGAGACCTCCCGAAACATCCAATACCGGATTCACAATCCAATGAATTTTTTCCATCGGAATGCCCAATGATTTTATCTCTTCACCAATGTAGGGAGAAGGTGCGACGAACGCCTGTAACGAACCCAATAACCGATCTCGCCTAATTTGCGAAAGTGCGGTCGCATAATATATTGACCGCATGTAATTCTGGTTACAATTAAAAGCTACACTGCGAAACGGTGAACTATTTTTACATAGTTTGCATACCGAGCCGTCGCGCATTGCCAACCCATTGGTGCAATACAAACGATGGTTATGTATCGCAAAAAAAAGCGGTATTTTTTTTTGGTTCAGAAATCGAAGCAAGCGTGGTCCGTAAATCGGATAAATATTGTTGAGTATCGCAAATTTCGGGCGCTCTCGCGCGAACTCATTTTCAAGTTCCTTCCATTGATCTGAACCATTCAGAGAAGCCAAAATTCGAATCGGATCTAATTTTGGGGGGGTTCGGTCATTAGGCCACAGCGACACTTCGTACCCCAGGGCTTCGAGTGCCTTTTTCTGACTCTCGACGGCGACATCCTCACCACCCCGCACCTGATAGGGTACGTGCACCACCAGAGCCTTCATGATCGCCTCGCAAAAAGCGGAAGACAAAGGGCAATACATATTGCGATGACCGGACGAAACACCCAAAAATCGGTGGTGAGCGCGGCAATCGTGCCGAACACTGCGAGATACCGAACCCCCCGGCTGGGCGACCTAATCATCGAGAAATAGCGCTTCCCAAAGAACCAGCAAAAAAGTCCGATGCCGAACAGGCCGTACCGGCTCCAAAACCAAATAACTGAATTGTCGGCATGAACTGGCCAAAAGCCAACGCCCAAGAGCGCAAACTGTGGCGACGAAGTTAATATTCCGTAATAGGACTGCCACACTTTTAAGCGATGTAAGAAATTCGCAAACTTCACAATTCCCTCGTGGGAAATCACGAAAAACGCCGCGGCTGATAAAAGACTAGCCACCAAAACCAGAACCGGTAAAAAGCCTTTCGTTTTTTGCAAACGACTCGCCACTAAAAGTCCGAGAGTAGTGGAAAACGCTAAAAAAGGCGTGAGTGAACCGGTTAAAAAAATTCCAACCGCTGCCGCACCCGTAAGAATACACCGAATTGGAAAACTCAGACTCGACGCAAAGAAAAAGGAAATCCCAAGTAATCCGTAAACTGCCCCCGCTTCTACGGGCGATGGAAAAACACCAAACGAACGGTAGCGCCATTCTATGACCACCGTGTTGTACTGATAAAAATACCCCAGTGCGGTGCGGAACCCTGGAATTACTTTTCCAAGTAAGGCTACTAAAAGCGCTAATGAAAAACATCCTATTGCAATTTTTAAAAGGCGAGTCCGAAAAGTTTTTAAGGAACCCTCACTAAGCGATTCTAGAAAATGAATTGTGAGTCCGGCAAGCATAGCCCAAACAACAAACCTAAAGCCAATGACTAGTTCCCGCAGTGGCTGAAAAATAGGCCGTTCGGTAAGGGTCACCACAGTGTTTAGTTCAAAGTTAGCAAGCTCGACCGGTCGATAGCTCCCGTGCCACCACGCCAAAAGCGTAGTTCCAATCAAAGCAAGAACTAAAATTTTCTGAGGTTGTTTTAAAAGAAATCGCCAATTCCTTACAGCGAGAATCCCAACTAAAAGAATGCAGATCAGATCAAATAGAAATAATTTTCGAGTGCCAATGGGAATTGGTGGAACAAAAAAAACAATCGGCAAGATAGCAAAATACAACCATTGAATAACTTTATTCACGTCAGCCGTTCCCGTCACCTCTCCGCAGTGCCTGGACCGCTACGCGGACCAAAAACTCAGGATTAGTACTAGCGTAACGCCAAAATAGCCGTCCCGGCTGTTGCGTCCAACGATAAAGCCATTCCAAACCTGATTTTTGCATCCACTCTGGTGCTCGCTTCACGTTGCCCGACAAGAAATCAAACGCCGCACCCACGCCAATCAATACTTGGGCCTTAAGATGAGGGCGCATGCGATACATCCAAATTTCTTGTTTTGGCGCACCCAAACTAACCCAAACGATGTTCGCCCCACTTTGATTAATGCGTTCACATTCCAGTTTTTCTTCGGGAGAAATCGCTAGCTCTGCGTCTGGCACCGGCCGCATGGGCGGAGAATAAGTTCCGACTATATTATGACCATTTTTTGTGGTTTGGAGATTTCGTTGGAGGCCGCTCAAAACCCTTTCGGTTGAACCAAAAAGAAAATGTCTAAGATCGGCGAATTCAGGGTCGGAAAAAAATAGTTTCATGATGTCGGGACCACTGGCCCTGCCATGAATGGGACTTTTACCGAGAACTCTTGAAGCCCAAAGCAGTGGCATTCCATCCGCAGTGGCGAGGGTGGCCGAATTTGTAACTTTGCGAAAAACCGGATCACGTTCGCCCATGATCACGGTATGAACATTCGAAACACATACATAGTGTACGCCAGTTCCGCGAGCAAGCTGTGCGATCTGCCTTACAGATTCCGGTAAATTAAAAACGGATATGTTCGACGAAAGAACGGGTGTTTTCTGGGTGATTGCAGTGGATTCCACCGGGCAACCTTACCGTGATCAAACGGCGGCGGCAACAAGAGGTGAGATTTCCTCTTCGATCAATTCCGCATGTTCGTGACGCGAAGGTTGCGCCTGAGCTTCAACGATTTCGTAATTCGAAACGTCCTCGAGAACCTTTCGTATAAAGCCGGTATGCAGTTCGTGTCCCGACTTGTGCACTTCGACATCGGCCTGCAAACTCAAACCCAATAGCGCAAAGTCACCCAACGCATCTAGTACTTTATGACGAACGAATTCGTCATTAAATCGTAGGCCCTCTGGATTAAGTACGCGGGTATCGTCGAGCACTACAGCGTTTTCCAAGGAGCCACCCTTGGCGAGGCCCTTTTTATGCAAGTACTCTACTTCCCGCAAAAAACCAAAAGTACGAGCCGCGGCTATTTCTTCGCGAAAACTCTTACCTGATTTAAATGAATAGACTTGTTCGCCAATAACGCCGTGTTTGAACGAAATTTTACCGCGAATCACCAAACCGTTCGAAGGCTTAGCGTCGATGTACTTGTCTCCTGCTTGCACACTAATGTTTCGGCGCAGCCGCAGTACTTTTTGGGCAACTCCCAATGAGCGAATGCCGGCATCTTCGAATGCGTCGGCGAATTCACGAGAACTGCCATCCATGATCGGAACTTCGGGACCATCGATTTCGACCAACGCGTTGGTGATTCCCATTCCGTAGAAAGCTGCCATCAAATGCTCGACGGTAGCAATCATCACTCCATTAACGCCAAGCGTTGTGGACATGTCAGTTCGAATTACTTTTGAAATATCGGCCTGAACTACCGGGGCGTTTTTGAGGTCAGAACGAACAAAAACGATTCCTGAATTAGCAGGAGCCGGATGAATAACGCATTTCGTCATAGCGCCAGAATGAAGCCCTACGCCTTTGAGTGTCACTCGTCTTCGTAATGTTGTTTGTGTGTTCCACACGCCCATGATCACCTATATCGCAACACTTATGCCACAATAGTGGAGTATTTATAACAGATTAACCCTTAACAAAATCATATACTTATGCAAATTCAAAAAGACAATCCGCGTCATTTTAACTGAGTTTTCGTGTCATTCACCGCACAAAATTGTTAAGCGGTGTGTGCTTTTTGCAACAGAAGCTTCAATCTTGAACCTCAGAACAAGGTCGGCGTGGGGTCATTCGCGGAATAGGTCAAACCCAGCAGTTCAAACGCCTTTCGAGTGGCGAGTCGCCCACGCGGTGTGCGCTGGAGAAACCCCTCTTGGAGCAAAAACGGCTCATAAATTTCTTCGATGGTTCCGCGCTCTTCACCAATGGCGGCCGACAAGGTTTCAATTCCAACGGGTCCGCCATCGAATTTTTCAACAATCAGAGAAAGAAGTCTTCGATCCATTGAATCGAGCCCCTGGTGGTCGACCTCTAGGAGCTCGAGTCCCTTGCAAGCCACCGCACGATCAACCGTACCATCACCCCGCACCTGGGCGAAATCCCGCACACGTCTTAATAGACGATTGGCTATACGCGGGGTACCGCGACTTCGTTTTGCTATCTCTTGCGCACCTTCGGCGTCGATCGGTACCGTTAGAATGCGCGAAGACCGCTCAACAATTGATTGCAGCTCTTTTGGCGAATAGAAATCGAGCCTAAATGAAACGCCAAATCGGTCCCTCAAAGGATTCGTCAGCAAACCCGCACGGGTCGTAGCGCCCACTAAAGTAAAACGAGGCAAATCTAGTCGCAGCGTACGGGCCGACGGTCCCTGACCAATAATGACGTCGAGTTTAAAGTCCTCCATCGCACTGTAGAGCACTTCTTCGATTACACGCGGCAATCGATGAATTTCGTCGATAAAAAGTACGTCGTGTTTATTGAGGCTCGAAAGAATGGCTGCTAGGTCACCTTTTTTGTCAATTGCAGGGGCTGCAACCGTGTGGAGCTGTGACCCCATGTGTTTGGCGACAATGTGCGCAAGAGTCGTTTTACCGAGACCCGGAGGGCCCGAAAACAAACAATGGTCGAGCGAATCACCGCGCTTTCGTGCAGCTTCGATGTACATTAACAAATTCGCTGTCACTTTTGCTTGGCCGATGTATTCACTGAAATCTTGCGGTCGCAGAGCTACGTCGACCGTCGCTTCGTCATCGGCCTGGGATTTGTCGTGTACATCAAGTTCCATTTAGGCCCGCCCTTTCGAGACAATCTGCAAACAGCGTTTAAGCAACGGCTCGAGTTGCACTTCTAGACCTTCCGCCTCTCGCTCCGCTGAGGCTTCGCGAATCACCGCCAAAGCGTCTCCTTCGCGGTAACCAAAGTTCACGAGCGCAACGAGTGCGTCATTCCAAATGTCTGTGATCTCAATCTCGCGATCCGAATTGCGCGAAGCCCCCTGAGCCGGCACCTTGGTTCGAACAGGTTTCGCACTAGACGGCAAAGTCTCGGCTGCAACTGTTGTTTGATTCGAGACGCCACCAGGACGTTCCGTCAAAAGCTTGCGCCCCTTATCTGCAATTTCCACAATTAAGCGTTCGGCGGTTTTCTTGCCAATACCTGACACACTCGAGAGTGTTGCCCGATCTTCACGTACGAGAGCCGTTAAAAGTTGCACCGGCTCGAGCTGACTTAATAAGCCCAGTGCAGTCCGCGGGCCAATGCCCGAAACGCTGATTAATAGCAGAAAAACTTGGCGTTCCCACCCGGTGGCGAATCCAAAAAGATCAATTGCGTTTTCTCTCACATGAGTGTGAACGAAAAATTCCGACGTCGAGTTAACCTTTACGCTCATTCGCTGAGGAACGCTCAACGCATAACCAACACCTTGCACGTCGATTACCAAATCAGACCCGTCTTTAGAAAGAATTTGCCCGCGTAGATAACCAATCATAACTCTGCACCCCGGGGTAAATTCCTACGGAACTGATGCGTCTGTAAATGGCAAATAGCGATTGCAAGCGCATCGGAGCTATCAGCACTTTCAAAATTTTCCACTCCAAGAAGTAAACGTACCATCTTGGCGACTTGAATTTTATCGGCATGACCAAAACCCACGGTGGAGAGTTTGATTTCGTTGGGACTGTATTCGTAAATAGGAATACCGGCCTGCGCAACCGCAAGCACTGCGACCCCACGGGCCTGACCCAGCTTCAAGGCGGAGACAACGTTTTTGGCGAAAAACACCTTTTCAATCGCCACGTGATCGGGTTTGAACTTTTCAAGTAAAGCCCGAACACCATCATAAATTTCGATCAGGCGTTCGTTGGCTTCGACTTTGGTGTTGAACTTGAGCGTGCCATAACCCGAAGTGGTCAGCTTGGTTCCGTTTTTCGAAACCATGCCAAAACCCATTAAGCGTGAGCCGGGGTCGATTCCGAGCACCCGAATCGCTGATTTTATAGGATCAGTCATCGCGAATTTCGCCCTCTAGGACGAGATTACAACGTTTTGTCGTAGATGCGATAGGTCTTGTATAGATCGGCATTCATCATTTTGAGCCCCTGATTCATTGCCGCATTGTCTTCCAAGATCCACGAAGCCTCGGCCGTCGGGTAACCCATGCTTGGCGCCGTTTCGTAGTATTTGAGAAACATCAAGGACCCAAGACCAAGAGCCCGATACTTCTTTTTTACTCCGAGCGTTAATATGCGCCCCTGATTTACAGTTCGTTTAACTTTTGTGTGCCAGAGCAACTTGATCAAGCCCGTTGGAAACAACTTTCCGTTCGGAATTTTTTCCATGACTTGATTCAAATCTGGCAGCCAAAGACTGAAACCCGCGACTTCTCCGCGAACTTCCACAATAAAGAGCAACTCTGGAATCACGATCGGTTTCATGTCTTTTGCCATGTGCCGAAATTCGTCGGGAGTCATGGGTACAAAACCCCAGTTTTTTTCCCAAGCGTCGTTGTAAACGTCAAGAATGCGCTCAACTTCAGCTTCATAGTCTTTCATGTTGATCGGACGAATAACAATCTGCTCGGCCACTTGGAGCTTTTTTGCACGGTCAATGAGTCTTGTATCAAACTGTTTAGATGGGTGCAGTTTCCAAGCGAGGAGGTCTTTGGCTTTTGCATAACCGGCCTTTTCGACTAAGGCTGCATAATACGCGGGATTCTGCGTCATCATGAGGAACGGTTTAGGGTCAAAGCGGCTA
>DGKJ01000114.1 GCA_002387735.1 Bacteriovoracaceae bacterium UBA4573 | reverse complement strand
TTCCAGGTGGCGGCATGATGCCGCCAATGATGCCAGGAGGAGGTTGGCCTACAGTTGGAAATTTTGGTTTCCCTGGTCCTTGGGGAGCGAGCGGAAATCCGTATGGCTACGGATATGGTCAGAATACGATGGAATCGTATCAAATGAGCATGCAGTGGATGCAGTACCAAATGCAAATTTATCAACAGCAACAGGCTAAGCAGCAATATTATTCGTCACAAATGATGACCGTACAGCGACAAATGGCCGAGCTGCAAATGCGCTATTATGAACTACAAATGGGCATGGCGACTGGTTATGGCTGGAACGGAGGATATGGAGCAGGCGGATCATTCCCGTATGGTTGCGTGCCTCCGACCGGTACTGTACCGACCGGCGCAATTGGTCACCATACTACACAGCCTTCAACTGGATGCATGCCATCTGGTGGCACCACGCCTTGTCCTCCAGGTGGTCCGGTCACCGGTTGTGGAACGGGCCCTTATCCGGGTGGCACAGTTCCTCCTCCGGGTGGCGTACCGCAGGTCTAACGACCTTAGGAAAGCGCAGTCGATGCCTTTGCCATACCGAACAAGAAACGCTACACAGGGGAAATGCCGAACTCACATTTTCGCGTGAAGCTCGATCACGCAGCTATCGCCACTTCAAATCTACAAAAGTTGTTGCACGTACTGCGACTCCTTGGACTTGAAGATCAAGGCGCCGAAGACGTCGAAACCCAAGGAGTGCGCGCCTATTTTTGGGAACCGAAACCCGGATTAACCAAAGTTGAAGTTTTGGATCCCATCAAACCTGAAAGTACAATTCAGAAGTACATCGACAAGCGCGGAGCAGGTATTCACCACTTATCGTTTATGCTCGAAAAAGGGCGCCTTGATGATCTTTGTGAATATTTAAAAAAAAATGGCGTTCGTTTGACCTACGAAGAGCCCCAAGCGGGTGCCCACGATACAAGGGTCAATTTCATCCACCCTGAATCAGCGGGCGGTATATTAATTGAGATCTCGGAGAAGAGCGCGAAGTAGGCGTGTTTTCGAAGCAGTCATTTTAGTGAACTCGTAGGCGGTTCCAAGGCCGTTCTTTAATTTATCGCGAACCGCCACGGCGGTAAGTTCCACTTGAATGTGCGAGTCTGATCTTAAAACAAAGAATGTTTTTGTTCCGGGTCTTTCTACTCTCTTTTTTAAGAAAACACCGCCGAGTGCTATGTCTTTTACCTCTGAGGTAAAACGATAGTCCCCCTTAAATTCACTGATCCATAAACCCTTAGGAGCTAATCTAGGGTGTTTGCGCTTTTCGCGGGTAAGGTTTTTTTTCTTAGCCGGCGTTTTCTTGTTTGTTTTGGTTTGTTTCATAAATCTACGAAACCGAAGAGCAAGTGGCGTGCCACTGGCCAATTTTTTTTAAAAATCCAGGTATTGAACGAAATAACTCGTGGATGAATCGCCGTTTATTTTAAAAAATTCGCTGTGAAGCGGCAAAAAAGACCCAGTCATTTAGGGTCTAAGTCCGCGAGACAATGAAAGTTTTTGTAAATAAATAGTTTGCGATACACTATGGGAGCGACGGCGGAACGGTGCGGGTACCTCGTTTGTCTACGTACCCTGTTGTATCTGCGGCCGCGCCAACAATTGTAAGAGAATGATACAGAGAGTGTAAAAAATCCATGCCTGGATTGCGAATAACCCCACTGGTTCGAATACTTCTGATCGTCAACATCGTAGCATTCATAGTGCAGCTATTTGGCGACACATTCCTTGGTACCAAAATTCTCGAAACCTTCGCGCTGGTTCCACATCGAGTTTTCGAAAAAGGGCACGTTTGGCAGTTTTTCACCTACATGTTCATGCACGGGGATCTGTTTCACATCCTGTTCAACATGTTAATTCTTTGGATGATTGGGTCCGAGCTCGAAGGGAAGTGGGGCTCCGCTTTTTTTGCCCGTTACTATTTTCTATGCGGGCTCTCGGCAGGTCTTTTTTACTTGGCAGTTCAACTGTTTTTCCGTGGAACTCCCGCTCAGTTCATACCGATGGCGGGCTCTTCGGGAGCCGTTTATGGTTTATTAGTTGCCTACGGGATCATTTTTTCTGAACGCACTCTTTTGTTCATGATGGTCTTCCCGATGAAGGCCAAACACTTCGTTCTAATTCTTGCAGCAATCGAATTTATAGCCACTGTTTTCTACAGCCGCTCTGGAGTGGCCAACGCCGCCCATCTGGGAGGCATGATCGTAGGTTTTCTCTATTTATTCGCAAGCGCGTATTTTCGAATGCGAGGGCGCGCCAAGGCTACTGATGGCGGTGGAAAGCGTCGTAAGAAAAAAAGTCACCTTCGACTCGTTGTGAATAACGAAGTTCTCGAGGAATTCGAAGACGATGAAGAAGACGACGACGAAGAGCCCGGAAAGCCAACATTTCATTAATCGTTTGGTAATAAAATATTCTGACAATTTATTCGAAGTCGATTTTTTCTTATTTTTTCTGGAGAAATATCGAATGCATCCGAATGAAGATACGCAACCTCGAAAGTTTGTTCCCCTAGCTGCAGCGTCTGGGTCGTAAGTTCCCTTCCATTGATGGACATTTTTTTCGAGTAATAGCTCGGAACGCGCATTTCAAATGCCCTTCCTTTTTCCGCCAAGGGCGAAAAGGCGCTGAAAATTTCCGCTGTTGGAATATCTAAAGTACGAAAGGTTTTGGTTTGCAGCATGTCGGTTTGTTCGTCGATCATTTCGCCGACCAATGGGCTTGAAAGGTTGG
>DGKJ01000047.1 GCA_002387735.1 Bacteriovoracaceae bacterium UBA4573 | reverse complement strand
TGTACCGTGTTTCCACCACCGAGCGTTTATCCCCCGCTACCGTTTGCTCTTTTTTCTTCATGTCGCCATGAAAGAAATGAAGAGCACCCTGGGGTCTGAACTCCCGGCGACCCGGGAGAAGTTTCCCCAAGGTGCTCGGAGGTGGGTGGGTACAGCTCTGCTGCCGCTAGGCAACCTTTTGAGCACGTAACCATTTCTGGTAGTGCTCGAGCTTTTTTTCGTAATCCATAACCGGCAGTCCGGTTTTGGTGATCAACCCAAACTTAAATTGTCGAAAATGTTCTTCACAAAAGTTGAAGCGCGAATCTTTGTCTTTGCAGCCTTGTGCGAGGCAACCGATCTTGGCACCTGCGCCTTTTGACGGGCCTCCCATTGGGGCAGCGCTCGGAGCGCCACCTGCATGCGGAGCGCCTTTCGGTGCTTCTTTTTTTTCGGTGCCTTCCGGCTTCTTTTGCTCTGGAGCGCCTTGTTTACCCATTTTTAGTGACCCCCGTTACACATTGCCTATCGGCCAAAACAGCTATAACTTTAGTAATTTTGTCGGATTTTATGAGCACGGGACAAAAACCCTTGTAGTTTCTGTAGTTTGTCTTACGCTTGGGTTACCAACAATTCATCTCCATGGAAGGGAGTTCTGCAATGGCAAGGATCGGCGTTGTCCTGTTCGCTTTGATGTTTATCTCGGTACATTTTGCCCACGCCCACAGCACTGGCGGGTTTCCAGGCGCAAACTTCGTGCACGTCAAGGCGACAACAAAAAAAGACCGTACGGAACTAAATAATATCGGTATGAGTATTGATGCCGTGGTGAGCGACGCAGTATATGGCACCGTCAACGACGCAACGCTCGAGTTGATTAAAAAATCTAAATTCAAAATCATTGAAACGTTTAAGATCGACACCGGCAAAGCGAAGATTTCCAGCTTTCCACCAGGAGATGAACCTTATCACGACTACGCCGAACTATCTGCGGCGCTACAAGCGTTGGCCGACAAGCACCCAGATTTTGTGAAGCTATTAAGTATTGGCCGAACTGTGGAAGGTCGCGAAATTTGGTGTGTGCGGTTTAATACAAGCAAGGAAGTCATGGAATCTGATGACGCCGCTGAGCTTTCGGGCAAACCCGGTGTGCTGTTCGTGGGCAACCACCATGCACGTGAACACTTGAGCGCGGAAGTTCCGCTAATGCTCGCACAGTACCTCGCATCTAACTATGGCACCGATGCGGGAATCACTGAACTTATCAACACTCGGGATATCATGATTGTTCCAATGCTCAACCCCGACGGAGTCGAATTTGATATCAACAAGCAACCAGGTCGTTATCAAATGCATCGCAAAAATATGCGCGATCCACGCGGTCAACGAAGCATCGACCTCAACCGTAACTATGGTTACAAATGGGGCGGAGACGGTGCGAGCGACAATCCGAATTCCGAAACCTATCGTGGACCCGAAGCATTTAGCGAACCCGAAACTCAAGCATTACGAGATTTCGTATCTGTGATGCCGAATCTAAAAATGCTGCTTTCATTTCACACTTTTAGTGAGCTCATTCTTTATCCCTGGGGTTACACTGATGATCCGATTTGTCGCGACGACTGCGGCGACGAAAAAAAACGTATGGATCAACTTGCTCTAGTAGCTATGGCCCGCCAAATGGCTCGTTGGAATAAATACACTGCAAAACAAGCTAGCGGACTATACATTGTGAGCGGTGATACTATCGACTGGGCATATGGAACTTACGGAATCCTGGGTTATACGTTCGAGCTAAGTCCAAAATGGGCATGGGGCGGAAGCGGTTTTTATCCAGGCGCCGACATTATTCAAAAAGTGTTTGAAGACAATCTGAACCCAGCGCTTCATATGATCAACCTTGCGGCCGATCCCTACCGCTCAATTGAAACTGAGTGGCCGGGTGGCGTAGTTTCCGACGAAGATCTCTACGGAGACTATGATCCAAACGATTTCAATGACGACTGGCTCTTTAGAATGAAACGATAAAAAAATCGCGTTCTAGATGCGAGAGATCTCGTTTCGTCCAAGCGACCTTCCACATTGGCTCGCCAGAGGGAGACTTCCCTTTGGTGAGCCAGCGTTTCCAGGTTCGTATGTTGGGCTCTCTTTCGGCAGACGGATGGATCTTTTTCCATTCAGCCAGCACTGTGGCGAGCGCCTTGGCATTTGGTACTAATACAGTGTGCCCCGGCTTCGTCGCCTCTTGAATTTGATTTATCCGATGAAGTCCGAATACCGGTCGATTTAGAGTAAACTGCAACAATCCCCACTCTGACCAAATCGAAGGCTCCAGATTGTAGTAATAGATTTTAGTTTTTGGATTTTCTTTTAGATAATTGCGAACATCGCGCATTTCCCGATTTCCAAGCGGCGTGGTCGCCAATGCGAAAGCAAAGAAAAAAGCTACCGTTCCAATGGTAAGGGTTTTAACAGTTTTTCCATAAGCGAAACAAAATATGAAAACAGCCATAGTCGCAAAAGTTGCGTAAACCCAATAAATATTCCACCACTCAGGAAGTGGCCAAAAATGCGCGATCAGTCCGATAAAAGCAAATAAAGCGGCAAGGCAGAGAAAGGAGACAATTCTATAAACCAGCATCGGGGGTTTGGGCTCGACGTGGGCCTTTGCGAAACAAGCAAAACCAAAGAGTAAAAGTCCCGGCAGAATCGGAAGGTTATAGTTCTGACCTTTGTAATCCCAAAACATCCAAAACAAAATAGTCGGAACAGAAACGGCAGCGCCAAGCAACATCATCCGCCGATCGATAGCGAACTGATTTGGCATGCTCATAAACCGTCGCTTGCCTGAAGTCGCACGCCAGAGAAGTTTTCCCACTGCAGCGAATACTATGAGAGTCCATGGCAATAAAAAATGTATCAACGGGAGAGTTGGGTAATGCCACGCGCGATTATTGCCACCCTTTTGAAATTGTTCTCTACCAAGGTAGGTCGCCATGAAAGCCTCTTGGTCACCAAGATAAGCCGGTAGATAACCCGCAACACAAACAGCCATTCCCACGAAGACGCAGGCCCATGCTTTAGGATTCTTCAGTCTTGGCCATAGCTGACGAGTAAATGCCCAATATATGATCGCACTCGTGCCGAGTAAAACTGAATGTAGTGGGCTCTTTACCCAACCAATGATTCCGGCGATTAACCAAAAAAATAAATCTGAACGAAAAGAAACGCGACTCTTACTACCCGACTGAGCAAATGCCTCTGGGGCCAAACCCAATGCGCTAATAGCCAAAGCAGTGAGGGCAAGCAGTTCGACTTCCATTTGACTAGCAAAAGTATGCGAAACCGCACCAACATTTAGGGCTGTGGCGAGACCTAATAAAAAACCCGCGCGGGGCCCCCATCGCCGATGGGCCAACTTGAACATTGCCAATGCCGCAATTACCAAGGCTAGTGCATTCATCCAAACACCGGCGGCCAATGAATCACCAAAAAGGACCATTCCAATTCGAATAAAAATGTAGTGTAGCGGCCCTTTGAAGTAACTCGGTTCATCTGCCATGGTTTGAAAAAACCACGAATTCGACCTAGCCATTTCGACAGCCTGATTAATGTATACCTTTTCGTCGCCGGCCATTCGAAGTACGCGGGAATTCAAAAACGGCACAACCGGCAACAAAACTATGAGAACCAACAATAATCTCAACACTATGGAAGATCCCTTATCCAGATCGCGAGGTCGCCCCATTCGGGCTCGTGGGCCAAAATCCTCAGCCCGTACTGTGGGTGTGCGATCGACTCACCCACGCGAAGTCGTTCTGCTATGCGCAGATCCGAGTTAAAGTTCGGAATGTGCGAAAAAAATAACTGCTTTTTATGCCAAGGACAAGCTTTACCGGTGGGTTTAGAATCGAGTTGTAAAAATTTGAGTGGTAGCCCAAAGCGGTCGTCTTCGACCCAATCCAAAGTTAGGGCGCAGCCGTTTTTTTCTGCCCAACTAAAAACCCGTTGAAAGGGCCGAAAGTCACGCGCACTGTCATTAAAATGCCAAAGTCTAAATTCCCGATCAAGGCCCGGCCGAGTTAGAAAACGGTTTAGATAGTCGCTTTGAAAAACAAACAAATTAACAATAAACGCGAAAACTAAACTTAGTCCAAGTAAAGTCCGTGCGCGCGGCTGAAACCGGGACCTTTGCCAATAATCATCGAAAGCAAGAGCCGCCCAAATGGTTAAGAAAATTGCGGGAATAACAAAATAGCGAGGCGCCGGTTTATATACCATGGCATTGCACGCGATTAGCGACAATACAAACCCAAACCATGCGCGGCGCTCCCACGAAAATTTTGTTGAATCCCGAGTCCAATTCCAGCGACCCGAATTTAAATAGAGAGCAATTAACAGAACAATGTTTAAGGGCCACCACCAAAAAACAAGGCTTCCGGTAGCCTGTGCGTATGACCAGGGACCGCCCCACATTAAAAATAAAAATAATAAAAAAAATGGGATTGCCACAATTTCGAACAAGGGTCTGGCTAGAAGGGTGGCTCGTGAAAAGTAAGTTTCTTTTTTAGCCAAAAAAAAGGCGACTGTAATGCCAGCTCCACCGGCTAAGAACACAGGACCAATTTTCCGTAAGTCCAAGGTCATGCGAACCAGAATGAAAACCAATGCTGTGCAGTAAACCACAGTTATAAACCTAGAAGGTTTACCTTCTAAACTCGCGATCCCGAATATCGCAATGGCGAACGCCAGAAATAATACATGGCTAAATGTTCCTAGAATAAGTGCAGCGATTAGCAGGAAAGCGCGGTGTTTGCGGTTATTTTCGAAAGTTGTCAGTGCATAAACGGCGGCAGCCATGCACAACGAAAAAAAACCGGTCATTTCTATAAAAAACCGATGAGTGTGGACAAAAAATGGCAAAAGACCCCAAATAAGTGTGAATATAAAAGCCGCGAGTGGTTTTTTTATTTTCAAAAAAGCGAAGACGAAAAGTGACAGCGCTAATAAATTGCAGGCAACGTAAAAAATGCGCATTACTTCCAATGTTGGCCAAAATAATTTGAAAAGTAGCGCTATTGGATAGTGAACAATGGAAAAAGTGTAGCTATTCATCGCCTGAATCGGAAAAAATCCGGGCTCGAAAGCAATTCGGTAAGCGTAGAGGCCCTGCCAAGCTTCATCGAAATGAAGACCCGGCACATCTGAAAGTGCGGTGGTTTGGGTGTACACCGCGCATGCAAAACCAATTAGAATAAGCAACAACTGTGGAAAATTCTTAAACATCGATCAAAATGGGAAGCACAACTGGTTTTTTTCCTAAATGAGCTGCAAAAAACCTTCTCAATCCTATTCGAATTTCTTCTTGGAGATCGATCTGTTTTTCAGATCGCTCGACATCTCGCAGAATGCTCAGAACAGTTTTTTTTCCTTTTTCGAGAATTTCGAGACCGTCATCGCCATCGAACAAGCCTCGCGAAATAAGGTCCGGCCCACCCACTATTTTTCCACTTACCGAATTACGAATTAAAACACTGAAAACAATTCCAGCTTCAGCCACCTTGCGACGATCTTTGATAACGACTTTACTGATGTCGTTACCGCCCTCGCCCTCGATAAAGATTCGATTCTCTTCAAAATGATCAACACGTTTGAGAGAATTTTTGGTTAATTCAAGAACATCGCCGTTGACGGCGATTACGATATTTTCTGCAGCCACTCCGTTTTGTTCTGCCAAACGAGCGTGCTTAACCAGGTGGCGATACTCGCCGTGAACCGGGATAAAATGACGCGGCCGGGTAGCACGAAGCATTTTGCGCAATTCGTCGGCGTTCGCGTGACCGGAAACGTGAATATCTTCAACCGATTCGTACAAGACATCAGCTCCCATTTTGAACAGAGAGTTGATCATTCGTCCGATTGCTTTTTCGTTCCCAGGAATAAACTTGCTCGACATGATTACAGTATCACCAGGACCAACGCTAACTGATCGGTGTTCATCGCTCGCAATTCGTGCAAGTGCCGATCTAAATTCTCCTTGGCTGCCCGTCGACAGCACAATGACTTTGTTGCGTGGGAATTGTTCGATTTCGTCGACTCCAATTAACACGGATCGAGCGTGTTCGAGATAGCCAGCCTCTTGGGCGAGCCTAACATTTTGTTCCATGCTGCGTCCGAGTAAGGCCACTTTGTGTCCAAAATGATCGGCTAGTTCCATAACCTGACCGATGCGCGCAATATTCGAAGCGAAAACCGATACAATCGTTAGGCCGGTCGGTTCCGCGAATAGTTCTTTGAATTTGCGATAAATGTTTACTTCTGAAAGAGAGTGTCCATCTCGTTCGACGTTTGTGGAATCACTCATGAGCAAAACCACCCCCGCGTCACCGGCTTTTTTAAAGGGCTCGAGGTCGGTTGTGGCTCCGTAATAGGGGTCGGTGTCGATCTTAAAGTCGCCAGTAAATACGACCATTCCCACGGGAGTTTCGATAAAAAGCGCCATGGCTTCCACGATCGAATGATTGACCGGTCGCGAAGTTACCTTGAAGTGCTTAAATTTCATGACTTCGTTTGGGGCGAAAATCTGAAACTGGGTGTGATTAAGTAGCGCGTGTTCCTCTAGTTTGGCAGCAATGAGTTTATGAGCGAAATTAGTGCAATATACTGGTGCGGGGTGGGCCTTGAGTGCAAAGGGAAGGGCTCCGATGTGGTCTTCATGGGCGTGGGTAATCACGTATCCAGCGATTTTGTCGCGATTGGCTTCGAGATACGACAAATCTGGAATCATAAAATCGACCCCCAGCATTTGGAGGTCCGAAAACATCACGCCGCAATCGACTACAATAATTTCGTCGGCGTATTCGAAGACCATGCAATTGAGGCCGATTTCGCCCAGGCCGCCTAGCGGCACGATCTTAAGTGGAGAGTTTTTTGCCATGCCCTTATCTTAGATGGGCCGAGATGTGACTGGCAACTACTTCAGCGGCACGGTCTGTATCTTCGCCTACGACCAGGTCGGCGTAAATGCTGGTGGGCTCCAAATATTGGCGGTGCATTGGACGAACCATATCGTAATACTGATCTATGATGCCATCCAAGTTGCGGCCCCGCTCTCTAACGTCGCGGTGCAGTCGGCGAATAAAACGAATGTCTGCGTCTACATGTAAAAATATTTTTAGATCTAACATGTCCCGAATCAATGGGTCATATAGCGCGTAAATACCGTCGAATATGCAAACTTTCCCTGGCCCGATTTTCACAGTTTGAGCTAGTCGAGAGCTCGAAACAAAATCGTAAACAGGCGCCTCGATGCGTTTGTTTTTTTTAAGAGCGGCAAAATGCTTTCGAAGTAACTTCCAGTCAAAAGCGCTGGGGTGGTCATAGTTGGGCTTTTTATTAATGAAATCATCTTTTGGAAGTTTTTCCAGGTAATACGAATCTTGATGCAAATGCATCACTCGAGTACCAGTTACCTTTTCGATTATTTTAGACGCAAAGGTTGTCTTTCCAGATCCCGAGCCGCCAGCAATTCCAACAATATACATACGTATTTAATTAAAAAAAAACCACCGGAGCGCATGATGCCGTACGAGATGTCAATTCCGCGATCCGGTGGCAAGGCCACAAGCGCTCTCAAAGCGTGTTGCCAAAACTAGATGTGATTCTGCTTTTCAAGTCTTGTTATCGATGACCCTATTTTTGGTCAAGGTGAAATTCTTGGTCAAGGTCAAAAAAATATTTCGACGCATTTTTTTCTGCTTCGATCGCGGCCAAAAGTTCCGGAAAAAAATTACTCGATGCGAAACCGAAAGAACGATGGCGATAAATCGTCAATAAATCATTTAAATTGTAAACTTTGTACTTGTGCATGGCGCGCAGTAGTGCCTTACGTCCATGATTATATGCTGTGACGGCGAGACTCCAGTCACCCAGTGTTTTAAAGTTGGCGGACAGAAGTTCAGCAGCGGCTTCGGTAGCGCGAATGGGGTCATTTCGTTCGTCAATCTCACTGTCGATTCTTAAATAGAGTTTGCCGGTCGAAGGCATGAATTGCCAGATTCCACTGGCGCCGACCTTTGATCGAGCTTTTACGTTAAACGAGCTTTCAACGAAAGGTAGACGGGTCAATTCCACCGGCAAACCTCGTTCCTTAAAGATTTTTTCCATTTGGGGCAGATACGATTTTGAGTTTCGGAGACCTCTTGCAAAAGAGGTCTTTTGCCCGCGTTGAAATCGTACTCGTTTGTAATTGGCAGCTTCAAAAAATTTATTTTCGCCGCCAATTTCGGAATAAAGTTTCGAGAGCTCTTGCAGCTCTTTATCAAGAGTGGTCTGGGCGGGGCGGTTCGATGGCGTGTGGTTTGCTGCGAGTGCGCGATGTTGTTCATATTTGCTGAGTCGCATTAAAAGATTGGCGTAGTGTTTCTTGCGCGTTTCGATATAGGCAGTGCTTTTTTTACGACGATCTATTTTTTCAAATATTATATAGGGATACTGGGCGTCGTGAATAACACCTTGATCATCGGAATACACGGTATAAACCTGTAACCAAAAATCTGCTCGCTTTCGAATTTCGCCGGTGTAATTCGATATCTGAAAATTCGAATCGTCCCCCCGGGCGGTCGATGCGAAAAAAGCTAAAAGCAGCGGTAAGATTCCAAAAAGAAAGTGGCGTATCGCCATTTTTCTATTGTAACTATTTCTATGAGGAGAACAACCGTTGGGCAGGCACGAAAGCAAACGACATATTTTCTTACCGGGGTCCGACGGAAATGAAGCAGCGCATTCGTGGAGCGTGGGTACCCGTGTATCGATGCCAGAGGAAAAAACGGCACATCTTCGACGAGTATTGCGCCTTGAACATGGGCAAGAAGTTCTGGTGACTGATGGACGCGGGCAGTTATACGGCGCCGTGTTTGAAGTAGAGGGTAAAAAAGGCTTTGCTCAGATCAGGGGCCTATTGAGAAGTGAAAAGAAAGAGCACGACGTGACCCTGATTCTAGGGTTACCAAAAAACAACACAATGGACTGGGTACTAGAAAAAGCAGTCGAATGCGGTGCGAGCCGCATTGTTCCAGTTGAAACGGCGCGCAGCGTAGTAAAGGTTGGCGCCGAGCGCGGTGATAAATATTTGAAACGTTGGGGTGCGATTGCGGAAGCCGCAATTGAACAGTCGGAGCGGTTGTGGGGAGTAGAAATAGCCGAACCGGTTTCTTGGAATGATTTTTTGAGTTCTTATCAAGCTCCTGGCCATCCAGTACGAATTGCGTGTTTTTCGGAAAGTCGCGAGGAGTATGAGGACCAGAGGATTCCGTTGCAGGAGTTTTGGAAGGCGATGGCCGATTGCCAAAATAGACCCATTGAAGCCTGGATAGGACCCGAAGGCGGATTCACTGAATCGGAACGTAAAATCATCGTTGAGCGGGGGTTCGTACCTGTCAGTTTAGGCCAACAGGTTTTGAGAGTTGAAACCGCGGCGGTGGCGGTCTTATGGTCGATTGTTCTTCGCAGAGCTTTGGGTTAGAAATAGACATGGAACAAAAAACCAAAGATCAGGAACCGGAAATTGCGTTTCGCCCACTAACCGAGGGACTCGGAATCAACCACTTTTCCGACGGCTTACCTTACGCAAACGCCGGACAGACTCCCGCCAGGCGGCCTCAGGGGCATTTCGACTTCCCTCCTCCTCGAGCGCCAAGGGCTACTGCCCCCGCTAAACAAGAAGTTGTGACGGACTTGCGGGTAGAGTCCGAGGTAGACCTAAAATTGACTCCGGTCGCTCCACTTGCAACGGGTACGCTCGCCCCAATTTCCACGCGCCTTATCGCCTATTTGTGTGATCTGGGTTTTGTGGCTTTATTCTATATAGTCGTAATGAGTGCGGGGCTCGCCTTAGCTGGCGTGTCTATTTCATCCTTTGCGGAAGGCCTTTGGGCTTTTCGGCAATCTCACCCGGCGCTCGATTTAATAGTTTCTATGTTTGGATTAATTTATTTTGGGTATTTCCTTCTTCAGGAAGTTTCTTGGGGAACTACTCTCGGTAAGTCGCTTTTTCGTCTACGGCTCAAGGGCGGGTCTGTGTTTACTCGTGCCCTCAGGGTAACTTTATTTTTAGCCCCGATTACAGGTGTTTCGGTGGTTCGAGAAGCGTGAGATCATGACGATCCGACTAAATCTTAAAAATAAAATTAAATCGCCCTCGCAATTAGCGAAAATAACCCAGGCGCTAAGGAAAAAAGGCAAGTGTGTGGTTTTTACCAACGGGTGTTTCGATATTTTACACCCGGGACACGTAACCTATTTGCAGGAAGCGCGAAACAAAGGCGATGTATTGGTAATCGCGGTCGATACCGATGCGTCCGTACGTAAACTCAAGGGCCCCGATCGGCCCGTAAATGCCCTTAAATCGCGAATGACCGTCTTGGCGGCACTTGAGAGTGTTGGATACGTGACCTGGTTTTCAGGCGGGAATCCAATTCCTACGATCAAAGCGATTAACCCTAAAGTTCTGGTTAAAGGCGGTGACTGGAAAATCGATCAAATCTTAGGTTCGAAAGAAGTTTTACGTAGCGGTGGCAAGGTCTATTCGCTGCCGTTCGT
>DGKJ01000062.1 GCA_002387735.1 Bacteriovoracaceae bacterium UBA4573 | reverse complement strand
GTTTATACGTACGACGATTCCTTTTACGTTAGTATTTTCGAGAAAATTCTCTAGGTCATCGATAAAACGCCTAGAATCAGTAATCACGCCTTTGAGTTCAATAATTCCAATCGCGTCGGTTTTCCCGAAAATGCGCTGACCGCTACTTTTTTTAGTAAGTCCCGAGTTTGATAGGAGAACCGCGACAAATATTAAAAAAAGAATAAAAAAAACACTCGATACACCAAGCAGTATTAGGAGAGGATTCTTTTGGTTCGTCATAGTTCACCTCTCATTATCTCAGAGTTAGCGCTCTTTTCAATCGATCAACGCTTTGCGTTCTACGATCGCGGCAATATTTTCTAGAAGTTCACTCGCACTGGAAACAACCCGTAGGTAGGAACGATGTTCTGCTCGAATAAACCCGGCAGAAACCGCCGAGTCTAAGTGTGCAAGCAAACCGTCATAAAAACCGCCCACATTTAGAAGAAATATTTCCTTCTTGTGAACTCCAATCTGACACCAAGTTAACACTTCGAACAGTTCATCAAGCGTACCGAAACCACCCGGTAAAGTAACAAAAACCTCCGAGAGGTCGTACATTAGTTTTTTTCGTTCGTGCATTGAGCGCACCACGCGAAGATCCTGTACGCCGGTATGTGCTACTTCCTTTTCGAAAAGAGCGTCCGGGATCACCCCAGTCACTGCTCCACCATTTTTTAAAACGGTGTCGGCAATTAAACCCATCACCCCAACGCTAGCGCCACCATAGACCAGTCCTAAGTTTAACTGCACCAAACCCTTGGCCAAAATCTCCGACTCCTGTTGGATTAGCGGAACCTTGCCTGCGTTTGATCCACAAAAAACACAAACGTTCATTCGATGAACGGACATGAAACCCTCTTTTTTAAAGTACTAAAAACAAAAGGCCCCTGTTGGCACTACGCCGACAGGGGCCTTCGAAATAAAACAGGCTCCGAATTATTCTTCGTCGCCTTCACCTTTGTTCAAGATGCCCTTGAGCTGAGCTCCGAGCACATCTCCCAAAGAAGTTTTCTTTTCGCCTTGGTTCACATAGGACTCATAGGCTTTTCGTTCTTCCGAAACTTTGAGTTTCTTCATCGAAAGGCCAATTCGGCGTTCTTTGGTGTCGAGCGAAATCACTTCAGCTCGTACCACGTCACCCACCTTCACGAGATCCGATGGTTTTTCTACGCGTTGATCCGAAATCTCACTAACGTAGACAAGACCTTCGATGCCCTCTTCGAGTTCGACGAACACGCCGAAGTCTGTAACTTTAGTCACGCGGCCTTCGATGCCTTCACCAACACGATACTTGGTGCGCGCGCTTTCCCAAGGATCACGCTCGAGTTGTTTAATACCGAGGCTGAATTTTTCAGCTTCTTTGTCGATCGAAAGCACCATGGCCTTAATCTTATCGCCTTTTTTGAAGCGTTCAGATGGATGCGCCACTTTTTTGGTCCATGCGATGTCAGAAACATGCACCAGACCGTCGATACCTTCGCCGATGTCAACGAAAACGCCGAAATCAGTTACTGATTTCACTTCGCCTTCGATTTGAGCACCTGGAGGATACTTCGCTTCAAGCGCACTCCATGGATTTTCCTGAAGTTGCTTCAAGCCGAGGCTCAAGCGCTTGTTGCGTGGATCGATTTCAAGCACCTGACATTCAACTTCATCACCTGGGTTTAGAACTTTCGACGGATGTTTCACATCACGTCTCCAGCTCATTTCACTTACGTGAATGAGGCCTTCGATGCCTTCTGCCAATTCGACGAATGCGCCGTAGTCTTTAAGTGAAACCACTTTGCCACGAACGCGGTCACCCACGCTCATTTTAGCTGCGAGTTCTTCCCACGGATTAGTGGTCACTTGTTTTAGACCTAAGCTAATGCGTTCTTTTTCGCGATCGTACTTAAGTACTTTCACCGAAATCTCGTCGCCTACGTTGAACAATTCACTTGGGTGCTTCACGCGACCCCAGCTCATGTCCGTAATGTGGAGCAAACCGTCCATGCCGCCCAGGTCCACAAACGCACCGTATTCTGTAATGTTTTTTACAGTGCCGGTAACGATTTGACCTTCTTGAAGGCTCTGTAACGTTTCAGCTCTCATGCGCTCTTTTTCTTGAGCCACGATGGCGCGACGAGAAAGCACAATGTTGCCACGCTTCTTGTTAAACTTAATGATCTTGAACTTGAATTTCTTGCCCAAGAGCTTATCTAAGTTTTTCACAGGCTTCACATCAATTTGCGAGCCCGGCAAGAACGCTTTAACGCCGATGTCGACGCTCAAGCCGCCTTTGACTTTACCAATAACGGTACCTTCAACAAGTTGGTCTTTTTCACAAGCTTGGCTAATTTCATCCCAAGCTTTAATGATTTCCGCTTTGTCTTTCGACAATTGCATAAAGCCAGTATCGCTCTCGATTCGCTCAAGATAGACGCTTAGCTGATCACCAACGTTCACTTCTGTAGTGCCATCTGGTTTTCTAAACTCTTCGATCGGCACAAGGCCTTCGCACTTATAGCCGATGTCTACAGTCACAAAGTCTGGTCCAACGTTGACGACCACGCCGTCTACGACTTCGCCTTCGCGAACGTCGCTTTGTTGCAGACTTTGTTCATAAAGTTTCGCAAAAGATTCTTCTGCGTTTTGCCCGGTTCCAGAATTCTCAGACGCTTCATCTGCGCCTACTTCGAATTCGTCCATCCAGCTCGTCGTGTCGTGTGACTCTGGACGTGCTTTCTTTTTTTCAGCTCCGGTGCTGCTAGTAGTTAATGCCATTGATAATTGATTTCCTTTCGACATGGCGAAAGACGCCTCGGTTCTTTAGAAACTAAAGAAAAGCGGAGGTCGTTGGTTTCGCCAAGAGGCTTGCTTTATAGCCGGTAACACGTTGAAAATCAAAGGTATTATTGGCTTGGGAGTTCAACTCCACCGGGGTTCTTGAAGGCTTCTTTATAGCAGTCGGCCCGGCGGCTTATGTAGTTCAAGTAGGGGAAAGGTTCTTCCACCGCATCACACTTTTTCACAAGAGCGAAAAAACCTAATTTTGTCGCAACACTATGAAAACAATAGGCTATTTCATCGCCGTATTGCCGCGAAGAACAGGTCGAAACATAAATGTCGTAGAGCCGCTTGGTTTTGAGCATTTTGCTTAGTCCTAGCTGGTAACAAAGATCTCGAAACTCAGACGCGGTGTCCCTACATATCCATGAAACCTCGCTAAAAGCAGCCGTCAGGCTCGGTGCGCGACTAGCCTGCGGCCAATCTCGATTTTGCCTTTTCAGGGCGGCTTTCTGGCAGTCATTCATTTTCTTGAGACCTTCGGATTCCAAGCCAAACGAACCAGTAAATTCCTCGAGTGGGCAAGTCGCCGCTATTTCGTCGGCCGCGGCGAAAGAATTACGCGCCTGTTTTGACGCTAAATTCGACCGCAGATAGCGCGTTTCGTGGTTACCCGCGATGACGCTATTTAATCCGAATTGCCAACACAGACCTTGGTCTTCCGATCTTTTTGAAGAAGTCCCGCAGATGAAATCAATAAGGTCCAAGGTGCGAACCTGATTCCGTAGAGCGCTAAACGCCCTTTCATGACATCCGACCTCCGTGGTGTAATCTCTGCGAAAAAAAGTCGTACAGGAATCGAGCGCTACTCGAATGTCGGCTCGCAATTCAGCGAGCCGGACCTTCGCCTGAGTTCCTTCGGCAAAACCTGCGGCCGAATTAAACGATAATAAAACTACTATTAACACAAGAATTGATCTGCACATTTTATTACTCTCTTTCGCGTTCATCATTGAGACGATGGCGACGTTTCATGCACTTATCGTACACGTCAAAGGAACGCTGAAACCGTGTCGATTTATCGAAATTCTTAAGAACGTGTACCCGCCCCTTTTCGCCCATTTCTTTTCTTCGCTCGGCAACTTGAAGCAACTCGTAAATTTTTTGCTGCAAATCAAAAGCGTCTTCTGCTCGCACGAGTCGACCGAACTCTTCTTTGTCACCAACGATGTCTTCTGCTCCTGCCACTCGCGAAAGTACAACTGGCCGCTCCATCGCAAGAGCCTCGAGCGCGCCAAGACCAGGTACTTCTTCGCTCCCGGGCATTACAAAAACATCGAAGGCACTCATAATTTCAGGTAGATTATCGGCCACCGACCCGAACACTACGTGGTCTTCGATTCGAAACTGTTTTGCCAATTCGCGAAGTTCTACTAAATATTCTTCCGACGAAACCAGAGGGTCTTCTCCGATTACTGCAAACTTAAACTTCCACTTTGAGTGTTTCATTAAGCTCGCAGCCGCCTTCAAAAAGGTATCCTGCCCTACTTCAGGGACTAGTCGCCCCACCGACCCAATTACGATCGTATCGGCATCTACGCCCCAGGACTTTCTAATGCTAGTTCCATTGTGCTTGCTCGGGTCGAAACGCGTGAAGTCGAGTCCCAAATTGATAACTTTGATCTTTCTTTCAGGAACTCGAAGTCGTCGCATGACTCGATTTTTAATATGAGAACTCAATACGACAACGTAGTCGATACGACGCAACCAGATTCGTCTAAAAATATCGGCAAAACTCGCTTCGTCGGTAGAGTAACGACTCACTACCACTGATACATGGGGCAAATTTCTCAAGCCAGGGTACAAGTACCACAGAAGGCTTTCGTCATTTACGTGCACCAAGTTGGCGTCGAACTCCTTAATAGTATTTTTTAAAAATCGAACAAACGAAAAATCAAACCAAGATCGCGGTTCTTCTTTGATTGCTCTGACTTTAATGTGTGGGTGGCGCATTGCTGCGGCATGAACTGGACTTCCCTCAATACAAATTAAATTCATCGAAATTTCCGCGTGGGCCATTTCGACCAAGTCTGAAACTGCTACTTGCTCCGGGCCTCCCCAACGATTTGAGAGAATTATCCAGAGCGGTCTGAGATGTTCTTTTAATGTTGTTCGAACCAAGGCAGCCCTCTGGTGACATTCTGGACCGCTTTAAAGACATCCTCAACTTGTATTTCGTTCATACATTTGAAATGTCCTTTCGGGCACAATTCAGGTCCATGAAGACTGCAGGGGCGACAATCTAAATTAGTACGCTCCACCATTACTTGACGGTCGGCTAAAGGAAAAAATCCGAATCGCTTAACGGTCGGTCCGAAAATTGCGACCGTCGGAACATTAAAGGAAGAAGCGACGTGCACGGGTGCAGAGTCGTTAGCAATTAGCAGCTTGGCGTTTGCGATTAGCGACACCATTTCACCAACGCTTGTTTCGCCGACAAGATTGGCACCGGTATTCTCGGTACCCGCGTCTTCGAGGCTTGCTTTGAACGTGTGAAACATTTTCTCAGCCATCACGCGACATTTCGGATCCGGCTCACCGCAAAAATACACCGGCATCGAATAGCGCTTCACAATAATAGAGGCGAGTTCAGCGAAGCGATCACCGTGCCACATTTTTGTGCCCCACGTCGAAAAAGGACTTACTACGCAATAAGGCAGATCGAGTCGGTGTCCAATTTTTTTCTCCAAAGAGCCATCTGTGTCTAAATTCTTGTGAAGGCGGGGTCTTCGGTCGGGCACCTGAGTGCTGTTCGATAAGAATCGTACGAACTCCAGCGGCCGCTGAGTATAGTGAATAGCGTCCGAATAAGGCGGATAAACAACCGTTTCAAGATTAAGAAAATATTTAAGCAATCGACTTTGAAATGTTTCAAATGACAGGCGGCGCCGAGCCGGAATTGAGGCACCCAAAACTAAAGAACGAAAAGAACGATGAGCAATCAGCACTAGATCAAAGGGTAAGTTTCTATTTGCTATAAGTAGCCGATTGCGTAATTCGCGAATTCCCTCGACGAAAGCGGTTTTTCTTTTTTCGTAAACATAGGGAACAACATTTTTAAACCCGGCAAGCGCGTTAGAGCCGGCCACGGTGGTCACAAAATGAATTTTCGATCCGGGGTAGAGGCGCTCTAACTCCACAAGCAACGGGGTTGTCAGAATTACGTCACCCAAATAGGCAGTCTGAATAACTACGATTTGCATGGGTTAGTTCTTACGGAAAATTCGGCTGAAGAAGCCATCTTTCCGAACCCCACTACTAGCGTCAGAAGGCAGAAGCGGCACCACCGTCGTCGCTGAATCCTCACCCTCCGGCGGAGTACCAAACTCTACGCGCGTTGCAATTCCTTCAACCCAGCCAATTTTTACCTTAGCTTCGAAACGCAACACGAACTTGCGTTCGTCGTCGGAAAACCAAATATGAGAGTCGCCCCTTTGCTGCAAAACCCCGTTAAATCGAGTTTCCACCTTGGTCTTTAACGCTTTTACGTAACCAAAGCGGGTTTTCACTTCCTCTCGACTTAACACCAACAAAGACGTTTCCCACTGTTTACCTTGGGTGCTCATTGGAAAGCGAATTTCAGTGCCAGGATCCATTTTGTGAGTACGCGCAAAGTAGAGTGCACTCAGAGAATCTTGCGAGAATGGCACTAGATCTTTGTAGCCTTTTTCATCTTTAATCTGGTCTTTATCTAAACGTTTCGCATAAACCGATACGAATTGTTTCTTTGCGGCATGATCAAAAAGCTCCAGGTTGCTTCGCACATAACGAGTCTCGTCGCCATGAAGAATGAACTTATAGGGAAACCAACCTTCAAAATCTATGAAAGTTTGTACCCAATCTTCCGCTTTGTAGATTAGGGAAAATAAACTGGAGGTTTTAGCAGATCCCTTAATGTCGTAAACCTTACGCCCGTTAAGCTCTTTGTAGGGATTTACTTCTAAAAGAAATTCACCGGCCGTGGTGTTAAGCCAGGTGACATCCATAAATATCTTCTCACCCACCCACACCGGGTCTTTGGGCGGTCGTCGGTTGGGTATTACAAATGTGCTTTTGGTATCGCCCATGAGCCCTTTGGTTTTCCTTTTTTTCTTCTTAGGTTTTTTTTCCGCTTGGGCGCCGGACTCGGTCGGCCCAAGTTTAGAAGCATCTAAAGGGGCGGCAATTTCTTTTACCGCGAACGCCTTCACAAGATCTTCTGGCAATCCGGTTTCTGTATACTCGCGCTTAACAATTTGCTGTGCCGAACATGCACAAAAAAAACTGGTTAGGACTACCGTTCGGAGAAGAAGTTTCGCGCGTCGCATGGGCCTCTTATTTATACCATGGGGTCAATATTTTTAAAACGCCTGTGAATCCACAACCATTGATCCGGAAACTCTCGTATCCAATTTTCCACCATTTTCGCTAACAAGGCGGTGGTGCGAACTTCGTCTTGCGCAAGTTCCCCCAAATCTAGCGCGGGGTTCATGCAAATGTTGATTCGACCGTCAGTGTCTCGAAAGGTTTTGGCGGTCACTACTAACGCGCCGGTGCGATTCGACAAGGTCCCAACCGCTGCCAGTGTTCCGACCGATACGCCAAAAAAGGGTACCTTTATTCCGATTGGAGGCCCCGCATATTGATCCAATACGAAGCCAACCGACTCCCCAGCACGCAAAGCACGCATAATTATCGGCAGAGTACGGGGTTCGTAGGCCGCCCGCACTCCAGTTGAGTTCCGCGATTTTTCTATTTTTCGATGCAACCACTCTGGCTTGAGATGTTTGGTCACCATTGTGATAGGGATCCCAGCTAGAGCCCCCCCTGAAACCATTAGTTCCCAATTCGCTAGGTGCGACGCTACGAACAATACGCCCTTTCCTTTAGCGTGTGCCGCGCGCCAATTTTCTAACCCCATAACGTGGGTATTTCGTTTTACGTATCGCAGATAGTGCCCAGGAATGGGCGAAAAAAGATGCAATAACTCAAAAACCAATATTCCGTAGTGCTCGTAATTCTTTTTGAGAACATGATCAATTTTGCTTGGGCCCCACTCGGGAAAACAGCGCAAAAGATTTTCGCGCGCGACACTTCGGCGGCGCGAGACCAAAAACAGACCGCGGCCCAAAATCGGACCTACCATGAGCTCAAGCCCACGCGGCATGAATGTCGCGAGCAATCCAAGGGGACTAAGGACCGCCTGAATCAGAAGCGAGAGCAACGGACTCATTAAGTTTTCTCCAAAAGTATTCTTTATGATCTAGGATCTCGACTCCAATATCGAGCCACAGTGGGTCAAAACCCGAAACGCCCCCCATGCACTGGGCGTAATCGCGCAACTTAACGGCGTCCTTTAAGGTGGTAACAAGAGGAAATTCTCCATTCTTCTCATTCCACTTTTTGAGTCCTTCGATATCGGCCAAGTGGTAGTCCTGATGGTCGCGAAATACCTTCATGGCATTAACCTTAACCCCGTTGCGTTCAAGAAACGATCGAATCCTATTAGGGTTTCCTATGCCGCAAAATACGTTGGCTGTCCGTGGTATAGACTCCAGTTTGCTGTTAACTTTTTGTACCCCTTTAAGTCGGTAGTTTACACGAACCCACGGAGGCCCATTATTCAACTTAGCTGGGACATCCGAAAACGCCACCCGCAATCCAGCTCGATTGAACCAAAAAGGAAAATCCCGAAATAGCGGATTTCGAATTTCGAAGTTATGCACCAAGACATCGATTTGACGGTTCATGGAAAAGTGCTGAAACCCGTCATCTAAAATAATCACATCGGGACGTAGATTTTCCCAGTTTCGTTTCAGCGTGTCGACTCTTCGCTTTCCCACTGCGACCGCGACTCCGGGTGTTTTTTTAAGCAAAACCAGCGCTTCGTCGGGAAATTTTTGTGTGTGGGCCGACTCGAAATCTGTCGCGTACCCCGATCGCTGTTCCCACGAAGAACCGTACCCTCGCGTTGAAACGGTCACACGTTTCCCCTGAGAAATTAAGTGATCCGCTATCAAATTGACGATTTCTGTTTTTCCGACGCCACCAGCTACAATATTGCCTACCGAAATTACGGGCACAGGCATTCGTGTCCTCGAACCTAAACGCAATGCACGCACACTACAGTTGGCGGCGGCCCACATCGGACTCAGAAGCATAGAAACTAAACTATTCATAATGGAGTTGGAAAGTTCTCACGTTTTCTTTTCCCTGTAAAAACCTCCCAAATGGCTTGCGCTGTGAGTTCAGTTGGGGAAGTCGTTTCATGACCGGGACTAAAGAGTCGTTTATGTAACTGTTCGAAAGCGCCTAGCTGTTTTTCCCGAACTGGACCATCGCGATAAAGTTCTAATAGCGACGATGCGATCAGTTCAGGGCGACATCGATCTAAAATAAACTCCTCAACGACGGGATTCGATTTTTCGTCGGGTTTCCAACCTAGGGCTTTTTCTGAGTCTTTTTCTAAAAATAAATTCACCATCCCCACTAAGCCTCGATACCGTACGACGTGGCGATAGGCCCACTCTGACATTTTAGAAGAACGATAGGCCAGCACCATCGGAACACAGTAAAACGCCGCCTCTAGGGTTGACGTACCTGATTTTACAAGGGCAGCTCGAGACGCCGCGAGAGTTTCATAGTTTTTACCGGGAGCTACTCGAACCTGAACGGCACCTTGAAGTTGTGACTCGAATCCACTTTGAACTTCATCGGCGTTCAACGTACTCGGAACGGGCACCACCACAGTGGGAGCAGAAAGTTCTTTCGACAATCCTTTGGTGAATCTTTTCAGAACTTCGGAAAAAAGCTCTATATGATATCGAACTTCGCTATGTCGCGATCCAGGAAAAACAGCCAATACATTCTCGTTTTCTGTTAAACCGAGTTTATTTTTTGCTTCGTGGGGCGAAATCTTTGGAGCCTCATCTACGATTGGATGCCCAACGTATTCAAAAGGAATTTCCCAGTTTTGATAAATTTCCTTTTCAAAAGGCAAAACGCTTAGAACGAGACTAACGTGATCAGCAATTTTTTCAATTCGCGAAGACCGCCAAACCCAGACTTTGGGCGGAATGAAATAGACTACAGGAACATCGAAGAAATGAAATAAAGACGCTAAACGAAGATTAATTTCACCATTATCAACCAATACAGCGCCGGCCGGACGATTTTTGGCTAAACGCTTTTCAAGCTCTCGCTCAAGACGAGCTCTCCTGGGGAGTTTAGAAATTACTTCTAGAGGTCCCCCCATTACGCTGAAATCCCGCGCGTGCATCATTAATTTGCAGCCAGCATGTTTTAGGGCGTCGCCGCCGAGTCCAAACGCGTTAACACTTCCATGGGTACGAAGCCGCTCGAGCACTTTCGCCGCGTGTGCGTCAGAACTGGCCTCGGCTGCCGAAAAGAAAATTTCCATTTATTGGACTCTTCAACACCTTAGCGGTGCATTCCTTTTTCTGATTTTCGAGCGAAATCGACAAATTGTTTCGCTAACGCCGAATCTGGAAATGACGACTCAATTTTTTGAAGCGCAGTTTCTTTTTCGAGACTCTTATCTTTAAAGAATATCTTGTTGATATCTTGAAGTACCGCGAGTTCTCCCGACGAAAATCCGCGACGCTTCAATCCAACTAAGTTCATCCCCCAAACTTCGAATGCACCAACGGGGCCTCTTCCTAAACAGAAAGGAGCTACGTCGCGCTCCACTCCGCTAAAGCCGCCAATGTAGACGTGCGCTCCAATTCTCACAAACTGCCCCCCGCCGCTGAGCCCGCCGATAATCGCATAGTCCTCTACAATTACATGGCCCGCAATCTGACAGGCGTTGGCAATAACCGTGTGGTTGTGCACCTGAACATCGTGCCCAAGATGCGCATACGCCATGATGAGGTTCGAATCACCTACGCGAGTAACTCCGCCGCCACCTTTTGTGCCGATATTGATCGTCACCGACTCTCGAATAGTGTTATCTTTTCCAATGACAAGTTCCGCGTCTTCACCTTCGTATTTCAAATCCTGAGGCACCCCACCAATCACCGCGAAGGGGAAAAATACATTCCCTGAGCCTATTGTGGTCCGACCTTCGAGAACAACATGACTCATGAGGCGATTGCCGCTAGCGATTTTAACTTTGGGGCCGACAATGCAATACGGACCAATCTCGCAGTCCGAAGCTACCTCGGCCCCGTCATGGATAATGGCTGTTGGATGGACCTTTCCCATGTTCACCCTTTCAGTACCGAAAGATGCGCAATAAACTCACCCTCGGCTACTAGTTTACCATCAACTTCAGCTGTACCTTCAAAGCTCCAAATGGCCCCAATCACTTTATTGAGACGTACTTTCAAGTGGAGTTGGTCCCCCGGAACAATCGGCTTTCTAAATCTAAATCCATCCGCTCCAGCTAATGCAACTTCGACCTTTGGAACCTTCCCATTATTTGATGCGGCCAAAAAAGGCGCAGTCACAAAAAGAGCGGTCTGACACAGTGCCTCAATGGTTAATACTCCGGGAAAAATCGGATGACCCGGAAAATGGCCAGTAAACTGTGGTTCATTGAGCGTGACGTTTTTAATGGCGTGCACTGTAGAGCCTTCGCGCAACGAAAGTATTTCTTTATCAGTCATTCCGGAATTTAGGGGCTTCGGAGTACGAATTTCAACAATTCGATCTACCAACAAAAAAGGGTAGCGGTGGGGCAAAAGGTTCATCACCTCATGAACCCCAAGACTACGACCCCCGTGGGTCATTTCAAACCAATCAACGTTCATGTGTTTTTTCCAGTTTCTTTACTCGTTCAAATAATTCGGGGAGCCGATCGAAGTAAGCGAGCAGGCGCCACCACTGCTTCTTTTCTCGAGCTATGTGCTGCCCCATAAAAACTTTCCCAGGTTCTACGTCTTTCGATACACCTGTCATTGGGCCGATGATCGCTCCATCGCCAATTTCCAACTTATCGGCTACGCCAGCTTTTCCGGCCAAGATCGCCCCTCGACCAATGGTCACGTTTCCGGCCAAGCCCACCTGTGCACACAAGATCGAATGAGCCTTCAAATGCCCGTTGTGTCCAACCTGAACTAAATTATCGACCTTGGCGCCCTGTTCCACTACGGAGTCTCGAATAGTTCCACGATCAATGGCGCTCATGGCTCCAAACTCCACATCGTCGCCAATAATCACTCGGCCTAAGTGGTAGATTTTTTCGGATCCCTTGGGACCTCGGGCGTACCCAAACCCGTCGGCACCGATCACGACGCCACTATGCAAACGCACTCGCGATCCAATTTCACAGCGCGGGTAAACAACGACATTTGGAAACAATTCAGAATCGGCACCTACGGTTACACCATTCGCAAGAACCACCCCTGCATGAATTTTAGAGCGAGCCCCGATTCGTACATTCTCTCCGAGGGCGGCACTTTCCGAAACTTGGGCAGTCGGGTCAACCACAGTGCTTGCGGGTCGTTTATTCGAACCAGCGACGGGCAAATTGGAGCCCCAATCAAGTTCGGGGTTACGATCAACGACAACCTTAGATAATCGAGCCAGTCCAAGATAGGCATCGGGCGAAAGCACGACCACTCGACCGTCGGGAATTCCGAGCGCCTCGAGTTTTGGCCAAAGAGTTTTACTAACTACGGCAACCTGAACTTTGCACTCGTTCCAGTATCGAACAAAGGATTCCGAAATAAAAAAAGCTACCGCTGAATCAGCTTCTGAGGAGCTTCCCGGCTCAACAAGCGTTCGAACGACTACATCCGACAATGAACCATCGTGACGTGCTCCAGCGACAACTTCACCGGTGACCGTCTCTAACAGGTCTTTAATGGGAATCGGTTTAAAATGAACCATCTCATTTATTAAAGGTCTTGATGACCTCGTCAGTCAAATCGTCTTGGCTCTGAGAGTAAAGCACTCCATTTTCATTTTTTTCTAAAATGATGGTGTAATTCTTGCTCTTGCCGATGTCTTCCACAACACTTCGGAGCCTTTCTACGATCGGCTTTGTGAATTCGGCTTCTTTCTTCTGAAGTTCTACTTGGGCTGTTTGGGCTTGTTGTTGATACTTCATAAAGCGCTCTTGAAACTCGCCCTCTTTCTTTTTACGAGCTTCGTCACTCAAAGCAAGTGACTGTTTTTTTATGTCGTCGCGCAATTTTGTGAGAGCCTGCTCTTCAGCTTCAAATTTCTTCTTTTTTTCGTTGTATTCTTTTTCAAGCGTTGCGCGAGCTTTTTTTCCCGCTTCGACTGTTTGAAGCGCCTTCGCCAAATCTACAACTGCGATTTTGATTTCGGCACCAGATACGGCCCCTGGAACTCCAACCATCGCGACCATCGCCAATACTAAAACTATGTTTTTACCCATAAACTAAGCCTCCGACTTTCTTTCAAACATACTTAAAAGGGCGGTCCAATGAAAAAGTTAAACTCTACATTGCTGTCATTCTTGCCTGGATTAATCGGGAATCCCCACTCAAACCGCAGGGGCCCTATAGGAGAAAACCAACGAAAGCCAAACCCAACGTCTTTTTTCAAGCCAGCAATTCGGCGCATATCGCTAAAAGAAGCAAACGCATTACCCATATCAAAAAACGTCACTAGCTTTAAACCAGCTTCGCGAATGAGAGGGTATTCAATTTCTGCAATATAAACCAACTCACTTACGCCACCCAGCGGGGTACCTTCCCGATCCGGACCAAGGTCCGACCTCGGAGTAATCGAAAGTGCCCGATAACCTTTTAAGTTATTAGGACCACCCAAATAGAACTTTTCCGCGGGGGGAATGTTGTCGTCGGTAGTTTTAAACATATGACCCGCTTCAAACTTAGTTCGAAAAATTAAATCACTTGTAAGAGGGTAATAAAATCGCGCCTCACCCGAAAGCTTTGCGTAGTTTTTCTTGCCGCCAACTCCAGCAAATTCCCCCCCAAGGCTTTCATAATTCCCTTTGGTGGGCTCGAATCTATTGTTTCGTTTGTCTCGAACTACCGACATGCCGATAGCCGACAAAGAGCCCCTATCATCGTTTGCATTAAGATCAGGAAATCTCGAATCGATTTCGTCTAACTCCAACGTCTCGAGTTTGTAATTGAGATAGGCGTACATGTCTTCGTCGATTCGATCGAGTGGGTGCCCGAAGCGCAGATCAAATCCCTTTTTAAATAACAAGTAGCGATCGGGAATAACGAAACTCGTTAAAAATACGTCAAATCCCGCGCTCCACCTTGAATTCATTAAATAGGGTTCGGTAAAGCCCAAGCTCAAAGAGCGCGACTTGCGATCGGCCGCGTATTGCAACGACAACGATAGGTTTTGACCGCGGCCGAAAAGATTCGTTTCCGCTATAGACCCCGTTAAGAAAAACTTTTGAATACTACCGTAGCCCATACCCAAAGATACGGTCCCGGTTGATCTTTCTTTGATTCCAATTTCCAGATCAACTACGTCTTTTTTGTCTTTACGAGTTACCGTATTAAATACAACTTCGCCGGGGTTAAAAAAGCCAAGACGCTCAACTCGTTCGCGGCTCAACCTTAAGCGAGTCCCATGGTATTTTTCGCCTTCACGAACACGAAGTTCCCGGCGAATTACTTTATCTCGTGTTTTGCTGTTACCAAGTACATTAATTTCGCCGAAATGTACTATGTCACCTTTTTCAAAATCGTATCGAATATCGACCAAACGCACGTCATCGCGAATATTCATCTTCGGAATCACGTTCACGAATGCATATCCCAGATCTTGGTACTTTTCCGTGAGCTTTTGAATGTCGTCGTTTCTTTTTTGAATCGAAAAAAACTGACCAGACTTCATTTCAGTGGTTTGGGCAAGATCACTTTTGTCAAACAGAAGGTCGCCGCCGAAGTCGATTTCCCCGACCGTGTAGCGCTCCCCTTCGTCTACGTAAATCGAAATAAAGAGCCAGCGTTTGTCTTCGCTCACCGTTACCACCGGATTTTCGTAGCGAAATTTAACATACCCCTCATTGAGGTAGTAGTAGGTGAGCATCTGCATGTCTTGTTTAAACGCAGATTCTTTGAAATTCCCGGTCGAAGAAATCCAGGAAAAGAAATTACCTTCTTTAGTATTGCGCAGAACTGCTTTTAATCGCTCATCCGGGAACCGTTGATTATTAATGAAGGTGATTTTTTTAATACGAACTTTGTCATAGTCGCTTACTCGATAGATAAGTTCGACTTCGCCTTCTTTTTCGAGTTTTTTGGTTTCGTACGATACTCGCGCTAAGTAAAAACCCTTGTCTTCGTAAAGCTTCTGAACCAGCGCAATATCTTCTTTGACTTTGTTTACGTCGAAAATCGAATATTCTTTAACCTTAATAGTTTCTTTGAGGTCACTGGTGGAAACCTGGTCGTTACCATCGAAAGAAATTTTTGAAATCGTCGGTCGCTCCAATACTTTGATCGTAACAACTCCATCGTTCCAATCAAAAGCAACATCGTCAAAGTACCCTAGCGCGTGAAGGGCCCTAATGTCGTCACTCACCTGAGCGCGTGAAAGTGGCTCACCTGCTTTGGTTTTAATTTTAGCGAGGATTGCGTCGACTTCGATTTTTTTATTTCCAACGACCTGAATTTGACGAACGGCGCCGACAGTGTCTCCCGCGCCGAATGAAACGGCGGAAACACTTCGGCCAAGAGCCAACAACAGGCAAATGCCCGCTGCGACTGGCCAGAAAAGGTGGCGAGGCTGCAAAAAACCGCGAAGTATACTCAAGTTTAAGAATGCTTTCTTGTTAGGAGATCTATATTTTTGGGGGAATCCTTCGTCAACCTAAACTAATTTGCCATCTTGCATGGTAATCGTTCGCCCCATGCTTGCGGCAAGCTTAAGATCGTGGGTGACGACCACGACACTCACACCATGTCTTTGATTAATGCTTAGCAGCATCGAAAGCAACATTTCACTGTTTTGACTATCCAAATTACCGGTCAACTCGTCACCCAAGATTACATCTGGTTTCATCATTAAAGCTCGCGCAACCGCTACCCGCTGGCTTTCTCCGCCCGAGAGCTCACCTGGTTTGTGGTGCACTCGGTGCGACAAACCAACCTCTTCCAGGAGCGCCAAGGCCTCAGCCTTTAATTGGTGCTCGTGGCGACCCGCAATCAATCCCGGCATCATTACATTCTCGAGCGCCGAGAACTCTGGAAGTAAATAATGAAATTGAAAAATAAATCCTATGTGTCGATTCCGAAACTCACATCGTCGCTCTTCCGACTGAGAAGAAATATTCTTACCCTGAAACAACACGTGACCGCCCGACGGTGCCTCAAGAGTTCCCAGAATATGTAACAGGGTACTTTTTCCCGCACCGGACGCCCCTACGATTGCAACAGTTTCCCCTCTTTTAATTGCGAGATCGACTCCTCGCAAAACAGGGATAACAAGTTTGCCTTTTTTGAACGACTTTTGAACCCCACGAGCTTCGAGCACAATTTCGCTATTCATACCGAAGCCCCTCCACCGGACTTTCTCGACTAACTTTCCAGGCAGGCACCAAAGTCGCGCCCAAAGCCAATAAGATTGAACTCAGCAGAATTATCGCCCACTCCGCAGGTCGAATTTCCACCGGAAGTCTCGATAGAAAATATACTTCGGGGGGCAAATCGATAATCGATTTCCACTGCACCAGACGGCACAACATTTGAGCAAGCGCAAACCCGGCGATGGCACCTAATAAGCTCATAAATCCACCGATTAACAAAAACGTCGCGAAAGTTCGTCGCATGCTCCACCCCAAGGCTTTCAGCATTGAAATTTGGCTCTTCTTGTCATGGACCAACATCATGAGGGTGCTAATAATATTGAAGCTCGCCACTAAAACGATGGCAAACAAGATAATTGCAATCACCACTTTTTCGAGCTGAATCGCGTAGAATAAATTGCGATTGAGAGAGGTCCAGTCCTTTGCTCGTAGAGGGTAAACGTATTTGTCGTTTAATCCTTCGGTGACCAAGATACTTTTTTCAGGCGATGCCGTGAGCATTTTAAAGGCATTTACTCGATCCCCAACAGACAGAGTTTTCTGCAACTCAGATAATTCCACCAGTGCATACTTGTTGTCGTACTCGTACATACCTAGCTGCATGATGCCTACGACTTTCAAGCGTTGTGCCAAGGGTTCGCCCCCCTCTTTCGCGAAGGGCACAGTCAATACAACGTCTCCTCCCACTTGGGCTCCAATTCGGCGCGCAAGTTCGCTGCCCAGGGTAATTTCTACAGTCGCAGCCCCCGCTGTAGGTAATCGCCCTTCCTTTAAACGATTGGGCATTTGGCTAACTTTATCGAAGGTTTTGAGATCAACACCCTCGACAACCGAACCAGCTACGCCTTTTTTGGCGCTTAACATGACTTCCGCAAAAATGTAGGGCGACACTTCTTTAACGAGCGGGAAGGTTTTTTTTATGTCGTTTGCGATCGCCTGGGCATTTGGTACCGGCTCTGCACGCGAGAACATAAGTACGTGCCCGTGAAAAGCAGTAAGTGCGCGCTTTAGTTCGCGCTCAAATCCATTCATAACGCTCGTGACAACAAGGAGCGCAGTAACACCAAGACAAAGCCCAAACACCGAAATTGCAGCTACGAACGGCGCAAAACTCGACGACTTTCGATTTCCTAAAAACCGAAAAGCAATCTTTGCTACCAAGCTCATTTAGGAGTTCTTTCCTTATCAGGGTTGCGACGAATCAGTCGTCCCACTATTGGATGCCGCTTTAACGGGCGCTTGCGGCCGCATGTGTGGAAAAAATATCACATCGCGAATGCTGGCGTTATCAGTAAGTAGCATTACGAGACGGTCAATACCCAAGCCCTCGCCTGCAGTGGGCGGCATTCCGTGCTCTAAAGCAAATAAAAAATCCTCGTCGACATCGCAGGCTTCGTCATCACCTGCGGCCTTGGCACTGGCTTGCGATTCAAAACGCTCGCGTTGATCGATAGGGTCGTTCAGCTCAGAAAACGCATTCGCCATCTCACGACCATAAATAAATAGTTCAAAACGATCGACCGTCGATGGATCTTTTTCGTTTTTTCGCGACAAGAAAGAAACTTCGGTAGGATACTGTGTCACGAATGTCGGTTGAATTAGGTTCTTTTCCACTTCAGCATCGAAAATGGCCATTAATAAAGCCCCGGTGGTCCATTTCGGATCGAATGCGATTTTTTTAGAATCAAGATAAGTCATCAAGGCCTTACGATCATTCATTTTATTGAGGTCTTTAAATCCAGAATACTTCGCCACACCTTCTTTTACTGGCAGCCTCTGCCACGGAGCCTTGAGATCAATTTTCGTTCCTTGGTATTCAATCTCGGTTCGCCCCAATACATTTTGTGCGACATACTGGATCATTTCTTCAGTCATGGTCATGAGTTCTTCATAAGTCGCATAGGCCCAGTAGAATTCCAGCATGGTGAATTCCGGATTATGCTTGATGCTGATGCCTTCGTTTCGAAAATTGCGATTAATTTCGTACACACGTTCGAAGCCACCTACTACTAACCGTTTTAGGTAAAGCTCTGGCGCTATTCTCATGAACAAGGTCATGTCGAGCGCATTGTGATGCGTTTTAAAAGGGCGAGCAGCCGCACCGCCAGCAATCGGATGCATCATCGGTGTCTCAACTTCCAAAAAATCTCTTTCGTCCAAAAACCGGCGAATCGCGGCCACTATCTTGGTACGTGCCGAAAAAGTTTTACGAGCCGCTTCGTTCATGACCAAATCGAGAGAACGATGACGATATCGGAGCTCAACATCCGAAATGCCATGAAATTTTTCTGGCAACGGGCGCAAGGCCTTTGTCAAAAACTCAAAACGTTCCGCACGCACCGAAAGTTCATTGGTTTTCGTTCTAAAGACTGTCCCTTCAATATAAACAATATCACCCAAGTCGGTGAATTCTTTATACCGATCGAACACATCCGCTGAAAGCACGTCCTTAGAGAGAAAAATTTGAATCTGGCCGGAGCGATCCTGAAGGCGCAAGAAACCACCCTTACCGAAATCTCTGACCGCCATGATTCGCCCAGCAACCGAAGCTCTGGGAGCAACACTCTCTAAGTTTTCCTTGGGGAGTTCGCCATATTTCTGGTGAATTTGGGCGGCGGTGTGGTCTGGAGTCAATCCGTTTTTAAATGGATTGATTCCCTTTTCAATCATTCGGTTGGCTTTTTCGAACCGAACTTCGATCTGCTCATTCCAGTCAGAAATATTTGGTTTCTTCATTCGTGAAGGCCTTCAAGGTAGCGCTCGGCATCTAATGCAGCCATGCAACCAGTCCCAGCAGCAGTTACTGCTTGACGATATACATGGT
>DGKJ01000098.1 GCA_002387735.1 Bacteriovoracaceae bacterium UBA4573 | reverse complement strand
GGACTGGGTGGTTCCGTTGGTACCTGCCGCTCCGTTGGCACCGCCACCGCCGCCGCCGACCATTGAGTATGAAACAGTCACGGTTGCCGGCAAAGTATTGGCTGCTGCGTTGAATGTTGTCGCGACGTTGCGCGTGCAGTTCATGAGTGCAGCAGCATTTATCACCGCAGTTGTGGAACCATATAGGTTCGTTGCGGTTATCGTATACGCAGTGCTAGCGGCCGCGATGGTGGGAGTTCCTGAAATGGTGCCGGTGGTCGTGCTGAAAGTGAGTCCAGTTGCAGTATTAATGCTGGGGCTAATGCTGTAACTGGTCGGCGCTCCGCCGGAACAAGTGATCGTGTTATTTGTGATGGCCGTACCCACGGTGTATGTCGGATTGGTGCTAGAGTAGCTGCACGCACTGGGGGCTACTCCCGCCGGACCGTTGCGTTCGATGCATGAAAATTTCGAAGCCCCACCTGCGTAGGAAATTGGAATCGTAACCGAAGTGCGGTCCAAAATGTCAGTGGTTTGTGAGCCGACTAAGTAGGCGTAAGCCGTAGATCCATTTGCGAGGGATCCACCGCATTCGATTGGCGCAGGGTAAATGCCATACACATCAACGATGCGTGAGGACCCGCTTTGTACGTCTAATGAAATAGTCGAACCTCTAGCAACGGGTCTCGCAATGATGCCCTGTCCTCGGCCGTTGAAATTGTCGGTGTCGGTGCAGTCCGAAGTGGTGTTGTTGTCGCTACGATCCCAGAACGGCTGAATTCCGTCACCAGTCACATTTACGGTGAAGCAGGAAAAATCAGTGATAGTAGAGGGTACGTTGTCTATTCCCGACTGCAAAAAAGCGAGACTTGAGTACAGGTCAGGCGCTTCTTCTTTGAGGTAAATGTTAAAGCCACCCTGTGATTCGAATGCATCGCGCGAGCAAGACGAGAAAATTGTAATACTCAAAAGAAAAATTAAAACCTTGCTCGCCCCTGCAACCGTCATGGCGACAAGTGTAAGACTCTCGGTATTGGTATTTCAAGATTGTCGGTTAAATTATGTTTTTTTATTTCGAACTGGGCTGACCTTGCGATCAACGAGCCGCTTTTTTTTGGCGTCCCCACGGGGATTGGTTTTGTTCCCCGCTATGCGGGGCCCCCCTACCCAAAACTTCGCTCACAAGGCGTCTCATCCCATTGTGGGCACAAATATAAAAAAGCCCGAATCGCTGCGCGACGGTGTGTTGTTAGTTTTCAGGATAATCGATGTACCCTTTGGCTCCCGGCGTATAAAAGGTGGATGGATCAGGCTCTACCAATGCGCGACCTTCGCGAATCTTTTGCACCAAGTTTGGATTACTCACGTAATGATGTCCAAAAGCAATTGCATCCACTTTATTTTCAGCAATTGCCATTGCGGCCTCTTGAGGAGAGTAGCCCATATTACCGATCAGCACATTTTTAAACTCATGCCTTGCCACTTCCATAATAGGAGCAGATTGAACTCCAAAAAAATCTGATCTCATTAAATGGAGATACGCTAAGTTAAATGAATTGAGCTCACGAGAGAGATACTGAGTCAAACCTGTGGGATCAGAATCTTTCATGCTGTTGTAGCTGTTGAGTGGAGAAAGTCTAAGCCCGACTCGGCTCGATCCCCAAACCGAGATCACTTCGGACAGAACTTCAAATAAGAACCGTGCGCGATTTTGCAAACTTCCACCATAGGGACCACTTCGTCGATTGGAGCCATCTCGTAAGAACTGATCAATCAGGTAACCGTTTGCACCATGAACTTCTACACCGTCAAATCCTGCTTCTTTGGCATAGGTTGCTGCTCGTTTAAAATATCCTACATAGGTAGGGATCTCTGCATCAGTTAACTCACGCGGAGTAACGTGGGGTCTTTTTCCATTGAGAGTTACAACTTCTGATTCGATCGCAATAGCTGAAGGAGCAACCGTTTCAAAATGATCATTCATCTCAGGATGGCAAGCGCGTCCGCCATGCCAAATCTGAAGAAATATTTTTCCGCCTTCTTTATGAACAGCTTCCGTGACCTTACGCCATCCTGCAATTTGTTCAGAGTTGTAAATACCTGGCTCCGCAATAAAAGCAGAGTTGTGCTCTTGAATCATTGTAGCTTCAGCGATGATTAGTCCTGCGCTGGCCCTTTGTGCGTAGTAAGTAGCCATCATTTCACTTGGAACATGCTCCAGTCCTGCACGACAACGAGTGAGCGGAGCCATGATAATGCGATTTCCGAGTTCCAATGAGCCTACTTTGATGGGTTTAAACAGTTCTGCATGATTCATATGATCTCCCTCGTCTATTCTATTTGGTCTATTTGGGGATTCGGCTTCCGCTCGCTCCGGCTTTCTCATCCCCGTGTAAGGTACAAAACGCCTTCGGCGTGTTTTCGTTGTATAGACACCAAACTAAAAAGCCCGACCAGCTTTGCCAGTCAGGCTTTTTAGTTTGGCGTCCCCACGGGGATTCGAACCCCGGTTACTGCCGTGAAAGGGCAATGTCCTAGGCCTCTAGACGATGGGGACGCATCATACGGGCCGTTAAAAGAACCACCACTTATAGTGAAGGCACCCCGGACCGTCAATACCATTCGTTCGAGAGATTGGTTTAGTGGGGGCGTTTGCTCTGATAATAGTCGTAATTGCCTTCGTAAATGCGAAGCTCACCGTGGTCGATCTCAAATACCCGATTGGCAACTTGCCTCAAGAAGTGGCGGTCATGGCTTACCAGTACTACGGTGCCTTCAAAGTTCTTAATCGCCTCCAGTAATACTTCCCGCGATTTAATATCTAAATGGTTCGTAGGTTCGTCTAGAACCAGGAAGTTTACAGGGTTGGCCAAAATAGTGGCTAGAATCAAACGACTTTTTTCGCCCCCCGAGAGCACCGACACTTTTTTGTCAGCTTCGTCACCGCTGAATAAAAACGCTCCCAGTAGATTGCGGGCATACCCAATGGTGGGAGTCGGCAACCGGGAAAACACCTCTTCGAAAGCTGTGCGATTGGGGTCTAATATCTCAAGCGAATGCTGGCTGAAATACCCGGTCTTAACCGAGGCGCCCACCACCGCAGTCCCCTTCGTCGCTTCTGTCTGGCCGGTGATCACTTTTAAAAATGTAGACTTTCCGGCGCCATTCACTCCCACGACGGCAATGCGGTCGAGTCTCCGTATGGTGCCCGTAATGCCACTGAACACTGGTTTTTCGCGGCCGTCTTCGAGTGTCCAAGATTTCGCGAGGTCAGAAATTTGTACCACGTCGTTTCCACTGCGAGGCGGAGTGGGGAACGTAAATTGAATACTCTTTTCTTCTGCAGGAATTTCGATTCGGTCAATTTTTTCGAGTTTTTTTACCCGTGATTGAACTTGAGCGGCGTGGGAAGCGCGTGCCGCGAATCGTGCAATAAATTCTTCTTCTTTTGCCAGCATGTCTTGTTGTTTTTGATGAGCCGCGGCCAATTGCTCCCGGCGAATATTGCGCTCGCGCTCATAGAAGTCGTAGTTGCCGCTGTAAGGCGTGATTGCTTTATTAGCGATTTCCACGATTCGTGAGACGATGCGGTTCATGAATTCACGATCGTGGCTCGTCATCACCAGTGCGCCTTTAAAGTTTCTCAACCATTCCTCGAGCCAGACAATCGACTCAAGATCCAAATGGTTCGTGGGCTCGTCCATCAGCAAAACGTCAGGGTTAAGCGCCAGAATCTTGGCGAGCTCAATGCGCATTTTCCAGC
>DGKJ01000041.1 GCA_002387735.1 Bacteriovoracaceae bacterium UBA4573 | reverse complement strand
AAATTTCTCTTTTGACATAAACGCTCCCTATTAGTTCGTACGTTATGAGTGTTAAAGTTTGTTGAAAGCATTTACAACATTGCGTTGCAATTTCAAAGCAGAAATGACGCGAAAATCTTGTCGTTGTAGGGGCTTACCCATACATCCTCGAAATGATCTTCTCCGAGACATTCGGGGGTACAGGCTCATAGCGGGCGGGCTCCATCGTGTAGGTCGCTCGCCCCTGGCTTTTCGAACGCAGCTCGGTGGAATAGCCGAACATTTCGGCTAATGGAACCTCAGCCTTGATAGACTGGACGTTCCCTCGCGGAGTCATGCTGTGAATCTTACCTCTACGGGCATTCAAATCCCCAATAACATCACCCATATAGGCTTCGGGACAAACAACTTCACAGGACATTACTGGCTCAAGTAAAATCGCCCCCCCTAATTTGCAGGCCTCTTTGAAGGCCATTGATCCCGCAATTTTAAAGGCCATTTCGGTGGAATCTACATCGTGGAAAGACCCGTCTACCAGGCGTACCTTGACGTCAACAACTGGGTAACCCGCCAATACGCCGTTGGAAACCGCTCCCTGGATACCCTTATCGACTGCGGCTATAAACTCCTTAGGCAAGACCCCTCCAGCAATGGCACTCTCAAAGCTATACCCCGCCCCCGGAGAGTTGGGACTTACTTCGATCCAACAGTGTCCGTACTGCCCTTTTCCGCCGGATTGTCGAATAAACTTACCCTCTACTTTAACCGATTTGGTGAGAGTTTCTTTGTAGGCGACTTGTGGACTGCCGACATTCGCTTCTACTTTAAACTCTCGTAGCATCCTATCCACTATAATTTCGAGGTGAAGTTCGCCCATGCCCGAAATGATTGTCTGGCCAGTATCTTCATCCGTTTTTACGCGAAAGGACGGATCTTCGATCGACAATTTCTGCAACGATTGGCCTAACTTTTCCTGGTCAGCCTTTGTTTTTGGTTCAATTGCAATACTTATAACTGGCTCAGGAAAATCCATTTTTTCTAAAATTATTGGCTGATTTTCGGAGCAAAGAGTATCTCCCGTGGTCGTAAATCTCAGACCAACGGCTGCAACAATCTCTCCGGCTCGGGCTTCTTTTACGTCTTCTCTTTTGTTCGCGTGCATTTGGAGTAAACGGCCGATTCGCTCTTTCTTTTCTTTGATCGAGTTATAAATATGTGAACCAGCTTCGAGCGTTCCGGAGTAGACGCGAAAATAGGTCAACGTACCTACGAATGGGTCTGTCATTATTTTGAACGCAAGTGCAGCAAACGGCTCTTTATAATCGGCCTTTCGTTCAATAATTTTATCGTGATTTTTTACGTCGTGCCCAGCAACTGGCGGAATATCCAAGGGCGAAGGTAGATAATTTATCACTGCGTCGAGAAGTGGCTGAACTCCTTTATTTTTAAAGGAGGACCCGCAAAACACTGGCGTAACACCTAGACTCACACAGGCCTTTCGGGCCGCACGTCGCAAATCTTGAACCGGAATGTCTTCGCCATTGACGTACTTTTCCATGCACTGTTCATCGAATTCGGCAACCGCTCCAACCAGAGCCTCTCTTGCGGACTGTGCTTCTTCAAGAAGTTCGTTAGGAATGTCACTTTCCTCGAACGAGGCTCCTAGATTTTCTCCCTGCCAAAAAACACCCTTCATCGAGATGAGATCTATTACACCTTTGAATTCGCTTTCGACTCCCCAAGGGAGTTGAAACGGAATTGCGTTCGCGCCAAGCTTTTCTTTCATTTGATCGACACACGACCAGAAATCGGCTCCGATGCGGTCCATTTTGTTGATAAATGCAACTCGAGGGACTTTGTATTTGTTAGCCTGTCTCCAAACGGTTTCCGACTGCGGCTCTACGCCGCCAACTGAACAAAACACTGCGACTGCGCCATCTAATACGCGCAAGCTTCGTTCAACTTCGATAGTGAAATCAACGTGGCCGGGAGTATCGATAATATTAATACGATGGTTTTTCCAAAAACATGTGGTCGCAGCCGAGGTAATCGTTATTCCGCGTTCTTGTTCCTGAGGCATCCAATCCATGGTTGCGGTGCCCTCGTGAACTTCCCCCAATTTGTGGGTTTTTCCTGTGTAATAAAGAATTCGCTCGGTAGTCGTCGTTTTTCCGGCATCAATGTGGGCCATAATGCCGATATTGCGAGTAGACTCTAAGTTGTAGTCAGCCACGGACTTCCCCTAAAAAAAAAGCGGCCGTACTCCGAAAAGTACAGCCGCAAACATTCGACCAAGCTCGTTGAAAAAAGCTCGATTACCAACGAAAGTGAGCAAACGCTTTATTGGCCTCAGCCATGCGATGAACGTCGTCCTTACGCTTCATTGCACCACCGCGGTTAGCAAGCGCATCTAAAACTTCCGATGCCAATTTTTCTTCAATCGACTTCTCTGCTCGATCTCGAGCAAATTCGATTAACCAACGACTAGCTAAAGATTGACGGCGAGCGGGTTTTACCTCTACTGGCACTTGGTAGGTAGCTCCACCTACGCGACGTGACTTTACTTCTAAAACCGGCTTCAAATTTTCCAATGCCTTTTTAAACACCTTCAGTGGATCATCGTTAGTTCGCTTCTGAAGTATATCTAACGTGGAATAAAGAATTCCTTCAGCCACGCTCTTCTTCCCATCAACCATCAATGAATTGATGAACTTCGCTACGACTAAATCGTTAAATTTTGGATCGGGAAGGATTTCTCTTTTTGCGATGAACTTTTTACGAGACATTTAAAATCTACTCCTCTGAAATTCTTTCTTAAGAAGCCTTACTTGGGCGTTTTGCGCCATACTTCGAACGGCTTTGTTTACGATTTTGAACACCTTGAGTATCGAGAGTTCCCCGTACGGTGTGGTATCGTACGCCTGGCAAGTCTTTCACACGACCACCTCGAACAAGCACGATAGAGTGTTCTTGGAGATTGTGGCCAATGCCAGGAATATAGGAAGTCACTTCAAATCCGTTGGTTAACCGAACCCGACAAACTTTTCTCAAAGCGGAATTTGGCTTTTTTGGTGTGGTTGTATAAACCCGCACACAAACACCACGACGTTGTGGACACCCTTCCAACGCGGGCGCGCTCGTTTTCCAAACCTTTTTTTCTCGTCCCTTTCGAACCAACTGATTAATAGTAGGCATTCTGTTCCTTTCAACTTCCTAAACTATGAAGCAGCCTTGTACTCGATCAAATAAGTCGAGTCAAGGTTGCGAATTTACATAACTGTAGCGTCTGCCGAAGCACTTGGTTGGTGCATCAACGAGGATGTTACTGGTTGGTCTACGGTTTCCGCCGTAGATTCAACAATAATCCTCTTATATTTCGCTAATCCCGTACCAGCCGGAATTAGGCGTCCCATAATGACGTTTTCCTTCAACCCTCTCAAATAATCGACTTTTCCTGCAATACTCGCTTCCGTGAGAACCTTAGTGGTCTCTTGGAAGGAAGCTGCTGAAATGAAGCTCTCAGTACTTAACGAGGCTTTGGTAATACCGAGCAATAGCGGCTCTGCCGTTGCTGGCGTTCCATTTTGAGCCAATGCTTTTTGGTTCTCTTCTTCGAACACCTGCTTATCGACCTGTTCGCCGACCAAGAATGTAGTATCGCCAACGTCCTGAATTTTTACTTTGCGAAGCATGTTACGAACAATCACTTCGATGTGTTTGTCGTTAATTTTCACGCCCTGCAAGCGATAGACCTCTTGCACTTCGTCCACGAGATACTTCGCAAGGGCTTTTTCGCCTTTTACTCTCAAAATATCATGCGGATTAATTGGTCCATCCATTAAAGGATCTCCGGCCTTCACATAGTCGCCTTCGTTGACGGCTAAGTGTTTTCCTTTGCCTACCAAGTACTCCTTCGGCTCACCGACTTCTGGAGTCACTACAATCTTACGTTTGCCCTTGGTGTCCTTACCAAATGATACGATGCCATCGATTTCCGAAATAATTGCAGCATCCTTTGGTTTGCGAGCTTCAAAGAGTTCCGCAACGCGAGGAAGACCGCCGGTGATATCTTTGGTCTTCGTTGTCTCACGATGAATTTTCGCGATGACATCGCCTGCGTGTACTTGATCCCCGTCGAGAACTACTACGTTAGCTCCCACCGGAATCATGTAGCGCGCAACACGGTGGCTACCTTCAATGTTTTTCAATTGTCCTTTATCGTCCTGAATCAAGATTTTCGGACGTTTATCCGATGCCTTCGATTCTACGATAACCTTATGGGAAAGTCCGGTGACCGGGTCTACCTGCTCCTGCATGGTAAGACCTTCCTCAATATCTTCGAACTTCACAGTACCAGTAGCTTCGGAAACGATCGGAGTGGAATAAGGATCCCATTCTGCGATCATTTTTCCTTTTTCTACCTTATCGCCATCTTTAGCTAAGAGGCGAGCACCGTAAATTACTGGATATTTTTCACGTTCACGACCGTTGTCGTCAATGACCGCAACTTCACCATTTCGATTCATTGCGATGAAGTGACCTTCTTTATTCTTCACTGTGGTTACGTTGAGAAACTTAATTCGCCCCTTCGTTTTAACTTCGAGGTTTGATTGTTCTGCACGTCTAGACGCAGCTCCACCGATGTGGAACGTTCTCATTGTCAACTGCGTTCCTGGTTCACCGATAGATTGTGCAGCAATTACACCGACAGCCTCTCCGATATTCACAAGGCGTCCGCGTGCAAGGTCTCGACCGTAACACAATGTGCAAGTACCATCTGCAGATTGACAGGTCAGCACGGAACGAATCTTCACTCGGTCTAGCCCCGCGTCGTCAATCTTACGAACTTTATCTTCCACAATTTCAGTGTTCGCGGAGACAATCACTTCACTAGTGATCGGATCGATCACATCGTCAAGCGCCACACGACCCAAAATACGGTCGCCCATGCGTTCGATAATTTCGCCGCCCTCAATTAAGGCGCTAACGTAAATTCCGTCTAGGGTTCCACAATCAACTTCTCGGATAATCATGTCTTGCGACACATCCACGAGACGACGAGTAAGATAACCGGAATTTGCTGTTTTAAGAGCAGTATCCGCTAAGCCTTTTCGCGCTCCGTGAGTCGAAATAAAGTACTGAAGAACACTTAGACCTTCACGAAAGTTAGCAGTAATCGGAGTTTCGATAATTTCGCCTGACGGTTTCGCCATGAGGCCACGCATTCCTGCGAGCTGACGAATTTGGGCATTACTACCTCTTGCTCCAGAATCCGCCATCATGAAAATTCCGTTGAAAGAAGGAACTTCGACTTCTTCTCCCTTTGGTCCACGAATCTTTTGTGTACTCAACTTCTTCATCATTGCGGATGCAATAACTTCTGAGGTCTGAGCCCAAATATCGATCACCTTGTTGTAACGCTCACCATCTGTAATGAGACCATCAACATATTGGTTTTCGATTTCTTGAACTTGGGAGTAGGCCTTCTTGAGAAATTCTTCCTTTTCATTCGGCATCAACATGTCGTCAACGCAGATCGAAATTCCCGCACGAGTCGCCATCTTGAATCCGGTAGCCATCAACTGGTCAGCCAGAATCACAGTCTTTTTATTGCCGGCAAGACGGTAACAATGGTCGATCAACTCAGCCAATGCCTTCTTATCCAATACACGGTTGTAGTATTGGAAAGGGATCTCCGGAGGAACGACTTCGCTCAAGAGCACCCGACCTACGGTCGTGTCATACAATTTCTTTCCGACGCGGCATTTGATCTTCGCCTGCAAATGCATTGCATCCGAAGCGTAGGCGTATGTCACCTCTGTCGAGGAAGCGAATACTTTGCCTTCGCCTTTTGCGAACGGACGCTCGCGGGTCATATAATAAAGACCTAGTACGATATCCTGCGACGGAACGATAATCGGTTTTCCGTGAGCTGGAGAAAGAATATTGTTGGTCGACATCATAAGGACGCGCGCTTCGATTTGAGCTTCGATCGACAACGGCACGTGTACGGCCATCTGGTCACCGTCAAAGTCAGCGTTAAATGCCGAACAAACGAGAGGATGAAGTTGAATCGCTTTTCCTTCGATTAACACCGGTTCAAAAGCTTGAATGCCCAATCGATGCAACGTAGGCGCACGGTTCAAGAGTACAGGGTGCTCCTTAACCACTTCGTCCAGAATGTCCCAGACTTCCTGACGCTGCTTCTCGACCATCTTTTTCGCACTCTTAATGGTCGTTACGTACCCGTACTCAGAAAGCTTGTTGTAGATAAAAGGTTTAAATAACTCGAGCGCCATTTGCTTTGGCAAACCGCACTGATGAAGCTTTAATTCTGGCCCAACCACGATTACCGAACGACCCGAATAATCGACGCGTTTTCCAAGCAGGTTCTGGCGGAAACGCCCTTGTTTGCCCTTAAGCATGTCCGAAAGCGAACGTAGTGGTCTCTTACTAGGACCTGTGAACGTTTTACCTCGTCGACCATTATCAAACAACGCATCTACGGCTTCTTGCAGCATGCGTTTTTCATTTCGAATGATAATTTCCGGAGCGTTTAACTCCATGAGGCGCTTCAGACGATTATTACGATTAATTACACGACGATAAAGGTCGTTGAGATCGCTAGTAGCGAAACGACCACCATCAAGTGGAACCAATGGGCGTAACTCAGGGGGGATTACTGGAACTACTTCCAACATCATCCACTCTGGACGATTACCCGACTCTTTGAGTGCTTCGACTACTTTAAGTCTCTTTGCAATCTTAGTACGAACTGCCTCGCTCGAAGTTGCGCGCATTTCTTTCCGAAGTTGACGCCCCATGAGATCAACGTCAATTTTTTTCAAAAGATCGCGTACGGCCTCGCCACCCATTCCGGCGGTAAAAGTAGCGCCGTCTTTAATGAGTTGGTTGTATTTTTCCTCGGAAATAATGGTCCCAGATTCGACTTCGCTGTTACCACCATCGATCATTACGAATGTTTCGCAATAAAGAACCTTTTCGAGGTCTTTTAACGTCACATCCAACAAAGCCCCAATACGGGACGGAAGACTTCTTAAAAACCAGATGTGCGCTACTGGAGTCGCAAGTTCAATATGACCGAGACGTTCACGACGAACCTTTGATTGAATAACTTCGACGCCGCATTTTTCACACACAACGCCTCGGTGTTTCATGCGTTTGTACTTACCGCAGTTACACTCATAGTCCTTCACTGGTCCGAAGATTTTGGCACAGAACAGACCATCGCGTTCAGGCTTAAACGTACGGTAGTTGATGGTTTCTGGCTTTTTTACTTCACCAAAGGACCACTCGCGAATTTTCTCTGACGATGCCAGGGAAATTCGGATGCCTGTAAAGCTCAATGGGTCTTTCGGTTTATCAAAAAAATTAAGAAGGTCTTTCACGAGATTTTCTCCTAAAAAAACAAACTATTCTTGCTTGTCTTCGATCAATTCTACGTTCAGAGCTAAGCTTTGAAGTTCTTTCACAAGTACGTTGAAGGACTCAGGGAGACCTGGTTCAAGTACATGTTCACCCTTAACAATCGCTTCATACATTCGGTTACGACCAGTGACATCGTCTGATTTCACTGTCAGCATTTCCTGAAGTGTGTGAGCGGCGCCGTAGGCTTCAAGTGCCCAAACTTCCATCTCTCCTAAACGCTGGCCACCAAACTGGGCTTTACCACCAAGCGGTTGCTGCGTAACAAGCGAGTAAGGTCCAATACTTCTTGCGTGAATCTTTTCTTCTACCAGATGGTGAAGTTTCAACATGTACATAACACCTACAGTTACGTCTTCAGAGAAAGCGTCGCCTGTCATGCCGTCATACAAAGTTGTTTGTCCACGAGTCGGAACTTCCGCAATAGTCAACATTTTGTGGATGTCTTTTTCGCTAGCGCCATCGAAAACTGGCGTCGCAAAGTGCACACCCTTTCGCAAACTATAAACAATTCGCTTAAGTTCGGCTTCACTTGCCTTATCGATGTATTTGTCGACATCGGGAGACGAGTAAACTTCTTTAATTAGTTTTCTCAACTGTTCTGGCTGAAATTTAGCTGCGTAGGTTTGCAACTTGTCCCCAAGCGCGCGACCTGCCCAACCAAGCATCACTTCCAAAATCTGCCCAATATTCATACGTGAAGGAACACCAAGAGGGTTCAACACCATATCTACTGGGGTTCCGTCTGCCAAATACGGCATGTCTTCCTGCGGAACAATTCTGGAGATAACGCCCTTGTTTCCGTGGCGTCCCGCCATTTTATCTCCGACGCTAAGACGACGCTTAATAGCTACGTACACCTTAACCATCTTGATCACGCCAGGAGCAAGCTCGTCTCCGCGTTTCAGTTTATCCGAGCGCTCCTTGAAGATCGCTTTTACTGCATCGATTTTCTCTTTTGCAGTTTTCATAAAAGTCGTAACTTCTTTTTCAAGCTCGTCTTTGACTGGAATGTATGCAAGCAATTCGAAAGGAATTTTTGCAAGGGTTGCTTTATTAAGGTCTTCACCCTTCTTCAACAATTCCTCGGAACCATCTTCGCTCAAGAGCTTTCCGGTAGTTTTTTCGCCGTCGAGCATCTTGTATATCTTCGCCTGCGCACTCAAGCGAACCGCATCGATTTCGATTTTCTCGTCTCGACGCAATTTCGCCACTTCATCTTCCAAGATTTGTTTGGTGCGCTCGTCCGGATCAGTTCCTTCGCGTGCAAATACTTGCGCGCTGATGATTGTTCCGAAGATACCTGAAGGTACCCGAAGCGATGTATCGCGCACGTCTCCGGCTTTTTCGCCAAAGATAGCTCTCAGTAGCTTCTCTTCTGGAGAAAGTTGGGTCTCACCTTTAGGTGTGACTTTTCCTACAAGAATATCGCCGGGCTTTACTTCCGCACCAATTCGAATAATTCCACTCTCGTCGAGGTCTTTTAGTGCTTCCTCGCCTACATTTGGAATATCTCGAGTTACTTCTTCTTTTCCGAGCTTAGTATCTCGGGCAACGCACTCGAATTCTTCGATATGGATGGACGTGAACGTGTCATCTCTGATTACCCGTTCACTAATTAAAATCGAGTCCTCGAAGTTATAACCCTGCCACGGCATGAACGCGACCAACACGTTTTGCCCAAGGGCCAATTCGCCACCGTCAGTAGCAGGACCATCTGCCAGGATGTCCCCAGCCTTCACGCGATCGCCAGCCTTCACAATCGGACGCTGAGTGACACAAGTGTTTTGGTTAGATCGCTGATACTTGGTGAGATTGTAGATATCTACATCGGAACCAATTTCGTCGTTCTTCGCATTTGTACGGCGAACTACGATCTTGGTGCCATCGACCATCGTAACTTCACCATCGTGGCGCGAAGCAACGATGGAACCTGAATCCTTAGCAACCACGCGTTCGATTCCTGTACCCACAACTGGGGCGGCCGTTCTCAAGAGAGGCACCGCCTGACGTTGCATGTTGGAACCCATCAGGGCGCGATTGGCGTCGTCATGTTCCAAAAATGGAATCAAAGATGCCGCGATAGAAACCAATTGATTTGGACTGACGTCCATCAATTCGAGTTCATCAGGGTTAACCAAAGCAAACTCGCCTTTTCGGCGTGCTGGAGCAGCATTTGCGTCGAACCTGCCGGCTTTCAATACTTCCGGATTGGTCTGTGCAATGATTTTATTTTCCTCTTCAGTCGCAGTAAAATAGCGAATTTCTTCGTGAACTTTACGCTCTTTTACTTGCCGATAAGGCGTCTCGATAAAACCAAAATCATTCACGCGTGCATATGTCGATAGAGACGCAATAAGACCAATGTTTGGACCTTCTGGCGTTTCGATCGGACAAATTCGACCGTAGTGAGTCGGGTGTACGTCACGGACTTCAAAGCCCGCGCGTTCACGAGTGAGACCGCCCGGCCCGAGTGCCGAAAGACGACGCTTGTGCGTAATCTCAGAAAGCGGGTTCGTTTGGTCCATGAACTGCGAAAGTTGGCTCGAACCGAAAAACTCCTTAACCACAGCCGAAACTGGTTTTTGGTTAATGAGGTCGTGCGGCATGAGCGTTTCAACTTCTTGAATGCTCATTCTCTCACGAATGGCGCGCTCCATACGCACCAGACCAATACGATATTGGTTTTCGATTAACTCGCCCACTGCGCGAACACGACGATTTCCAAGATGGTCAATATCGTCGATAGTACCGCGACCGTTGTTCAATTCACAAAGGTAGCGCACAGTTTCCATGATGTCGGTTTTTGTCAAAACAGTGACATCCGGAGATATTCCGTTATTTGGGAATTTATAATTGAGCTTCAAACGGCCAACCTTCGAAAGATCGTAGCGGTCCGGATTGAAGAACATATTGTCGAAAAGTTGTCGGGCCGCCTCTAGTGTCGGAGGATCGCCTGGACGCATGCGCTTATAAATTTCGATCAAAGCCTCTTCGGGAGAGTTCACTTTGTCGACTAGGAGCGTATCGCGCAAAAACGGGCCATAGGTAAGATTATCGGTGTAGATAATCTTAATGTTATTGATTTCGCGTTTTTTCAGCTCGTCCAAAAGAGATGAAGTAAGTTCGACGTTACATGC
>DGKJ01000109.1 GCA_002387735.1 Bacteriovoracaceae bacterium UBA4573 | reverse complement strand
TTGTTTCTTTTGTAGGGTTCCAACGATTGTGTAGATGTAATTGGGCTCGGCGTATTGAACAGCAGGGTTCGCACGAATTTCTTCTAATAGGCGGTCCATCGCTTGATCGGCACTAATTCCTCGCTTTTTTGCAACACTTGCGGCGCGAACCACTGCGAAGCGTTTATCAGTTTTAAAGGTTTTTACCTTCATTGCCGGTGCTAGAGTCCGAGTCGAGTTCACGAATGAACGGACGCCGAAACCCGATTTGAACTTCACGATAACTTCGCCAGCACGGTAGGGAAACTTTTTGGTTTTGGGCGCTCGGTCCGCGCCTAGCAGAATTTCAGAGGAGAATTTTAAGGCAAATACCAAAATAACAAAAACGAACAAACGCCGTAGAACGGCCTGCGCCATAAATCCTCCTTGATTCAAGCAACAATGGATCTCTCAAAATTGTTCGCCCAGAACGATTTCAAGTCAAACAATTTTTAGGATTTGTTTTGATTTATGTTAGTTCTGAAATCGGGAGGACCTCTGACTATGTCGATTAAATCAGATCGCTGGATCACCAAAATGGCACTCGAACACGGAATGATCGAACCCTTTGAACCGCGACAGATGCGGAAATCCGACAAGACCCCGATTATCAGTTATGGGGTTTCCTCATACGGCTACGATGTACGAGTGGCCGATGAATATAAAATTTTTACAAATGTTAACAATACTCTAGTTGACCCCAAAAACTTCGATCCCAATTCGTTTGTTAGCTACAAAGGTGACGTGTGCATTGTGCCGCCCAACTCTTTTGCCCTTGCTCGGACGATCGAATATTTTCGTATTCCCCGAAACGTACTTACGATTTGTTTAGGAAAAAGCACCTACGCGCGCTGCGGCATCATTGTAAATGTAACGCCTTTTGAGCCAGAGTGGGAAGGTATCGTGACGCTCGAGATCAGCAACACTACTCCACTGCCGGCTAAGATCTACTCCAACGAGGGAATCGCCCAGGTACTATTTTTCGAAAGTGACGAGCCTTGCGAGGTCTCCTACAAAGACAAAAACGGAAAATACCAAGCACAAAGAGGCGTGACTCTGCCGCGAATGTGACGTAAATTTGGCGCCCTATGGCATCTTTCAACTCGTTGACCGCGGCCATGATCGCGGAACTAAAAAGCGTTCTAAGTTCGCCGCAGATTCTGTTGCAAGACGCTGAAGCGATCGAAAAATACTCGCACGACTTCACAGAAGACCTGCGTTTTTCGCCAAACTGTGCCGTACTTGCACGAAACCGTGACGACGTCGTTGCGACTTTGAAGTTTGCAAACAAACACCGAATTCCTGTAACACCACGCGGCGCGGGAACTGGCTTAAGCGGCGCGGCGCTTCCCGTCTTTGGCGGCATTGTACTTTCCCTCGAAAAAATGAACCGCATTTTAGAAATCGACGAAAACAACCTGGTCGCGGTGGTAGAGCCCGGTGTAATCACCGAGATTTTGCAAAACGCTGTCCAAGAAAAAGGGCTCTACTACCCACCCGATCCCGCCAGTCGCGGCAGCTGTATGTTAGGCGGCAATCTTTCGCACTGTGCCGGTGGACCACATGCGGTGAAATACGGCGTAACCAAGGACTATATTTACGGCGTCGAAGCCGTACTCCCTTCGGGCGAAATTATTGAACACGGCGGCAAATTATTGAAAAATTCGACGGCCTACAATCTCACCCAACTTCTAGTTGGTTCCGAAGGTACTCTTGCGGTAGTTACCAAGATTTTTCTCAAGTTAGTTCCGAACCCCACCCACAAAGCCTTGGTTTTAGCGCCATTTCGTACTCTCGAAGATCCGGCACGTGCGGTAGCCGCTTTATTTCAGGCTGGCCTTACACCCAGTGCTTGCGAGTACATGGAAAAAAGCGCAGTTGAAGCAGGCGCCAAACAAACTTCCCAGCCGAATCCTTTCCCTTGGGCCGAAGCCATGTTGTTGATTGAAGTAGATGGTTTCAGCCAGACAGAAATTGAGCGACAACTCGAAAAATTGGCTGAAGTGTTGGATCGGTTTGGAGCAGCCGACATGGCTTTAGCGGAAACTCCCGAACAACAAGCCAAGTTATGGCGTCTTCGTCGCTCAATCGGTGAAGCTGTTAAGACGCGAGCAATTTATAAAGAAGAAGATACCGTTGTACCTCGTTTCGCTCTCCCCGAATTGCTCATGTCGGTTAAAAAAATCTGTGCTCGTTATGGTGTTGCCAATGTTTGTTACGGTCACGCGGGCGACGGAAATTTACATGTAAATTTGCTGAAGGAAAATTTAAGTGACGACGCTTGGGTACGAGAGCTTCCAGAGTGTATCACCGAAATTTTTCAAGAAGTTAAACGCCTTGGGGGTACAGTCAGTGGCGAACATGGCGTTGGTTACGTTCAACGTGCCTACTTACCTATCGTTTATGGCGAGGCAGAACTTGCGCTTATGAAGCGGCTGAAGTTTGCGTTCGATCCGAACGGAATTTTGAATCCAGGAAAAATTTTCAAATAATTCCGCGTCGCCAGGCCCACAGCCAAACGCGTTGAACTAAAATCGTTGCTATCACTTGCACGGCAGGCCAGCGAAGCGGATCGATAATCATGCCCACAAACAAAACCAAAACCCAAAGAACGAACTGGTAACTCATCTCTTGCGATCGATCAGAGGCACAAAGTTTTCCGAAGGTACGAAACGGCCAACCAATTGCGAAACTAAGACCCAACAATAAAAAGCCCAGCGCCTGAAACAAGAGTGATTCCTGTTTATTACATACGATTCTGGTAAGTTCCCGCGGGGTCGACTTTCCTGTTAATACTTCCGAGAGCGCCTGCTGCACCCCGCTGAAGTATGCCTGGCGCCGCTGGGCCGCTAGCCGGTGGGCGTCTTGTAAAACTTGCGGATCATCGGCCTGAAGCACTGTAGATCCGAGCGCCTCTTCGATGTCACTCAACAACTTCTCCTGGGCGGCCGCGGGGTCTTTGTCGTAAAGGGCGCGGTAATGAGCCACTACAATTGGCGTAGCCCAACGTACAAATACGTTTGAGCGTGCCGCGGAAGGGTTTTCGTAGTTTGTTCCGTATACAAAAATATTCAAACCCAAATTCCAACCCGCCGCATCTTCAGCTTTAAGCGCTACGTAGGCCACCCCCGGTTTTAAAGGTCGCACTTTGGCGTCGGAAGACGAAGAACCTTCTGGAAAGACTGAAAGCCAGCGGCCCTGGCGCAACAACCGAATACCCCAACGTAAGTTGCGCTGATTGCTTCTTTCCCGTTGCGCGGCCGTGTAATTCGGATCATCGGTACGAATGAACGGAATGGCTCGAAAAAATCGATAGAGACTACCAAGTATTGGCAGACGACAAACCTTGGCACGCACGAAAGTAAACGGCCAAACTGGACCGACCATTACCGCCAACATGGTGTCGAAAAGATAATTGGTATGATTGCTTACCAGAATCGCGGGCCGGCCTGAAAGATCGGCTCTCAGAGCGAACGGAGATCCGCGCCAATTAAAAACCCTGTAAGTAATGAAAACCACAGGGGAAATGAATAACAATCGAATAAAGTAAAGAAAACCGCCGCGGACCGTTTCGGGGTCCAGGCCGTGCATGCGCCCCAATGACATTGTTTGTCCCTCTCCCATCGAACCAAAACGCAGTCTGGGTGTACCACAAAACGGTGTGGAAGTCACACCGTGGGGCTACCTCGTTAGATTAGGTCCGATTGGTGAACCTTAAGCTGCAAGCGGCGCATGCCCTGCCACTCATTCCACTGGGGCGTTACGAAAAGTGCGCGACTAGACACGGTTTCGGGCGAAAGATCGGGGTCTTTCGCAAAGGCGTTAAACCAAATTGCATCGACCCCTACACCTCGCGGGCCGGTCACTCGAAGCTTAACGTGTTTCTCTTTCAACACTTTAAAACTCTGCACATCAACTGCGGCCAACCGCAAAACTGGTTCCGGAAACTGATGCCCAAATGGCTCCAACGCGTCCATTTCGACGAGGAATTTTTCGGTAATATCGGATGCCACTGCGTCTACGTCGAAAAATTTTTCTCTCGTGAAATGTGACTGATCTGTCGTGATAGAAAGATGTTCGTTAAGGGCTCGCGTAAAATCTTCTAAGCGTTCACGCTCGAGCGTCACTCCCCCGGCGTGTGCGTGACCTCCGTAGTTGAGTAAAAACTGGGCAACCGACTGAGCCGAGATTACGGACAAGATGTCGATCTTCGCTATCGATCGAATGCTTCCTTTGAAAGCGCCTGGCCGCTGTTCCGATTCGGTGAGTACAAACACTGGCCGCGAAAACTCTTCGACTAGTTTAGACGCCACTATCCCCACCACTCCCTCGTGCCATTCGGGGTTTGCCAACACCAGGGCCCGTGGCCAAGGCCCCGCCACCGCGGAAGGAAGGTCACTCGGCAACGGTTGGGCTAAAATTTCTAGCGCCTGTTGGCGCGCCGATTCAAACACTGCATTTTGGGTTTCACGCCTCTGCAAATTAAATTTTTCGAGTTCCTGTGCGAATTCCAACGCCGAACCATAATCTTCCGTAGTCAGTAACTCGAACGAGGTTTTAGCACTTTTTAGGCGACCCGCCGCATTGATTCGGGGTCCAATCACAAAACCGCAAGTCATCGCTGTTGGTTTTTCAATACCGGCTGCGGCCAGAATTGCTCTTAATCCCGGGCGTGGATTGGTTCGTAATATTTTTAACCCGTGAGTGACTAGCGTGCGATTTACGCCGCGTAAGTCCATTACGTCAGCCACAGTAGCTACTGCTACCAGGTCCAGAAACCGTAACAGGTTCGGTTCACGAAGCCCGGTTCGTACAAAAAAATCGCGGTTTCGAAGCTCCGCACGTACTGCCATGATCAGAAAAAAAGCGAGTCCCGCACCACAAATTGTTTTGAGACCCGACATATCGTCCGGACGTTGAGGATCAACCACGGCGAAAGCCTCGGGCAAAGACTCCCCGCATTTATGGTGATCTACAATTATTAGATCCGCGCCTAGCTCTTTTGCCACCCGGGCTGGTTCAACTGCTGTGATCCCACAATCAACTGTAATTACGATGCGGTGCCCTTCGCCTTTAATTAAATTTCGAATCGCAGCGGAGTGTACACCGTATCCTTCGCTGAAGCGGTTGGGTTGATAAACTCGGGCCGTACTACCGAGCTGCCGAAAAAAATCGAAAAATATTGAAGCACCACACGTGCCGTCGACGTCGTAATCACCGTACACCGCGATTGGCTCTTTGCGCTCCAAAGCATCGGCAATGCGAGCGGCAGCCTTTGGCAGGTCGACAATCGTTTGAGGGCTAGGCAAGTTTGCTAAGTCGGTATTGTAGAGTTGTTCTACTGCCTGAACGGTTCGATAACCGCGACTCCAAAGAAGCTGCGCCGTTAAACGTTCGCAGTTAAGATAATTGGCGATCTCAGACGGGCTTTGAAAGTGGCTTTCCACTGAGTCCCTTACCCAAGCGTGCCCGCTTTTCTTGAAACTCTGTCATGAGAACCACGACTGTCGATGCAACGAAGATCGAAGAATAGGTGCCCACCAACATACCTACGAACATCGTAAACGCGAAATCGGCAATAACTCCGCCGCCAAACAACATTAGTGCAACGACTACCATTAAAGTTGAAACTGATGTCAAAATGGTTCGACTCAATGTTTCATTGATAGAACGGTTCACGTTTTCAAGAAGCGGTCGCCCCGGATAATTTCTCAGGGTTTCTCGAATGCGGTCATAAACGATAATAGTGTCGTTATTCGAATAACCAATGACCGCAAGAATCGCCGCAACGATTTGGAGCGAAAACTCTTTTTGAAGCAGCACGAATATTCCAATTGTAATAATACTATCGTGAAACAAGGCAACGACCGCGCCTGGCGCGTACCGGACATCAAACCTAATCGCGACGTAAATCAGAATACAAAGAAGAGCGTAGAACATAGATAGAAAACCGCTTTTTCGAAGTTCTCCTCCAGCCTGCGGCCCCACAACGTCCACCCGGAGAACCTCAAAGCTAGTTGGCGCTATTTTCGCTGACAACGCCGCCGACACTCTTGAACCGACCTGTTGCAAGTCCGATTCTTCACCTTGGAATTTGACGAGAAACTCTTTCGAAGTATCGCCGCCGAGACGTTGAATGCGGGTACTTTTAAATCCGCCCTGGTCCATGAGTTCACGCAACTCACCAACACTTACCGAATTTTGAAATGCCAGTTGAACTTCAGCGCCACCAGTAAAATCGATGCCGTAATTCAAACCTTTCGTGAAAACCAACAAGATACTCCCGAGCACTGCGATTGTAGAAATCGCCACCCAAATGTACCGTTTACCCATGAAGTCGATATTCGTATTTTTTGGAACAATTCGCAGCATAGGGCCCTCGTTAGATCGAAAGTTCTTTTACTTCGAAGCGATTTAAGTACCACTCGAAAATCATCTTACACGCAAACACCGCAGTGAACAGTGTAGCCAAAATACCGATGAGCAATGTAACCGCAAAGCCTTTTACGGGACCAGTGCCGTAATTCATCAGCACGGCGGCTGCAAAAGCGTTTGTAACGTTGGCATCGAGAATTGTGGTGAAAGCTTTATCAAAACCCATATTGACTGCCACACGCGGATCTTTGCCGAGGGCGAGTTCCTCTCGAATCCGTTCGTAAATCACAACGTTGCTATCCACTGCGATTCCCACCGTTAAGGCGATACCAGCTATACCCGGAAGTGTGAGTGTAGCATCTAGCGCGATCAAAACGGCCATCACTATGAGTACGTTAAGTACAAGTGAAAAATCCGCAATCAATCCGCTCATGCGATAATAAAGAAGCATGAAAATAAAGATCGCCAAACACCCCATCACCCCGGCGTAAGCGCCCTTCTTAATGGAGTCCGCTCCGAGGCTCGGTCCCACTACGCGTTGTTCA
>DGKJ01000104.1 GCA_002387735.1 Bacteriovoracaceae bacterium UBA4573 | reverse complement strand
GAATAGACCTCTTGTATCCATTCCGGGGACCATGGAAATGCGAGTTTCAATACTGCCGATAAATTAATGGCGCCCGGGAGGGGAGGCGAAAGTTCACTCAGTCCGTGCATATGTCCGCTTACGATAGCGCCTTGAGCATCCTTCGAGAAGAGAAAGTCCACCACTGATTTTGCTAATTCGGGGTGGGGGGTTGTCGCAGAAATGGCAACGGGACTTGGAATTAAAATCACGCCGTCGCTTGGAAGAACCGCTGTGATGCGGCTATTTGGATTCTTGGCGGCAGCAGCAAGTAAGTTTTCGTAAAGAATTATTCCCACCGGCCGCTCTTTGGTTTCAATGCGGCCAAACACTGCACTATTACCACCTGCTACCAGAATTCCGTTTTCTCGTAGTTTTTTGAAATAATCCCAACCCTTGTGTTTTGCCAGCACCGCCACCGACGTAAAGGCCGTGCCACTCTCGAGAGGGCTTCCCATAGCAATCTTGTCTCGGAACGTGGGTTTCAGTAGGTCATTAAAACTTTTTGGTGCTTCTTGTTCGGAAAACGCATCACGGTGATATCCAATCACCATTATAGGAAGGCGCACGCCGGCGTAGAATCCGTCTGGATCCAAAAACTGAGCCCGAACCTTGGCCTCAGTCGGTGGGGTGTACTTCAGTAGTTTGCCCTTTTTTTTGAGTTCTTCGTACCAGAACGGGTCGCTCGTGAGCAGGAGATCTGCTTGAGTGTTACCGCCCAGCAATTCGCTGTTAACTTTCGCGGCGACATTCTCGCTGCCGGACTGATACCATCGGATTTCTACGTCTGGAAACTTCGATTTGAGTTTTTGATCTAGATCTTGAACAACGTGGTTGTAGAGCGAAGTGTAGATCCAGAGCGTGCGACCTGGTTTTTCACCGGATTTGGTACACCCTACGGCAAACAGTAATGCACAAATAGCCAGCCAGCTTTGTAGTAAATATTTCATGAACTTTTACTACTTTGAATGGCGGTCCGGCGTAAAGGCCAATGTCATTGCGAAGGTAACTGCGGGAAACCCAGATCGCAGTAGTAGGTCTTTTATATGAATTAGCGTGGTCCCTGTGGTGCAGACATCGTCGAGGAGTACGGTGGTCGGGGGATGAACACTAGGCGAGCTTATTGGACCACTGCTCCTGTAGCGCTGCGCCACGAGCGGGGCCCGTTGGGCTCGATGGGTCGTCTGGTGAAGTTTGGGCCACTTTTTTAGGATCCCTGAGGCTTCGATGAGCGGAATACGAAGTGGCAAACGGTATCCGCGCGTGGCGAGTTGGAGTGCCAGGGCTTCGGTAATGTGTATTTCGCTGCGTGGGTGGGATGGAATCCAGACTATTTGAGTGGACTCCGGTGTGCAACCAAGAGCGCGAAGTGCATTTTCCAGTCGTTCGGCGCACCAGTGCACCATTAGATCCGAGCCGTTTCTTTTATTTGTTAAAATCAGACGTCTGACCCAGTCATCATATTTAAAAAGACTGTAAATTTGCAGACCGTTCAAGTGTTGCTCGTACATATCAAGAACTGGTCGTCGTAATTTATCGATACAGGCATTACATATCCGACTGTGTCGAGCAAGGTCGCGCGTTTCACCGCAAAATGCACAGGAGTTTCCGAAAAACTCGGTAAGAACTCGAAACAAAGATTCAAAAAAAAAAATCATGCTCAACCGCGAATGCAAGGAGCGTGCGCGGCTAGCGGCGGCGAACCTCTAAGGTCCTAAATTATTAACTGGCTAGAATCTCGGTTAAGCGAATCATCTTTAGGTCAGGTTTCTTTTGCTTGCCAAGAATTGATTTTAGCAAGATGCGGGAGATCGACCCCTGGGTTACGCCTATAGCGACGTCGCGTTCTCCTTCGAGTAGCGCCTGAACAGCTTCGGCCCCCATGAGTGATGCCATTGTTCGATCCATAGCGGTTGGTACCCCGCCCCGTTGTACGTGACCAAGTATGGCAACTCTCGGTTCGACTTTGGCTTTTAGTTTAAGTGCCTTGGCCAGTCGATAAGTGGCGTCTTTTTTTTCACCTTCGCAAACAACAATGATGCTCGAGAGTTTCCCTTGGCGTGCGCTTCTTAGAACGCTTCGTACCAGTTTACGCACAGTTTTTTCGCTATAAACAACCCCTGAAGCATCGGGAATAAGAATGCTTTCGGCGCCACCGCTCAATCCGACTCGTGCGGCGATTTCCGCACTGGTGCGGCCCATGACCTCGACTAAAAAAACTCGATCGTGCGAGGTTGCGGTGTCGCGAATCTTGTCGATCGCGTCCACTGCGGTGTTCACCGCTGTATCGAATCCAATAGTGTATTCGGAACCGTAAATGTCGTTGTCGATAGTGCCCGGAACACAAACAACGGGAAAGTTTTCGTTTTCAGCGGCCATTAAGTGAGCGCCTGCATAGGAACCATCACCACCAATAACGACTAGCCCATCAATGTGCTTTCGCCGGAGCAGGTGTACTGCCTCGGCGCGGGTGCGTTTTTGGAAAAACGCTTTGCAGCGATTGGTTTTGATGATCGTGCCACCTCGCTGAATGATGTTGGCCACAGATCGCAGGCTCATTTCCTCGAGAGCGCCTTCGAGAAGGCCGGTATAACCGCGTGAAATGCCGTAAACTTTTAGACCGTGGTAGATTCCGTAACGGACCACCGCCCGTACGGCGGCGTTCATGCCCGGAGCATCACCGCCGCTGCAGAGGACCGCAATGTTTTTCATAGAGTTGGGTTTGGTAGATTTCATGAAGTGTCCTATTAGATTATTTTTTTTATCAAACTCTTGCCGGTCATTTCTTTTGGTTGAGGTAAGCCTAAAAGCTGGAGAATAGTTGGTGCAAGGTCGGCCAATATTCCGTCTCGAAGCACTACTTGGCGTAGGTTAGAGATTAAGTGAAAGGGCACGGGGTTGAGCGTGTGTTGGGTGTGCGGTTGATCGTGTTCATCGTGCATCTCTTCGATATTGCCGTGATCGGCGGTGATCATGACCTCGTAGTTCTGTGCGAGTGCCGCCGTTATTGTGCTCTTTAGTGCAAGATCTACGGCCTCTAGCGCGCGGAGAGCGGCCTCATAGGACCCCGTGTGGCCGATCATGTCGGGATTGGCAAAATTTACGAGAACGAAGTCGGTTTCGCCGCGCGAGAGTTCGGCAGTGAGTTTAGCGCTAACTTCGGGAAGACTCATTTCCGGTTTTAAATCGTAAGTAGGCACGTCTTTGGGGGACGGAATAAGCAAGCGAGACTCGCGAGTGTAGGTTTTTTCCTTGCCGCCATTGAAAAAAAAGGTCACGTGAGCATATTTTTCAGTTTCGGCGATACGGAACTGAGACAACCCATTTTCAGTGATAATTTCTGGCAAAATTCGGGAAAGATTTTGAGGCGGAAATGCGACAGGCAGTCCAAAATCTTTATGGTATTCTGTCATACACACATAGGTTGAGAGCTTCGGGCGATTAGAAACATCGAATTCTGAAAATGAAGAATCGGTAAAAGCTCGCGTAAGTTGGCGCGCACGGTCCGCTCGAAAATTAAAAAACAATATGCCGTCGTTATTGCCTACCGATGAACGATCTTTGGTTTGCAAGCGTTGGGGTATTAAAAATTCGTCAGTGACGCCCTTTGCGTAGGAATCCTCGAAAGCCTGAATCGCGGCAGCTGCGCCGTTATCACTTTTAAAGGGACTAACCGGTGACCTCCCACAAAGAGCATCGAAGGCCAAATTGGTTCGGTCCCAGCGGGTGTCGCGATCCATGGCGTAGTATCGCCCAGCGATCGTACCGACGTTGCAACCAGGATGTGCTGAAACCAGCAGCTCTAGATCTTTTAAAAAACCACGCGCCGACCCCGGTGGGGTATCACGCCCGTCGGTGAATGGATGAATTGTTACCGGAACCAACGGGGAGGCCAATTCTACTAGTGCCTTAAGATGCTCCCAGGTGCTGTGCACTCCAGCGTCCGACAGCAAACCCATGAGGTGCAGTCGACCGCCTGATTTTTGAATCTGCAGGAGGGCATTTTTGAAAACGGAGTTCGTGCGAAACGCTCCATTGCGAATGTCACGATTGATACGTGTTAGTTCCTGATAAACGATGCGGCCCGCACCCATGTTGGTGTGGCCCACTTCGCTGTTGCCCATGACCCCTGGTGGTAGCCCGACCTCTTCTCCGCAAGTAATCAAGCGGGATTGAGCGTAGCGTTTGCCTAGCTCTTTATAGAAGGGCATGTTCGAATTTTGAATCGCGTTGAACGGGTAGTTCTTCCCGATTCCGAATCCGTCTAAAACGATGAGAAAAATTTTACTGCGTTTGCTACCCGTCATGGGATTAGACTACCAACTGATTTCATCGCCTTCAAAATCAAAAAACCGGCCTGAAAGCGATTTGAGTTTGGCGGTGGTAAGTAGTTTAACAAGTCCCCGGGCGGAATCTTCGGTTGAGGTCGGAGCGTTTGGTCCGCCCATTTCGGTTTTTACCCAACCGGGGTGAAGCACAACTGAGGCGATCTGGGGGTAGTCGATAGAGAACGATTTAGTGAACATGTTGAGTGCGGCCTTGGACATTCTGTACGCATAGGATCCGCCGCCGGTGTTGTCGCTGATGGAACCCATTAGACTTGAAACATTGGCTACCAGCGGCTGAGGCGCGGCCAGCAGCAAAGAAAGCGCAGCTTTAGTTACCCGCATTGCCCCCATGGCGTTGACGTCGAAACTTTTGAACAACGCTTGTTCCGAGATTTCGGTGAAGTTAGCTTCGGCGTCTTCGTAAACACCGGCGTTGTTAATAAGGAGATCCAGCGAGCTTCCCCGAGAGTGGAAGTCTTCGCGAAGTTTGGCGAAAGCGTTGTTCACTGAGTTGGAATCTTGGACGTCGATCTGAAACTCTTGGTAAGCGGCACCAGCCTGCATTTGGCGATCGGAACTTGGACGGCGAACTCCTCCGAAGACTTGCCAGTTTTGTTTTAAAAATTCATTAGTTAGGGCTGCTCCGATCCCTCGGTTACTCCCCGTAATAACGACTGTTTTTCCGTTGGTTTTAAAGGCATTCATAGTGAACTCCTATAGTTTACAAAAACGGTCAAGTATGGTAATCGAAGGCCATGTTGTTTATCCCACGAAAACGTCGGCTTCGTCTAGTTTTGTGCCACGCGCTGGGGTTGCTCTTGTTTGTGATCGTGGGAATGAACGCCTTGCAAGGTGAGGCACGCGCGGGAATAACAAATAATTCAGACCAAGAGCAAACTACTGGTGCAATCGAATCGCAGATTCGCGTAGATCTCCGCAAATTATTTTACGAACAAATCGACAGTTTCTTTAGAACTTTGCTTTTAGAAACCGAGAATGTCTCGAGTCGGGTTGACGTTTCTCATGCTGTTAAATCCTTAAACAGGGCAGAGAGAAGCGCGTTAGCTGAGGGTTGGAAGAAGTTCGTGTCAGTGGCTTTAGTGCCGCATTTTTTGCGAGTCGAACAATTCGAACAACAGCGCAGCGAACAGAACGCCAAGGAAATTGATCGATTGGTCGAACGTGAATACCGGGAAGTGTCGAGTAAAATCTTAGTGGCACTTGTTCAGGAACAGGAAATTCAGGCTCTTTTAAACCAAGTGGTGGAACAACAGCGAAGTTTTGATCGCTCTAGTGGCAACGCCGCACTTGATCAACATGTGAAGTCAGTTCGCACCATCAACACCGCAGCGATCGAAGCGCGAAAGAAAATAATTGATCGCGTGATAGATTCCCCACGAGTTCCGTCGGGGGTGTTTCGCGCCTTTAGTGAATGGAAAACACGCTTGCGTCAGAATCATCATCGTCGAGGAATTGAGAAGGGCGGATTGAACTATCGCAATGCGCTCGTTTTCGAGCTTTTGACGCGAGAGTACTGGCCAAAAGCCGCCGCAGATCACGCGCACATGTTGGAGCCCGGTTGTGATGAAATTACGAAAAGCTAATTTTTAGAATTGCCAGCTCTTCTTCGCCTTTTGGGGTACTGTACAGGACTAGGTCGCCGACTTTTTTTCCCAGCAAAGCTTTTGCGATCGGCGAGATCCAGCTCAATCGACCGACCGCTGGTTCAGACTCATCGATTCCCACAATTTGATAACGTTTCACAGTCCCATCACTTGTTTCTACTTCGACAAGCGCGCCAAAAACTACACGTTCTCCGCTTTGCTTGGCGGGATCAATAACTTCCGCGCTTTCAATTCGTTTGCTTAGGAAGCGAATGCGACGATCGATTTCCCGCAGTCGTCGTTTGCCATAAATGTAGTCCCCATTTTCGGAGCGATCTCCGTTGGACGCGGCCCAACTGACGGTACGCACTACTGTTGGGCGTTCGACGTCGAGTAATTGTTTGAGTTCGTCTTTGAGTTTGGTGAACCCACCGGGGGTGATGTAGTTTTTAGTGTCGGATCCCATTATTTAGTTTCTCACTGGTGATGGTACGGGTGGTTCGCCAAAATGGAAAGGCCGCGAAAAACTTGTTCAGCGCTTACCACCAGTGCTAATTCATGGGGGAGAGTCATTTTCGCCAGTGCCCATTCCAAGTGGGCCTTAGATCTAAGTGAGTCCGAAAAACCCCAGGCCCCACCACAAATAATGGTCCAATCGCTGTGGGAGCCACCGCGGATTTGCTCCATCTTTTTCGCAAACCCTTGGCTATCGAATTCTTTGCCGCGTTCGTCGAGCACGGTAACGTAGGAACGGTGGGCATTTTTTTCGAGCCACCGCGAAACTGTTTCGTCTTGTTCTGTGCGAGAAGTAACACCTAATGCGATGGATTCGACTTTGGCGAATTGTGTAGCGAGTTTTATATAGTAATTGAAGAGTTCTTCGAGGGCTTTATTTTTAAATTTTCCCAGAACCAAGAAACGAATACGCATGTCGCTAATCAGGACGGCGCGTGCGCGGGTTCGGTGTAAAATTCCTTAGGTATGTTAACGCGTCGTGCATCACTCCAGAGCGTTTCTAAGTCGTAAAACTCACGGATGTAGTGGTGAAAAACGTGAACAACTACGTCGCCAAAATCAATCAACACCCAACGTCCAGAATCTAATCCTTCTACACGGGGTCTGGTGTCCCCGAACGATCTTGTGTGGTCTAGTATCGACTGTGCAATGGCTTGGACCTGCCGTTCGGACTGACCCGAGGTGATTAAAAAATAGTCCGTGAAGTCGGCTACGCCGTTTAGGTCGAACACCAGACTGTGCTCCGCTTTTTTATCGATCGCCGCGCGGGCACAGGCGAGTGCGAGTTCTCTAGATTCCATTGGTTAGTCCTTGTTTTTTAACATACAGGTGATGGGTTTTCAAATACTGGGCAACCGCGGGGGGAACCACTGGGTGAGAATCAAGCCAATGCCCCCCATGATCATAAAGCCCCTTTCTTATATCTTGCGAACGAATGTCGGGAATCTCGGCGCTAAATAGATCGATCGTGGTTGAATTTACTGGTTGGTTCGGCAGATTGCTGATGGTCCAACGAACTCCGACTGGGGTTTCCTGGCAGTTAATTTGACATCCAGTCTTTTCAAGACTCTCGAGAAGGTGGGCTTGACGGTCGATTCTATTGGGAAAGGTACCACGACGCACGGCCACCCAGCGAGCTTTGAAGAGTAACTTGGGGAACTGGTACCACTTCGGTAAGTCGTAGAGTGAGTCTTCGCCTAGAATAAAAAAAGGTTGTTCGGCGCCTTGGGCCGCGTAGTGATCAAGCAAGTCGGTTGTGTAACAAGTGTGATCTTTTTTAAGTTCCCAGTCATTGATCCGAGCCCCGGAAAAATCTTTAAAGGCAAGCTTCAATAATTCTACACGTTCGTCATCGGTCGCGACTGCTGCGACTTTGTGCGGAGCATTTTTGGTCGGCACTATTTCGAGAGTGGCGAAATTTAAATGTTTGCGACAAATCTCCGCAAGTGTCACGTGCCCCGAATGAACTGGATCGAAGCGTCCTCCGAAAATCGCTACTGCGCGGGGCGATTCGATTGGGTTCATAACCCCAGGCGGCGGGCGAGGCGCTCGACAAGGTCATCTAAATTTTGGTGTGCTACTCCCGAAATCATCAGTATGTCGGTGAACTTTAATTTAGTGAGGTGTTTTTGAACAGTTTTAAGAAACTCGTCGGTAAATAAATCACACTTATTTAGCACGAGCATTTGGGCCTTTTCGCCTAATTCCGGCGAAAACGTATAAAGTTCAGCGTCGATAATTTCTTTGTCACGAACTACCGCTTGAGCAAAAGCCTTTGGATCGTCTGTTCCAAATTCTTTAAGGAGTTTGGCACCGTCAATGACGTGGAGGAGAAACTTCGTACGTTCGATGTGTTTGAGAAACTTAGTGCCAAGACCGCGTCCGAGGCTGGCTCCTTCAATTAGTCCGGGAATATCAGCTACAACAAAAGTAGGGGAGCCAATTTCTTTACCCACACGCACAACTCCAAGGTTGGGCACTAAAGTGGTAAACGGGTAGTCTGCAATTTTTGGCCTCGCTGCAGAAATTTTGGAAATCAGGGTCGACTTGCCAGCATTCGGGTATCCAATAATACCAACGTCAGCGAGTAGTTTTAGTTCGAGTTTTATTTTTCGGACCACGCCTTCTTCGCCGGGCTGTGCAAAACGTGGAGCTTGATGAGTTGAAGTGGCAAAATGAGAATTGCCTTTTCCGCCGCGTCCCCCTTTGCACAGGAGATAGCGAGTGCCGTGTTCTGTGAAATCTTCGAGTACTTCGCCGGTGTCCAGATCTCGCACGATAGTGCCAACCGGAATTTTGAGAGTGACGTCTTCGCCATCGGAGCCGGTTTTCATTCCGCCTTGGCCGGGTTTGCCGTTTTTTGCTTCGTACTTTAAGCGGTACCGATAGTCTAAAAGGGTAGCTAGATTGCGGTTAGTTTCAATCCAGACGTCGCCGCCTTTGCCGCCGTCGCCGCCGGAAGGCCCACCTTTAGGCACGTACTTCTCGCGGTGAAACGCCACACAGCCGGGGCCGCCATTGCCCGACTGAATAGTGATACTTGCTTCGTCAATAAACTTTGCCATAAAACAAAAAACCCAGGCGCGCTTATACACTATTTCTGCGCGACCTGGGTTAATTTTTTTTAAAAAGTAAAAAGGCTAAGACTTAGGAAGCCAGCGGGTAAACCGAGACTTGCAGTCTTTTCTTATCGTGATGTTCAAACTTAACAACACCACCAATAGCCGAATACAAGGTGTAATCGCTAGCTAGGCGAACGTTGCGACCAGGGTGAAACTTGGTACCAACTTGGCGTACTAGAACTTCACCTGGGTTTACCACTTGGCCGCCGTAGCGCTTTACGCCGCGCATTTTGGGGTTGGAGTCGCGACCGTTTTTGGAACTACCACCCGCTTTTTTATGTGCCATGACGATCTATCCTTTTTTTAAGCTTCTTTTTTTGAGGCTTTTTTAGCCGGAGCTTTTTTAGTTGCTGTTTTCGCAGCTTTTTCACTCGTTGGAGCAGCAGCAAGTTTTGCTTTGCGTGGCTTTTCAGTTTTAGCAGCAGCAAAAGGAACGCTAGCTTTAATGAGGAGTTCGTTGCGCTTTGCAGAATCGTACTGAGTTTCGGAACCGGCGCCGTTTGCCAATTTCGTAACGAGTACGCGAGTCAGTTCTTGGCGGTGACCAATCGTGCGACGATAGCCTTTCCGACGACGATACTTGATCGTGAGAAGTTTTTCGCCACGAGTTTGTTGCACGATCTCTCCGATCGCGGTTGCTTGGTTTACGTAAGGAGTGCCCACTGAAGTGTCACCGCCTTGAGTTCCTACCAAGAGAACCTTGTCGAAGGTGATCGAATCACCAACATTGCCGTTAATGTGCTCAAAAGTGTGAACTTCACCAGGAGCGACACGATATTGTTTTCCACCAGTTTCAATGATTGCGTACATAGGTGGGGTTTCTTAACGTGTTCCGTGTCTGTAGGTCAAGAATGTTTTAAAAGGTTTTTCGGACCAAAGGATTCGGGCAGTAGTTCGCCGACCGAATAAAGGTCTAGGACCCCTTTTTTTCCTGCGATGATGACGGGGACTTCGGGACCCGCGAATTCCGACAGAATCTGGCGACACAGCCCACAGGGGGGGGTGCCCTTTTCGGTGACAATCGCAATGGCGCGAAGCTTACGCCCTCCACCCGCGATCATCGAGCATATTGCCGCGCGTTCCGCGCAGATTGTGCCACCGTACGATGCGTTTTCGACATTTGTGCCGACGTGGATGGTGCCAGTTTCGTCTATGAGAGCGGCCCCAACGCGAAACTTAGAGTAAGGGGCATAGGCCTGGCGCATGACGTTCTTGGCGGCGTCGAAGAGGATTTCCTGAACGTCTTGAATTCGGATGTCGGTGTTGGAGCTTCTTTTCTTCTTCATTTTTTTGGTTGTCATTGGGCGTTCCTCTTTACGGGTAGGTTCGGTATGGCTCGGCTTAGGAGCTTAACGAGTTTGGAACAGGCCTGATCCGCGTTTTTCATGACTTCGTTATGGGAAAGTCGATGGGGTGAGATTCCAGCCGCAAGGTTTGTAAGAACCGAAAGGGCGGCAACCCGAACACCTAAGTGATTGGCGGCAATCGCCTCGGGGACGGTCGACATGCCGACGGCGTCAGCTCCAAGGACACGGAGCATTCGTACTTCCGCCGGAGTTTCATAGGTAGGGCCAGTGAGAGCCGCGTAAACCCCTTCGTGGAGAGTTATGGACTCGTTTCGGGCGGCGTCGCGGAGCGCCTGCTGACACTCCGGATGGTAGGCC
>DGKJ01000087.1 GCA_002387735.1 Bacteriovoracaceae bacterium UBA4573 | reverse complement strand
GCTTTTGTACATTGCTTTTGATGATTGGCAGAGTTGGGACTTAGTTGTCCGCTAACAATTTTGTCTTAAGAGCGCGTGCCAACAATGGCTCAACTTCTTTGGTTGTTAAACCACCCATTGCATCGGCTAGTTCCCGTAAAAAAATTCGGGTGCAACTTTCATAAAGTTTCATAACTGGACTAGGTGGCACCACATCCCGGCTCATCACCACGTGAAGATGCCCGATGACTTTAGCCAACCCAATGCCGCCTTCTTTTCGAATAACATCTTCGAGAAGTTTCTGCTTAGTAAGCCAAGGATTTTTAAGTTCGAAATGGTAATCGGGCTCAGAAATAAGACGAAGGGCGGCTTCCGCTTCATCCTTGGTCATCATACGACGCAAGCCCGATACAGTGGCCGAGGTCACAGGAACAAGAATCGCGGCTTCTCCTTTACCGATCACAGTCGATTTGGCAGTAATTGGATTGCGAATCGCACGAACCTGGTAAAATGAAACCGACGCCCCGCCTACATCTTTGGTCTCAATCCCAGTTATGACACATTTACCGTGTAGCCCGTATGAAACCTCGTCGCCAACGGCAAAGGCACTCGCGGGGGACGTTTGCTGAGATAATATATTTTCTTGAGTCATGGGGGTCCTCCTCTGCTTCGAGCAAAATGCATTTAAGATCACTGCTGCATGAGGGTGAAAACAGGAGCGAATTACTCCACCCAGATAGCTTCTAAGCTAACACGTTTAGCTAAAAATTTCTACGACCGGTAACAATCTCTGCAAAGCACCGGACGATTGCCGTCGGGTTGAAAAGGGGCGTTAAAGCTCTTCGCACACCGGGAACAAACTGCCGGGTATCGTTGGTCTTGTCGAACAACCGGCTTTATTCCGCCGCGAGTTTGCTGTTTCGCTTTTTTTTCAGCCCGACAGTCGGGACAACGTTTCGGGGGGTGTTTGAAGTTTTTCTCTTCAAAAAATTTTCGTTCGCCCTCCGAAAACTGGAATGAAGAGCCACATTCAGCACATGTAAGAGTGTTTGAGGAGTTGTCATTCATGCGTGTGTTAGTTTATCACAATATCGACAAAGAAAACCGATTGAATTACAAACAGCTCAACAGGAGAAAATAAACATGGGCAGAGGAAGAAAATCAAAAAGTCAGAAAATGAAAATGCGTAAACGTCAGAGCCAAAAGAAAAAACGCACGCGAAAAAAAGCGGACGCTCGTCGTCAGTCTAAAAAACGATAATTCAATACTTAAACGACTTTTTCGAGGCCTGGAATTCGAGCCAAGATTTTCTGGACTTCGTCGAGAGCCCCTTTACCTTGAAAAGCGCAACGACCGAGCGCTTCAATTATAGGTAAATCAAGTTTGTGTTCGTCTTTAAAATCTAAAACTGCTCGGATGGTATGCAACCCTTCGACTGTTGCGTGAACTTGGTTCTGAACTTCGACGGCTCCCTGGCCCTGGGCGAGCAACACTCCGGCGCGGAAGTTGCGACTTTGCTGGCTCGTGCAGGTCGCAAAAATGTCGCCTAGTCCGGCCAAACCCAAAAGCGTTTCAGAACTAGCTCCGAGTTTTTTGAACAAGAGCTCAATCTCGGCGATTCCTCGAGTCAGTATCAACGCCTGGGTATTTTGGCCAAGTTTCAGCTCGTGAATCATGCCAGTCGCTAATGCCAGTATGTTCTTTAGGGTTCCGACCCATTCAACTCCCACTATGTCGTGATTTCCGAAAACTAAAAATCGAGGACTACTTAAAAGATTCTGTACGCCCTCGATCACCTCGTCGAATCTACTGGCGATCACAGAAGCGGCCGGCAAACCGTTTAGAATTTCGTCGGCTAAGTTTGGTCCCGATAGGACCCCCACTCGAAGACAGGCCGTCTCTTCCAGTAAAACCTCACTCATTCGTTTATGCGTTTTTTGTTCCAGCCCCTTAGTGCCGTGCACGAGATATTGGCTCGGCGTGCAAAACTGCGAAATAGCCTTGGCAGTCGCTCGCATGGACTGTGATGGAACCACTACTAAAATAATCTGCGCAGATCCGATGACATGCTCTAAATCGCTGTGAACCGAGACGTTGCCTGGAATTTCAAAATCGCCAGTAAAGTCCTTATTTTTTCTGGTTTGCTGAATCAATTTGGCACGTTCCGGCTTGTAGTCGTATAGTCGAACATCCTCGCATTTTAGAGAGCATAACCACGCAAGTGTAGTTCCCCATTGGCCAGCGCCAACGATACCGACCTGCTTAATTTGTCTGTTTCGCAAGGCCGTAGCCCTCCAAACGATTATGGTAATAATAAAGCAGCCGCAAATCTTCCGTTCCTACATTTTGACCTTCAACTAATATAGGTCGCGCGGTATGGAAAACCGCCAAATTTCTACCCGCCGACTCGAGTACCTGGTCGAAGTCGTTTGAGCGGAGAACAGGCTCTAATAGAACTCCGCCCCCTTCGTGTAATATTTGTAATTTTTTTAAAATTGGAACAGCGTACGTTCGAAGCTCATCAGTCGTTAACTTGCATTGTTCAGTTTGGTGTTTGAAGAGTCGCAGTGGATCGCCTTCGCCGAATCGTTGCAGCAAATATTCAAAAAAAACATAAGCAATAAAATGGCTGCTTAAAACCACATTCTCTTGTTTATAGCGATCTAGAATTTTTTGATTTAAATTCAGCCCATATTCCCGATCTCGCTGCGGCTTCGAGCCGATCTCCCCGTCAGTTGTGATGTAGTCGGGCAAGTTTAGAATTCTTCCCGCCTGATTGCGACTTAGTCCATCTTCGGAAACCAAGTTTCCGAACGGGTCCAAAGGTCGACAAAAATGTAGATTTACAGAAGAGCTGCCTCTCATGAAATTATAAATAAACTTCGCGATAGTTTTTGGTGCAAATGATTCATCGTTATCGATCATGAAACGATTGGCACCGGTGCGTTTTAAATGTTCCTCTATCAGCGATGTGGCCTCGAGCACCACATGGTAGGAAATGACGCACGGAACGATGTACAAATTCGGGTTGGTCTTTTTTTTCTGAATATTTCGAATGTAGGCCCGTAATACGGTACTGAGTAATCCCGGCTTGAGATTGCCTTCTACAAATTCCGGGGCGCCGGATCGACTTCGTCCGCCACCAGGAAAAAATAAAGAATGGCAATCGTTCTCCAGAGCAACACTCGAATAATTCATAAGGGTCCACCGATAGAGCGAGTGTTTCTTGCGCCGATCGATCTTGTACGCCCCCAGGTGATTCATAAAATAGCCCAGAAGCGGATTTGAAAATAAGTTGAGCCCCGCCCCAAAACAAAACGGCGGAAGTCCCATTTCGAATAAAGCCCAACCGAGAAGTACGGAGTCTAGATTGCTGAAGTGTGTAGGTACCAGTACGATTGTGCCTTTTTTGGATAGGTTTTTGATTAACTGAATATCCCCGGTTAAATGGACTTTTCTGCGTAGATCGATCTTTTCGTTCATTAAGGTTCGAAATACCGCCCAAAGAGTTTTCCAATCCAATGTGCGAAACATCCAATTAAAACCGTTCGGAAGAATGAGGGTCGCCATTTTGTAGACTTTGGGGTCAAAATGGCCGGCGATTTCTTCGGCATGGTATCGAATTATTCGCTCAAGGATTGGTCTAAGATCAGTCTCTGAATCGCGTTCTCGGAAAGCTGAGGCGATTCCTTGCCAAAACGACTGATCGACGACGCCGCGCAAAGCGTCTTTCGATAAATCGAGACGCCGAAACTCTTGTTCGAGACTTTCGGCGATCAACTTTTCCTGAAAAGTGCGTGCAGAGGAAGCGGCGACCTCCGAAGATCGGCTCAGCGTCTCAAGCAGTGTGCGCTGGACGACGTCTTCAATGACTTCGTCGCGATTTTCATAAAATCTGGCCAGAGGATTTTGGGAGTTTTCGCGTTCAGTCATGGGGTACTATTGAAATTACGCTTAATTCGAGGGCTAGGCAAAAAATTTATGGTTATTTTCCGCCCATGGCAATTACTTGTGTGCTGAGAAATAATTTTGAGAGGTACATTGTTAGGCGCGTCAGTATTGTCGTTGCCGGAAAGCTCAAGAGCACAAGGAGCTCGACTCATGAATCGAATATTCGCGAAACCTTTTTTATTTATTACGCTCGCAGCATTTGCGGTCGTACAGCTTACGCCTCTTTCGGTGGTAGGAGCCGAGTCTCGCTCTCGAAAATTAAAAAATAGTCGGACGACGTTGAAGGAATATGAGCGCAATATCGAAGCGCTTAACGTAATTGATAAAAACATTGAAGAAGACGAAGCCCTAATACGGTCCTATGAAAGTAGAATTCAAGAGTTAGAAAGTAAGATCGATAGTGATGATCCTTTGGAAGACGACCGTAGTTGCTCGAAGTGCAAAGACGAAGCTCTTCTTTGCAACAACTACTGCGTTGCGAAAGATGGAATTGTGCCCACGGACTGCTTAAACGGTGGAGCCGAAGCATTCAATATCGACCTCAAGGATCGCCGAAACCTTTGCTGGAATATATATAACAAAGACGGTTGCTTTGAATTGTTGGACCAGAACAACAAAAGTTCAGTCGTCGCGAACTGTTCCAAAGTTCGCTACAAAGACGAAATTAAGAAGTTAAGAAAACAAATCGCTCAAGTGAAGCGAATGCTCGAAGGAGAGCAGAAACGCAAGGCTAGCGTAGAAACCAAACAAGAGGCTTGTTCTTGGTGCGACTCGGCCGTTGAATACAAAGCGAGTATCGAAGAACAGCGTCGTTTCGCCGAAGAAATGCAAGAGATTTACGCAGTGCAAGCCAGTATGGCTGCCGAATATGGTGGCGGCGGTGGCGGGTTCTCGGCATATGGTGGCTTCGGTGGTGGTGGTGGAAACCGTAAACCTGGGACTTGGGATTATATTCTAGCTCTGGCTCCGACGATTGCGAGCGCTGGTGTTGGAATCATGAACGGTTACTTTGGTTACAAAACCGCGCAACAAACAACGAATCAATATCGAATTTACGCAGACAACTATACCAAGATGGGCATTCCCTTTTTGGACCCTTATCAAGCGGGAATGTCTTATGGATACGGCGGCGGCGCAGTCGCGAGTCCGTGGATGTACGGTCTCGCCGGTGCACTCGGAGGACTTGCCGGAATGGGCGGTCTCGGCGCTGGAGGCCTGAGCGTTTACGGTGGAGTCGGTGGGCTCTACGGTGGCGGTATGGGCTATCCAATTATGGTCGGCGGTGGCGGATATTCGGGTGGATACCCGGGAGGATACCCGGGCGGCGGCATGATGATGCCCCCAATGTATCCAGGTGGAATGTATCCCGGCGGCGGCGGCGGAATCATAGTCGGCGGTGGTG